>NZ_JAXQGA010000027.1:0-24397 GCF_034438075.1 Acetobacterium sp. K1/6 | reverse complement strand
GGCTGCCTAATCAAAACGCGAAAGGAGATTTATCTAAAAATTTCTAATTTCGTGTCTTGACAAGCGTGTACATTATAAATCACTCGATCCCCTGCCAGATGACCAAAAGCATCATTGATCATTTTAAGATTATTAATATCCCCCATAATAATTGAAAGTGGGAAATGACGACGACCGTCGATGCGTTTGAGTTCTTCCTCAAAATAGCGTCGATTGTAAAGCCCCGTCAAATGATCATGATAACTCAGATATTCAATTCGCTCATTTTGGGCTTTTCGTTGCGAAATATCCCGAAAAATGAGAACCACCCCGGTAGTAACCCCATTGCTATCTTTTACTGGAGTCGCACTGTCTTCGATACTAAAACGATTTCCATATCGATCAGTAATCATGGCATGTTTGGTTGAAGTGGTAGTGAAATCCGTCCTAAGCACCTCGTCGACCGGATTAGACACCAGATATTCCTGATTCTCATGGGACAGATTAAAAATTAAATTAAAACTCTTCCCCTGTGCTTCATCATTGGTCCATCCGGTGAGTTCTTCGGCCACCCGATTGAGCATTGTGACGCGCTTCTCCAGATCGACCACAATGATCCCATCTCCAACGCTTTTCATCACCTGGTTAAGATTTTTATGACTGCATTCCAGCTGATTAATCAGAAAATAAATCCCTGAAGCCACAAATAAAAGAATGCTAGCCCGGAGTACTGGCGCCATCAAAAATATGCCGTTGCTGAGATAGTCCATGACGATATGGAACATTCCCAGAAACATGGCCAGCTGGACCACGTATTGTTTGTACCATAGACCTACCATTACAATCACCACATAAAAAAGATGAGTGTAGACGACGTCAATACCCTTAAAATAGTTGAAATAAACCGCCACAAAAATCGTCCCCAACAAACAGAGACCGACGATGGTGATGCGAATCTGATGATTATCTGTTACCCGACATTTTTCCATAGATTAACCTCATTTCGTTAATAATATACGATTTAAGCTCCTAAATGGATGCCGGCTAATCCGATCGGATCGGCGTACGACAATGAGGACAGAAATTTTCTTCGGTGAGTTTAACTCTCGCCAGGCTGGTTGGCTTGGAGCAGGTCATTGTTTTCATGAAATTTCTCCTTTATACTTTTCAGATAAGTTCTTAATTAGAACATTAATTCACAGTGGCGTCATTGGAATAGCCACGCTTTTCCCAGTAACCTTTGTAGCTTTCATCACTGGATAGTTCAATTTTATTAACCCAGCGGGCCCATTTATACCCAAGTCTATCTTCGGCCACCACAATAAAAGGAAAACCCATTGACGCTGGCAATGACACGCCATTGGCCGAATAGGCTAATAACATGTCTTCGTCTTTAATGACTGTTAGTGGCATCGATGTGGTATAGCCATCGACACAGTGAAAGATCACGACGGTGGCATTATCTTTAATCCCTGCATCAGCCAGCAAATCGTTAATGTGCACGCCTTCCCAAAGCACCGTGGCTTGCCATCCTTCGACACAATACAAGGTAATCAAGCGCTGCGCTTTCTCTTTTTCCAATACCTGTTCATAGGTATAACTTACAGGCTTATCAACCAGACCGGTCAATTGCAACTGATAGGTACTAAGATCTACTTCTTGAATCCCAGAAATTGAATTGTCTCTGGGCCCGATGGCAGGGTCGAGCCGAACCCCCTGATATTCCCGAATTTCCAGTTCCTGATAGCGGCTGGCGGTCGCCTGGGAAACAGCATCTTCCTTTCCATTATCAACTTTTGAAAACAAGTTCATGTTACTGATAAAGTAAATGGCAACCACCACTGCAATTACCCCCACCACTAAAATAATTCTTCGTCGCATCGCATGATCTCCTTTTACCACTTTCGTGTGTATCTGTTTTATTATACTCTATCAGGCGGGTTAATTAACAGCATTTAATTCGACCTCAACCTGGCAGGATGGGGTAAAACCAATACTTATTTCCACCGACGTCACAATGGTTCCACTGCTTACTTCACCAGAAAAAATAGTAGCCCGTCGTTTCCCAATTTCCATGATCTGTTTACTCATTTCTACACTTCTTTTTAAGTTTGATTCAATGAAAGGGTAGCATTTATCATTTCTATGAGATGGTTAGGAAAATAATCATCGTCATTTTCTATTGAAATCAGCCGTTCTTTCATCCGTTGACCCAGTTTCCTGGCTGTTTCCTGATCACCATAGCACAACAGCCGTTTCAGTTCAGACACGCTGTCAGTCAAAGCATCCCCGCAGGCACTGACCCGTTTATAGCTGAGAAACCCTTCGTCCAGAAACCAGCTCAGGGTTCTTTCAAAATGCTGGTAAATCTGTTCGGGATCGATGCTGAGTGGTTGCAGGACCATCCCTTGCTCCAGCACCGGTTCTGACTGATCTTGGATCTGAAAGACCAGGGTGGCTCCTTCATAGCAGGTAAGTGCCTGGCCAAAAGCTTCGATGGACACGACTTGCCCATCAATAACCAGGCTGGCCAGATCTCTGGATTCTTCATCCAAGGTAATCCGGCCGGTACCAACACTATTTAAGCCGTACTGGCCATCACTCAAATGAATTGCATTACTGATTGGCTGATTCTCTGAATAACGCACCAGGGTCTTCTGGGCCAACCCCTTTGCGATCTTCTGGATTAACTGCAGATAGGCAAATGCCTGATTGTCCTCCGGTCTCGACTGCGTTTCAAATTCATAGCCGCCATCAATTTCCCAGCCCCGCCAGATGGCAATGCCCGGAAGCAGCAACAGTGAGATTTCAAATGTATGGTCATTCCCCTGAGGGTCTTTTAGAGACACGACCATCTCACAGGGATCGACGGCTGCGATCCCCAAGTGCTTTGTCATAATCTGGTTATGGCAACTCAGGCAGAAATCACCACTTTCTTTAATATGTATGATGGCTTCATTTTGTTGGCATTGATTGCATTTCATACAACATTTCCTTTCTTATACATCGTTTTAATCTATTAATCTTCAGGTTTAATAATCTATGGCAGGGACAAATATTGGTTCAGATCTCTATTTAGTTTTCAATCCTTTTTAAAATTCTTTTGTTGCCGTTGCACCGGCTGCGGCCGGGAATGACTGTCTTTTTTTGGTCCAATCCCCTGAGTAAAAGCACAACCCTTGTGATAATTAGAGCAACCCCAAAATTCACCATGAACACTACGGCGAATCACCAGGCTGCCCCCACATTTGGGGCAGATCTGCTGCCGGGATTGCAGCTCACTGGGAAAATCAGCCATCAACTCTTTCACAAAGACCGACTTGTTACCATCTTGAACCAACAGCCAAGCCTTTTTCTTCGTCCGGGTCATGGCCACATAAAACAGGCGCCGTTCCTCCGAATAAAGATAATCCTCGGTATCGTCAAGCAGCAATTGAACCACCGCATCATTTTGAATTTTGCTCGGAAAACCATAGCTTTTTTCTTTATTATTTAGAATAAAAACATAGTCCGCCTGTAAACCTTTGGATCTATGAGCCGACAAAAATTCCATCTGTAAATCAGTTCTGGACGGATAGCTGACCTGAGTCTTACCGCCTCGATTATCATACTGGCACTTAAACGGCGATTGGTCAAACAATTTAATATCATGATTATAACGACCAATAAAAAAGACACTGCTATTTTGGGGCAGCTCCATAATGGTCGCTTCCATAAATGTTACCAGACTTCTTTCATTGTGCCCTTCAATCAGACCCAGTGAAAACTCACCCTCTGGATGGGATCGATCACCCGCCACGGCACTCAATTTCTTTTTGATATGCTTGGGGTTTTTCATCACAAAATGGCCGCTGACGTCAATCAAACTCCTGGAAAAGCGGTAGGTGGTTTCGATCTTGCTGGCTTCCGCAGCCCCCCAGTAGCTTTCAAAGTCCAGAATATAATTGATATCACTGCCCGCAAAACCATAAATACTCTGCCAGTCATCCCCGACACAAAATAAACCAAAATCCGACTGATTGCGCATCGCTTTCAGCAGGTTGTACCGGGCCCGGGAGATATCCTGATACTCATCCACAATCACATAGCCATAATGGTGCCGATTCTGGCCACTGATCACATATTTTGTGGCCAGATTAATCATATCGTTAAAATCGATCTCATTATTTTTTTCGAGCTGGGTCTGATAAGCTTTAAAAACCGGTTCAATCAACTCAATGATCCGGTAATTACTGCGTAACTGATGCCCCTGATGGATGCGGTTTAATTGATAAAGCTGATCAAAGAGCTGATTATTAATCTTCACCAGGTTGATCACAGTTTCAAACAATTGTCCCAGATTCTCGAAAAAATGACCCTGATATTTTTTGATCTCAGCCCACAATTCAGCATCTGATTTGGGCTTAAAGACCACCTCGGCGGCAAGCAATTTTTCTTCCAGCACCTGTATCAGCTTGCCGTCTAAATGGTCATAGGCATAGAGCTCCAGCATCGTAGTATTGTTTTCGGCATGGATCTTGCGTTTCCACACCATCCCTTGCTGATAGCTTTGGGTGGCAGTTTTGTTGGCCTTAGCCTTAAAATAATCGGGTACCTGCCCCTTGCGGTCAATGCCAAAATACTCAAGGTAGAGATCCGCATCCGGCAAATAGAAATCTGGAACATATCGGGCATACTCGATGGTTGCGGTATCGGTCTGGTAAGGGCGTTCATACTGGTAATTAATGCCTTTTTGATACAGATAATTGGCGATTTCCATTTCGCCATAACTTTTGACCAGCTCATTTTTCAGGGTCACCGGCTGATTAACGGACAGATAATCCTGGTACTCCGTCTGGTCTTTAAAATCAAAGGCTGACTTTTCTCTGATCCGATAGAAGCTGAGATATTGGATAAATTTTCTCAGGTAAATCGGATCTTTGAGCAATTGATTGAGGGTTTCCTTAACAAAGGTTGACAGATTGATCTGAGTGATGTTTGGCTTGACCCCATTTACTGCCGTGATGATATTCATCCCCAGCTTGTGGAAGGTCATGGCCGCGATGTTTTCGCCGGTTTCTTTGTTAATCCGCTGACACATTTCGGTGGCCGAGGCGTTGGTAAAGGAAAGTACCAGAATTTCGGCTGGTTTGTATTTTTCCGCTTTAAGCAAAAATTTGATCTTGCCAAT
Organism: Acetobacterium sp. K1/6; assembly: GCF_034438075.1. Lineage (NCBI taxonomy): Bacteria > Bacillati > Bacillota > Clostridia > Eubacteriales > Eubacteriaceae > Acetobacterium > Acetobacterium sp. K1/6. Next base: position 19,248 of record NZ_JAXQGA010000027.1, on the reverse strand, counting down.
CACAGTGATGGTCTTTCCGGTTCCGGCGCCCGCAACGACCTGGTGATTGCGACCTTCTTTTAAAATACAGGCCAACTGCTGGGCGTCGAGGTTTTTCCCTTCAATCGGCAGGATCATATTTTTTATATTTTCCAGCCGCGCTGTAATGTAGGCGTCGTTGTGTCGATTCACCTCATCCGCCAATTCGGAGAACCGTTGCGAAAAAGCCGCGATGCGCTCAAGGGTGTTTTTTTCCGCGGCCGTCATTTGCCTAGCCGTTCGAATGATCCCATCGCCACTGCTTAAGTAACGCCACTGATATTGCCATTGATCTAGTTCAGACGCATCAATATAGTGATCTGGATCGGCAAAGAGGGCATCCAACGAAAGTGTTGCGGTATTGAGTTCAGTGCTGATGGTGTCATTGTGACGATTGGCATGGTCTTTCTTGCGGCGCCGTTCAGCTAAGAACTTTTTTAAGAAACACATCGATCACCCTCCTTTTATCCGCATTGATAAAGCTAAACTAATAATGCGATAATCCCCTGACCGTATTTCTCAACCTTGATCAGGACAGCCATAAATTAATGTCAGGCACGGGCATGATCTTTTCGACCTTTCCGATGGCTGGATCAATGACGAAATCAAAGAACCGTTAACGTCGATTATCGCAGAAAAACTGGAAACCTATTCCAATCTGAAAATCCTTAACCCCAAAGCCGAACAACTGCTGGGGGAGCGTCAGATAAATTTTATTTAATACCTGGCGGAGGATCTCGGTTATGATTGACAATAAATATCTCAAGAACCTGTACGACTTTCCCGATGTAGATCCCAGTATCAACCAACTGCTTGAATTACTGACATCTAAAGACCAGGCCTTTTTGGAAAACCTGACCGTGCCATTGGAAATTGCCACACTAGATGAGGCTGAACGCCATTATCTGACGATTTTTTTGCGAACATTGATCATCAGCTCCAGCTCGATCAGATCGATGTGGCTAACTGGTTCCGAGCTGAAGCTTTTTGTTTTGATCAACCCTACTTCCATTCAAAAGACTCAGCGACTTCGAAAAGTTCAAGATCCAGTACACGTCCCCGGCTCCTTCAAAGCCGACAGGTTTATTATTTCCCGACGAGCTGAAGAGGGTTTAGCAGCGTTCATTTAGAGCTCAGTTCCTGTTATCAGCACACCCACCTAAATGGTGCTTGTTATAAATTAATAATCTATAATGGCAGGCATGGCATGTTTATTAGTTTATGTCAGGCACTGTATGCTGTTTCAGAGGTTTCATATGCACTTAGTTTTGATTAAACTAGGAGTCCTGCTATATGACTTCTGATAACACCATTAAGCATGCTGTATCTATTCTTTAGGTATGATTTTGTAGTTAAATCATCTACTTTTCCATCGTAATTCGAAATGTATAATTTTGCTTTTGCTTCAACTGTCAAGCTTTGTGCATAATCATGAAGACTTTTATCTGATATATCTCTATTTGAATTTTTTGTTATTAACACAAAATTCAAGGGAGAATTATAAATTGAACTATTTTTATTTCTAAGATCTTTCGTAGAATCTCCGACCTTCGTTGCTGAACCTAAAGGTATTATATGATGGGCTTCAAGTTCATTTTCTTCTTCCGCAAAAACACTAACAAGTTTACTATTATCAAACATATCACGATATGTTTGCGCTAATAAGTACTGGCAAAAGAAATTACGCAATACAGTTTTTGGATAACGATCTTCATCCGCATACTCTAACAGTAAAACACCTTCGTCGGAAAAATATTTTGTTTCCAAAACATTTTTCATCATTTTATTCAGCCAATCAGCGTTACTTTTTTTTGTAAATTGTCTCACCATTGCCTGTAAATTTGTAATCATACGAACATTCTGATCTTTGTCATATTCACCCGAAAAAATGGCACTCCAATACCAAGCTTCCAATTTTTTATGAACCTGTTTATCATTGAACCACGTATCATCAATGAAAACTGTTGAAACTAAAACAATCATAAGTGAATAATTAATTTCCTTAATATCTCTAATACCACACCGTGTATTAAAAAAGAACATTGCTCTATCTATAGCATCACAAATAATTTCGCACTTGTCATCTATGAATTTCGGATTCATATCTAATATTTTATTTCTTTTCATATGATCTATTCTAAACACATCAGCAGTGAAGGTTAGATTATTATAATATAATGAACAAACGTTTAAAAAGACATCAATATATGTAGTCGATATAACATTTTTGCTTAGGTCATAGCATTTTAATCTAATTGATGCGTTGTAATGTTCATTTTCAATGCTATTTTTTAATAAATTTTGAACTCCATCAGGAATCACGTCGACATTATAAGTTCTAGGTTTTCCAATATTTTCAGCAATACGATTGTAAAAATTTGTTTTACTTACAGTCGCCACTCTAGCCATCACTAGATCAAACGTATTTAAACTAATTCCACCACGATTCAAATTTTCATATATATATCTATTGCTCTTGCTCTTTTTGATTCTTCAACGATAATCTGGTTTAATGTCATATTCCGTATGCATGAATCTAAATAATCCTGCAAATAACGACCCCATAGCTGGCTACGGTTTTCTAACTCCTTCATAAATTTTGTATAGTCTTCTTTGATATCATTTCGTTCTTCTTCAATAAATATTTCATCAATAAAGAAATTTTTATCTTCGATAGTTGTTTTTTTTGTAAACTCATGAATAATTTCATCTTTTATGGAATCAGAAATTTTCTTGACTATTCTTTGATAACACAAAGTGATTACACCACTTCTTTTCTTTTCAGTAGGTATAATCAAATATAATGGTACCAAATAACCATCTTCATTGGAAATGCAAAAATCATCAAGTTCAATCCCGAGGTCTGTATCAGGATTATATGGCTGACAATCATTCTTTTTAAAATATTTAACTTCGACAAACGGAAGAATATTGCTTGATAGAAAATCGGGTTCCTCCGAATCTGGGCGTGTGATAGGAAAATCCAATTCATGAACCCCAAAAATATCTTCTTCAGACCCACGCTTACACCATTTTGGAATTCTCAAAAAAAATCTTCTTTTTAATGATGTAGAAACTAAATCACTAATCCTCTTACAATCATCAAATATGGCATTTGAAAAAACATTTGTTAATACAGTTATACGTTGCTGGCCATCTAGCAGAAATTAAGTATCAACAGATAGCGTTGTTATATCAATTTCTGTTTTATTACCTATTGCTTTTGAAGAAAACTCATCTGGTTTAGATTTTAATAGTAATATACTGCCAATAGGCATTCTAGACAAAACTGATGCTACAATTTTACGCTGTTGCTCTTCATCAGTCCACACAAATTGTCTTTGAAAATCTGGTAATAGTATTTTATTTTCTTTGATATCTTTGACTATATCACTAAAATTTGTTAACACACTTGCCATAATTACACCTCTTATTTCATAATATTCTCAAATTAAAGATTTCTATTCTATTTTTACCAATCTACCACATGCCTAAGCGTCTTTTACTTACACACCTTAAATGGAGCTAATTTAAAACCGTTCTCTATTTGGGTTTCGTGATTTCTTGAGGTATCACATAAATGTCTCAAGTTTATACGTTTGCGTAACTTTTAGAATTTTTGCTAAGTAATCATCTTTTGTTGACGCTTCTTCAGTAAATTGATCATATAACCATTCAATGCCGCCACGCATATATTTATGAAATAGTTCCATATTCGCAGCTAGTTTTTCTGAATCTTCATCCTCTTTAAATGCTCGTTCAATTCTTTCATCGTCTGAAAGATTTGATGAATTTTCGCTTAACATGACTAGCCGAAAAACATTAATCAAATTGTCTTGTTGGCTGATTAGTTGCTCAGCAAATATTGCTAACTCATCGTTTGAGATAGTGTCTTCTTCAGATTTCAAGTTAAAATTTACACCAATTAAGGGTGCAACAAGATAAATATCAATATTTGCTCTAAATACACCAGCAATTTTTGCATCTTTATTCTTCTTTAATGTGGTCAAACTTAAAAATTTTGCGTAAGTAGCATGCTTACCTTTTAACATGTATTGTTTTTCAAACATTATAACAACCTCCTAATCGATGAATTTACGTCAGAATTATTATTTTTCTCGATCATATAAGCACAGCCCACTTTATCATCTAATGAAGCCTTCGCAAATTCCCAATCCTTGTTCATTAATATCAATACTACTTGCTCTGAAACTGCCGGTAGAATTTTTGCTATATTGTTGATGTGAATCTCATCAACATTCGAGAACGGTGCATCCATTACTAATGGATATGGTTCAGTTGTAATTGCTAATTCTCCATCTACGCCGATTATGACATTCGGATCTTCATTTTCTTTTCCAGTAGTTGTTCTTGCTTTTATTCTCGCCATATCAACAAGACCTGCAATGAATGAGAAGTTTTTGACAGATTCTAATCCCTTGCTTTCTTCTGTCTCCATTTCTTCATCACCAACCATTGTAATTAAATTTATCTGATACTTTTCATTAATAGTAATTTTACGTGTCCCGTGATACATTTGTTCAAAGATATTGTTTACACTTTTAAGGAGACGATTCTTGACTTCAGCCTCTTGTTTATCATAACTCTGCTTAAACCACTGGTATACCGCCTTTGAGTATGCTATACTTTTTGTTATTTTTCTATTTTTTTCAGAAACTACTGCTATACCAGCAATCTGTTTTTCATTATTTACAATTTCTGTTTCTAACGAACTTATATAACCCGTAACAACAAGTAAAATATCCCTTTTTTTTCTCAATTCAATCTCATTTTTTTGGTAGTCATCTTCAATTTTTGCTACATCTATCATATTTTTTATTCGCTTACTAATGTCAATTAGACCTTCTTTTTTTTCTTCCAATAGAAGCTTATTTTCTCGAAGCTCAACGTAGTCGTCTTTGATCACACTATCAAACCCTTCAGCTTCACGTTCAATACGTTGGTAGGTTTTTTTATATTCTCTTAAAATTGTGCCCATATGCTGAGGTGGTAATAAACTTTTTTCATGCAAAACTTTTTCTTTTGCACCTTCATTTTTCGTTAAATCACATCCACAAATGCAATTCCCTCGATTTAGAATATGGTCTATTGACGACGCTCTCATTCCTGGTATACCTTCACCATCCTGTTTAGCTTCATCAATGGTTTTAAGTGCTTTCTTTATTAAAGGTAATGCGAAATAACCCATCGATTTTGTACTGAAATCATTGATTAATCGATTCTCATTTTTAATGATATTTCCTGTTACTACATTAATATCACGCTCTAAATTCGTTTTAATCGTTTGATTTGCTTTTACCTCGCGATTTTTGAGAAGTAGTTCATTAAGTTCTATTTTTCGTCTCTCGAAAAACTCAATCTCTTCTTTTATTATAACCTTTCTATTTTTGTACCCTTCAAGTTTTTCTTTTGCATTTTCAACTTCAACTTTCAACTTATTAAACTTTGTGTCATTGCCAACATCTAACTCCTTGCTTAATTTGGATGTAACCGATGCTACTTTTGACGGATCAAGCCGATCCATAGCAGTGCTAATAACATCTAATCCCATTAGTCCACGTACTGCATCAACAACATCTCCTTTATTATTTATATCTGCTATCCTCTCACCATCAAAGAAAAAATAATCTGACAGAGATTCCGGAAGTATCTTATTAATTGTTTCTTTCATATGTAAATCGTATTCACCTTCGATACCTCTAGCCTTTGGTATACTTTGCATACCTCCTGTGGTTTCTTTAAATTGAACATTCAATTCTGGTTTGCTGGCTTTTATTTTTTTGGATTCGTTTTTATAAAAAGATTGAGTTCTCCTGATGAAATATTCCTTCTGTTCATGCAATAAAATAACTTCTACAAAACATTCTTGAGTAGAACATACGCTCATTGATTTGCAAACTTCTAAATTTAAAACCTCCTGTGATTTGAATGAGGTATTATTATATAGGCACCAGTTAAACGCTTGAATAATTGTAGTTTTACCGCTAGTATTAACACCTAATATAACAGTTACATTTTTTTCACTATCTGTTGAGAATTCAATAACATGATTGCCTTTATATTGGCGGAAATTATTTATTGTTATACTTTTAATTATCATTTTCTGCTGCCCTTTCTATTAAATGTCTTATCTTATCCGTCATCTGGTTATTTGTAAGTTTTTTTGTTTTGTTATTTTCTTTCTCTAATTCATAAATTCTCATTTTCAAACTGAATAACACCGTTTGATTTAGATAAGTTTCATCTTTTTCTTCAAAATTCATATTCGTCACCTCCTATGTAATTAAGATCATAATAATCTTCTATTTTTTTCTGCAATTTTATAACTTCTGAAGAGTTTTCTGCTAAAGCTGCGAAGTCTTCCATACGTTCCATCTCACGCTTAATTAAAGAATATTCACTTTTTAATAATTCACTTTTGCACTTTTTTATATCTAAATCCCGAGGTAATGTTACAAAATCATAAATCTTAGCATAAGGTTTATTTTGAGCCTTTCTTAAAACTCTACCCCTTCGTTGTATATATTCTTTAGGATTTGTGCTACTAGCAAGGATAAATGCTGTTTTAATGCCTGGGATGTTAACACCTTCATCCAAACACCTAATTGCAACCAATGCTTGCAACATTTTACCTTCTGTAAAATTAGCTTTTATAATTTCTCGCTGAACTGAGTTTTCTTCTGAGGTAAATCGAGATACCCTCATCCCTAATTCATTGCCGAGCATATCAATAACTATTTCAATCTGTCGCTTTTCCTCTTCTTCAACCTGTCCTTCGATATAACAACTATTTTCTATTGTTGTTGCTCCACAATACACTAATATTTGATTATCCTCGGAATATTCTGATTTTATAATTTTATATAAGGCTGTTAATTTATTTCTAGCACCGGCAATTATTCGGGCTCTCTTAATTAACAACATTTCGGCTGATTGCGGCATCCCTTCGTTTTTGCCTTTACTTAATAAGATTTTTCCGATCTTTTCGGTTAATTCATTGTATAGTTCTAATTCGTCCTCATCTAAATATATTGGCACCGGATAATAATAATACGGGCAAAGTTTATCTTCTTTAATTGCTCGTTCTAATGAGTATACGATACACTTTTCACCAAAATAGTCTTTTAGTTTTTGAGTACCATCTTCATCATAATGTCTTTCGAGAGTGGCCGATAAAGCTAAACGATACTTGAATACTTCTTTCATACATGACAATTGCTTTTTCGCACCAAAATTGTGTGCTTCATCAACTAGAAGACAAATTTCTCCGTCCAACTTATCAATTTCTTTTTGAAAATAGTCTGTTGCAAAAGTTACGTTGGTAGTTATTACACAGAAATTATCAATAACCCCTAACTTGTAATCATTCAACAGATGTCGATATTTTTTCTTCCAATCATATGAGGAATAACAAATTAGCGGTTTAATTCCAAATGCCGTAATATCTTCAACCCATTGCTCTATAAGATGTTGATAAGGACAGACAACGAATACACCAAGTTTATTTGAAACGCTTTTTGACAACCTTACTATTCCGGCTAAACCAGTATACGTTTTGCCTGTACCTGTAGCCATATCAAATATTCCTCGGTAGTAATTATTTTCCCAAGCGTCTATTGCTTCTATTTGATAATCGTGCAACTTAACATTCTTTGGGATGGCTGGTCCAGAAATATATGGCGCATCATCTTCTTTAACCCAGTTATCATCTCGATATTCTAAAATATCAGTATTGTAGTTTATTACTACCTTTTTATATTTATCAATAATTTCTTGTTTTAAATCGGGAAATTCAATGATATGAATATTTGGCTCGCGATCATTCCAAATCGAATCAAAAGCCTTTTCTTTTGCAATCACACGTTCACTTTCATTCTTGCTACTCCAGTTGCAAAATACATCAATCGTTTCATAATTTAAATACATTGCAGTAGAAGACTCATTCATTGAGCCAGAAAAAGCGACTTTATTTTCTTCTTGATCACAAATGATGCCCATCTTTTCATGGTACATTCCCATATTATTCTTATTCTCAGTAAATGCTATTTTTATATCTAGTATTCCATCTGATATCAGATTTGATAAAAGATTAAGGCTTTTTACCTCAAACTCAGTATGTACATCTTTAAGCTCATCCAAAATAGCTTTGTAAATGATCTTCTCTCTAATTTCATAGCCATTACGAATAGCCTCTATATCTTTATCTGATAAATATGGTGAAGCAACTATTTGAATTTTTCCACCATTTTTTATCAATCCACTTATTCCTTTTGTTATCTCAATCAGTGCTGATGATGAAAAAAAACCAACAGCTCTTTGATATGAAATTGCTTCTTTCAATAACGGATTGTAAAAGCCTTTCACGACATTATCTAGCAATGACCGATATTCATTTTTAATTTCTACATCTCTTAAACTCATTATTCTACCTCAGCTAATATTTAGTTAACTATTATCTTCAATATAATCTAACGCCTCACCCAACATCTCAAAATCTTCTTCACTCGTAAAATAACTCACGCTAAACCGCACCGTACCGCCTGGAAAGGTTTTCAAAAACCGATGGGCAGTTGGGGAACAATGAAGCCCCGTTCTCACGGCTACCTGATGTTTATCTAACACCTTTCCGATGCTGTCACTGCCGTAACCATCAAAGATGCTTGAAACCACGCCAATGCTGTTACGCTCGTCCGGCAAAAATGTTTTGATGATGTCGTATTTTTTTAAAATATTAACCAGTTGGCTTCTGTTTTCATGTTCTTTTTTTAAAATTGCATCGATTGTTGTTTCTTCAATCCATTGCAGGGCCGCATTGAGACCGGCGATTGCCGAAACGTTGGGGCTGCCAACTTCAAAGCGTTCTGGCAGGGTTTCTGGAAGATCTTGATTAGCAGAATCCACTCCCGTACCACCGTAAAGTAAGGGTTTTAATTTGATCGAGTTATCCATAATAAACCCGCCGACCCCCAAGGGGCCATACAGCGTTTTATGCCCTGCAAAAACAGTAAAATCCGATTTTACATTGCTTAAACTTGTGTTGAGGAGACCGGCGGTTTGAGCCATATCGGTTATTGTGATAGCCTCATAAAGTTTGGCCTGTTCAAATATTTCTTTTATCGGTGCGACTGCGCCGCAAACATTACTGCCGTGACTAATTACAACGATGTGCGGAGAGTTGTCTTGAAATTGATATTTTATTTTCTCTAAATCATAAGAAAGCGTTAATGATTCGACGGATAACTGATGTAAATCAAATTGATATGTATTGGAAAGATGATGTAAGATGCGGGTAACGGCATTATGCTCGAAGGGAGAAATATAAACGTTCATGTTATTTCTCCAGGGCAAACCCTGGAGAATAACATTTAAACTTTCTGTGGCTGATGGGGTAAGAATCACTTTCTGATTGTGATTGCAATCAAAAAGCTTTAATAATCGTTCTCTCGTATCCTCTGCTAATAACCTTGCTTGATTGGCAAGGCGATGTTGTCCCCTTCCCACATTGACGCCATAGGTTCGATAAAAAGAGTCCATGTACTGATATACTTTTTCTGGCTTAGGAAAGGTTGTTGCAGCATTATCAAAATAAGCTATTTTTTCTGTTGAATTCATTTTTCGCTCCGATCAAATCATAGTTTCTAAGATTTCCAAAAGGATCTGCCGTTTTTCTTCTTCGGTGATGGCTTGACCCATGTCTTCGATGGCGGTGCTGATTTCATTTTTTAATTGTTTTCCCCGTCGACTTGTCTCAATCCGGGAAAAACTTTTGATGGCTTCTTCCCCATTTTCTTTACGCACGGTTAAAACATAGTTCTCGTGTCCACTTACTTCATTACTCTCAACTGTTTCTTGATCATACTGTTCAATTGTATTTTTAGACGCATTCATCGCATTTAAAAACGTTTGAATCGTGGTCTCATTCCAATCATCAATTCTCAAGCCAACGGCGGCTTTTGACAAACGCTCCATGAAAGTGACTTGATCATTGGTGATGCTTTGTATGACCTGAAAAACGGTTCCATTGATGCCATTAAAACTATGGGTTTTTGTATTTGTTTTTAAGGTATCAAGCCAGTCTTTTATAATTGAGATATAGGTAGAATTATCGTTTTGTATTTCTTCGGTTTTAAATAAGGTACCTAAGTCGGCCATGAGTTTTTCTATTAAATGAGCTTTTGACTGATCAAAAATACGCTTTGACTTTTCCAAATGACTAATTACAGTAAGGCTAAATCCATCCAGACCGTAGATTGAAAAAAGTTTATCAAATAAATATTCTCGGGAATTCAGGCTTGGTTTCATCAAACTCTGAATCAGCTTTTTGTCGACTTTATCTAAATTTTTGAAAGCATGATTGCCTAAATAAATGGTTTTTAACTCTCTGGCATATTTTGGCAAAGACATAAACCAACGCTGCATGCCCCGAGTGATGTATGCAAATGAGTTGAATTCTTTTTCTGATTCAGTAATGAATTCTGCGAATAAGCTTTCTAGTTGATTGATATATTCAGTTTTATCAGCATTCCATTCTTCAAGGTACGCCACATAATCAGTTGGGTTTTTATCGATGCTATTGAGTAAATCGGCGGTGATTTCCACCTCACTATCATTGCTAAGTATAACGAGGTGTTCTTTGTATTGGTTTATTACACAGGCAATATAGATTGGTATTACTCCGCGCTTTAAACCGATGTGATGCTCAGGTTTTGTCAGTTTCTCATAAAGTTTGCCAAAGGATATTCCCTTACTATCTCCTGATTCCAGAAAAAATTGATTGATCTCGTTGACAATATTTTGCAAGTTTTCGTCTGGTAAATGATATAATTTAAGTTTAGGTATCAAGGTATAATTTTCCAAAATTTCGGTAACGATAAGAGCGCTTCTCATAAATGAAACCTCTTGCCCCGATCCTGATAAACCCAGCATGGGTTCAAGTTTAGTAGCTAATAAACCCTTAACCACACGATTTCGGCTCCGGGTGGCTACTGAAGTTAATTCGTGGTTATTTAAAATCTCATTTTTAATAATCGGGGTTTTATGATAAATTACTTTGCAAATGGTGGACAATTGTTGGGATAGCTGAGCTTTCCGATAAAATGTTTTTTTCTCACCCTGGTAATAATAATGCGCTTCACGCAGCTCCGGTTTGGTGTAGCCCATAACAAATGCGTTTAAGGCTTCGACAAGATCATCTTCATAAAGATTGCACTCAAAGACAAAGGCTTCATCATCTTTGGCAGACTCTTTGATTGTTTTAACGGCTTGATACTCATAGGCAGTGTCATTTATTACTTTATATTTTCTTGGCAAGATAAAGAGGATGCGGGAGTCAAGCTCACCTTGTTTTAAAATTTTCGCTTCAATCGTTGGTATGATTTCTGGATTTTCTGGGATTATCCCGAAAACGACACCATCTGCTTTCAGATCAAGTATTTTCTTTGACCAGTCATCAACGGCCAAAAATTCATTGCCATTGATAAATGTAAAATCAAAATATCGGACAATCTCCATGTCGTCATTGTAGCTGGTTGGATAGAGATACTGATCTAATGTCATTTCTGATAAAATTGCCTTGACATCATAGAGGTGTTTATTTTTTTCAGCCAGATCCAAAATTTTCTTTCTGATATCACTGCCAATGGGACTTTTCAGTTTTAAATGTGTGGTTTTGCGACTAACATAAACCACAAATTTTTTATCTTTAAGATCGGCTAGAGCATTTCCCACTTTCTGAGCCTCGGCCACGCTATTGCCGTATAATTTCGTTATGACATCTGCTACTGGTGGCAGTTTTACAGGTTGGTTGACGATCTCAATTAAAGCGATGGTTTTAACAAGCTTGGCTTCAAGATTGTCTAAATCAAGCTGCGATAAAATACTGGCAGCCGTATTATAGACTTTTCTTATTTCACTCGTATAGGGTTCCTTCTTTAATAGTGGTTCAAAATAGTCATACAGTTTATCCGGTGTAAGCAAAGGAAAGTTTCCCTGTTCATTTCTCAAAAACTCACTCAAGGTATTTTTGTGATTAGACGACAAAAATGTAAATAAGGTTCGTTCATTTTGGGCAATCAGCTCAGATAACCGTGGCAAAATAAAGGTTGTCACCGGATGCAGCGGATAACACCCACTAATCACAGATTTTAAGTGATTTGTCTCCAACTCAGAGAATAGTTCTCCCACCTGGTAGTTATTTAGCAATTCTTCGAATTCATTAGAATGGGTTTCTAAGAATTCAGTTTTGAAGGAATCGGTCTTTTTAATTACGTTCGCAATGATTTCATAAATCTGCGCAAAATGATTAAGCAGCTCCACATGTTTAAATCGTTCGGAAACGCCCTTCCAACCATCTACTTTCTGCAACGGCAGCTTATCAATATAGTTTGCAATATCCTTATGCGATACCAATAATAAATGCATCTGTTTTTCTTTGCTGCGACTGCATTTTTCAGCAAAATCCTGAAGCATTTTAATATCAGTGATGGAAGCCTTGGTAATACTGGACTCTAGGTATTTGCTAAATTCATCGTAGACAACATAAATCCCTGCATAACCTCTTTTACAAAGGGCATCGACCACGTCGCTAAAAAGTTCAACTACATCAAAACCTAAAAACGGGTTAAACTGGCTACCGGAAGTCAGGGTTGGATAAATTTTTTCAAATTTTTCATAAGCGCTAACATCAAAATCACCGAGAGCCATAGTGAATTCGTCTAACGGACAGTCAATACTATCCTTAAACTGAAGGTAGGTATTTTGATACTTATTCTTCCAACGGTCGATGGCATTCAGAGCAGCCTGAAAATGAGTATCCGGCATTAAATCTGCTAAATCTGCGAATTCAAGGGATTTTTGGAGCGCACTTAAAAAGGACTGGTTTAAACTGGTATGGCTTCCCTGAATGACAATCGGCAATAATTTTTTATCACCATTCATATAATCAAGGGCATAGTCATACAATTCAGGTTCACACTCTTTTAAGGCTTGAAGCAAATTCTCAAAAAGAGCTGGTTCTTTTCGATAAACAAGTGCCAAGAGCACCAGGATAATCTGAGACTTTCCCTTTCCATAGGCACCAATTAAAATCCGGGCACGGTCTGTTGACTTGTCATGGGTACTGAGTAGCAGGTCTTTCAATAGTTCGAGCGAACCAAATGTTGGAATAAAGCTCTTTATTTTTTTGTCGTTGTTCAAATCAAAAGCGATATTTACAGCTGATAAAAAGCCACCTTCAATTTGTATATAATCAGTTAATGTCATCTTTATCTCCTCTTAGTTCCAACATTTCTAAACCAGCGTATCGTAATAGGTTTGTATACAGGTGGCATAATCCATATCAGTTAAGATTTTGATGACATCCAGCCCTGCCGTACGAACGACTTTGATATGACCCAATTTTTCGATTTGATACAAATGCCCAGTCAGTTCGATAATATCTAAATTAAAAACCTTTCCCACATTGCATGGTTTTCTCAGCAAATCCTGAATCCTTATTTCGCTATTACCGTTTGTCTGTTCTAAAATCACCGCTAATACAATTAGCGAATGGAGCATATTCTTTTGTGGTTCGGTTTTACGGTAAATTTTTTCTTTTTTGTTTACTAAATCCACTAATCCCAATTCACCGAAGGGACACTCCATATTACTTTCAGGTGACACCTTCTCAGGGTTGACTTTATGCCGGGTAACATAGGTATTTATCAAACAGGTAAAATCATCTTCATACGATGATAATGCTGACTCCACTCCAAATTCGGTAATGGTGAAATTTGTGAGCATTGTCACAAAATCTTCTTTTTTAAATTCACTTAAATCAAATTCATTAAAAAAGTAATACCAACTGGTGGCATTTTCTTTGTTGCTTGCTAAATAATAATGCAGCAGCCACAAGGTTCCCAGTTCTTCTAGGTAGCGATCATTTTTCCAAATCAGTTCAGCTAATTCTGTAAATGTTTGTTCTCGAATGCCAGATTTAGGCTCGTTTGTTAAACCCACTGCTTGTAGCCAGTAACGTAAAGACTTCACCATATTCGAACCAATCCCTAAAACATCCATTGGATTTTCGGCTTTATTTGTAAAAACGGTTGGATTCTGTTTGACGTTTTTCAAACCTTTATACAGCCAACCTTTTCTAATATAGAATGTTTCATGTCCCCGGATTTTCATTTTAACTCCGTTTCTTTACACTTATTTTGTTTTTAAAAACTTATCCATCATGCAACCGCCTTCAAGGTATTTAGCGGTGACACACATTTTACACCGTTTGCATTTCTGACTATCTATTTTGTAAAGATCGGCATTGATGGTGATGGCTCCAAACTTGCATAAAGATTCGCATTTTAAACATTTACGACAGGCATTATACTTTCTAATTTGATAACCAATCATCCGTTGCAGATCATCATGTTTTTTCACGTTCATGGTCGCTATTTTAACGGCATTTTCATAACCATCCTGTTCAAAGGGCTGGATGGAAATAATGGGAATTTTTGTTTTAATATCAACGATGATTTTTTCATCAATCAGCTTGCGGCCCAATTCATTTTTGACTTCTCCAAAAGGAATGAACATATTGATAAATTCATCAGTAATCGGCTTATTAAGACGGTATATTTTAGCATTATTTTCGGTGGTACAATTGGTAAATTTAATTTTGACATCTTGAGCTGATTCAACCCCATTCCCGCCTTGCCTGGCCTTCCATTTACCGGTATCCACATAAACTTCAGGATCAGGCTTGCCAATTTTTTTCGCAAAATCAATTAAGAATTCACGCCATTTCTCAGATTGCTCCGGCATATATATTTTAGATAGAAACTGTGCCCGAATACTATTGTTTGGACAACACCAGCAACCAACCCGATCATAACCCAGTCGGTAAGCATCATTAAAATCGATGTTCTCGCCTAAAATATATAACCAAATATCGATGTCTTTCCAAAAGAAAATAGGCGAAGCCACGGTTTGCTTTTGGATTTTAATAGATTCCGCATCGTCTTCGATCCGTTTATACTTACTTCGTGCTGCCGATTCGCATTTTCTGATCCCGTAAAAGGTTAAAATATTTTCATTTTTATACATATTGTTAAGGGTACGAGTAATCGGGCCAGTCTTAAACATATAGCAACACCAGCGCATCATTCGGGCTGGTGGCCCGATATCTTCACAGACTTTGAAAAAATCCTGGTCTTTATTTTTGGCGGTTTTAAAAATGGTTAATGGATTATCAACCCGAAAACGCTTAGCATATTCCATTGTCAGCGGAAACTCCAGGGTCGTGTCACCAAAAATATGGACGATGCTGGGATTGCTGAGTGCTCGGGTGACCAGATCTGCAGTAACCGTTGAATCTTTCCCGCCAGAGAAAGAAATGACGACATTTTCAATCGGATACTTTTTTACTGAACTATTAATAAAAGCAAACGCCTCGCTCTCTAAATATTCGAGCCGCCTTTTGTTTGCGCTAATAAATGTTTTAATGGATTCATTAAACATATCGTAGGAATTTTGAGTTTTGTAAAGACTGATCTGTTCAACCACTTCAGGGATATTTGCTTTCTCAAATTTTGTCGAGGTCAATACTTTTAACTGGCCGTCAATAAAATAGCGATTATTGACAACCCAAACCGTTTTATTTAAATATTCTAGGGGTTTTCCTAGAATTATCTCGATTAATAAACGCTCTTCCGGGAATACCGGTCGCAGATCTGCACCTAAATGTCGGGTTGTCTCGCCACAAAGTGGGCAACTGTTTTTATCAATTGCATTGGCTTCTTTTATGACTGGCGTTTTGCAGTTATCGCACCAACACACTTCCACGGGCATTTCTGTTTCTGTTTTTACACCGCAGATATCACATTCTGCTTTTGGTGTTTCGGTGTTACATATTTTACACCACAAACCAATCACCTCTTTTCACGCATCGAAAAAACAACAGTTCTAAACGATGTTATTTTGTTTTATATTATATCAGTTTTATCAAATAAAAGCTAAATCTAAAAGACTATCGCTTTACTTGTTGGTCTTGTTTATTTTTAGTTTTTTTCGCTTGATTTAAAAACACTATTCCATTATACGCCCATTTTTATTTTTTTCAAAACTTTATGAGTAAAAAACCGCCTTTTTTATTATCAAAAACGACTCTGTTATTTTCTTTTTATTTCAAAAACTTGTCATCTGCTAAAAAAGCCGGTGTGAGCAACTACATCACAGCAGAAAACCCGCTATCTTTTATTATAACCGGTTTATCCTGTCTGGCAAGATGTGGCAACTTGTGTGCCAGAATTAAACGTGCTTTTATCGAATGACCGCCATTTTATTTAGGGGTCTGTTGCCCGGTCATTGAGCTGTCATTATGGTAGCCAGCTTGCCAGAGTGATGATTTTTGTGGTGGTGGTCTGGTCGAAAATGCGACAGCTCCGTCATTTTTAGGTTTTTTTAAAATAAAAAAATCCAGCCCGTCCATCGCAAGGGATGAACCGGCAGGAAATGTTTCTATATCCTATAGTAAATCTTTTTAATATCGGCCAGACCTTCCACAATCTCGGCTCTGGGAAAATCGGCACTAGTGAGAGCCGCATCGCTCAGATTGTCGGCTTCGTTAAGCTGTCCTTCGCCGAACATTTCAATTGCGACGACAGCTTTTTTAAAAACCTCATTGGTGTAAGTCAGAGTCCCAGAAACTTTTTGACATCTTCAATACTTTTGAAGTTGTCGATTTCTTCATTCAAAGTTTCTAAAGTGACTAAATTCAATTGGGACAGTTTCTCACAATATTCTGCTAGCAGAATTCCCAGTTTTTTAGACAAAGCTTTAATTGCCATTTTTGAATAAGCCCGTGCTTCACCCTTTTCAATGCCTTTTTCAAATCCTTCTTCTCTTAAACTTCAGCTAATGTCATGGTCACTTCACTCCCTTTCTTGTAGGTTACTTCAAATTGCTTAATAACAGTATTCAGTTGATCCGTTGAAAGCTGGGGTCCTGATGACAGGATATAGCGCATGCAGGTTTCAAAATACTGCAGTCCTGTTTCCTTTTCCTCTAACTCATCCAGAGCTCTGGCGGCCTTAAAAATGTTTCCAAGAAATTCCTGACTGTTTTTCTTGAAAATGTCTCTGAAAATGGATAATACAATCGTCAGTTCTGCATTTCCTTTAATATCTTCATCTGAAAATTGCGATAAATCATAGATCAGGTAGCGATAATCCGGCGTCAACTGTTTAACTTCTTCCGGTAAGGTCTCAAAATCCGATTTCCAGCTCTAGCAGACATTTCAATTTGGCATCAGTCCCTTTTTCACAACATCCGATTCTCCGCAAAGCTATAATACCCTTCCCCCGCCACAATAATATGATCCACTACCGTGATAGCAATGGCTTCGGTGGCGGCTTTAATTTTCTTGGTCACCGCTACATCAGCCTGCGAAGGCTGTCGGCTTCCGCCTGGGTGATTGTGAGCCAGGATAATACTGGCGGCCTGGTGGCGCAGAGCAGTTTCGACGATCAGTCGAGGGTAGACCGGGGCTTCGTTGATGGTGCCTTCATGGAGCAGGGTGGCCTGGTTGACCTTGTTCTGGCTGTCCAGACAGATGACATAAAAGGCCTCATTGAGGCGGCCGGTAAAAAGGGCCATGGTATATTCGCCGGCTTTGGTAGTACTGTTTAGCACTGCCTTTTCCTTAAACTTGCCTTGCTGATAACGCCGGGCCAGCGCGGGAATCAGGGACAGCAAAATGGCGATGTTTTCGGTAACCCCAGCCTTGTCGCAGAGGTCCTTGGGATCGGCATCAAAGACCCCCGACAACGACCCGTAATGGCTGATCAGTTGATGGGCTAACTCGTTGGTATCTTTCATCGGGACGCAATAAAAAAGCAACAGCTCGAGAATTTGATGATCCTCGAAACTGTCGATTCCTTCTTTGATGACCCGGTTTTTAACCCGTTGCCGATGACCTTTGTGGGGATTCTTATCCATGCCGTTACCCTTTCACTGCCCTGATGGGTTTATTTTTACAGAAATCTCTGATTAATTGTAGATTTTAACTCATTGTTTTATTATACGTTATTCTCCACAGATTTCAAAGCATATCGGGTGTAAATTATCGCCTTTTTATGCTTTTTATAAAAACCCGGTATCCCCTCGATCCATTTTACCAGCCAAGTCTTATGACTCACTGGTAAGGAATTCTGAGGAGATAACCTCACCCTTGGGCAGATTGAGATATACGATGGCCTTGGAGCCGTCAGAATTAAACCAACCCAACCCAATAACCTGTTTGGTCGTACCGGTTTCTGGCTTACTCAAGCTAATTTCGATACCGTCGCTACCCATCACCTCCTGAACCTCATAAAAGGGCATCCCCGCTGCCATCCGGTATGCCTGCTTGTCGGTGACTAAAAAAGGATTTAACGCCACCAGTTCCGGAGATTTTTCTGAGAAGAGCAGTTGTTTGGCGAAGACCATGTCATCTTCCCCGTACTTAATCAATACCCCATAATCACTGTGTGGGTCGTGATAAGCAACCCGACCATCGGACTGGACTTCTCCAGTAACTCCCAGTAGCGATTCCAACTGACTGCGGGGCATGTCGAGGTTAACAGCCTGGTAGAATTTAAGAACTTTCTGTGCGGCGGCTGTGGTTTCTGGATTGATGACCACGATGCTTTCTGTTTTCCCACCTTCCTGGGTAGCGGTTTTAACTGGTGTACAGCCTGTAAATAACAGCATCCCTGCCACCAGCAGAACACCCCCCCATAAGCTAATTTTCTTTATTGGTATCAACATCATAAATTCCTCCTTCTTGTCATTATGACAACTGACAATTGCATTTGCTAAGTGTCTAACAACCCATTACAATTGCCAAGAACATTTAGTTTTGTTATACCCAGCTTCCGATATTTAAATCATTTTGGCGTGGTAGCTACTATATCGCTTTTGGTTTCTTTATTACCCTTACTTCAAGTCGCTTAGTTTTTTAAAAATAATTTAGATTTTTTGAATAAAGCCACACTTATTTGATATAACCTAAATACAACGACATGGTTTTTCTGTCCAGAACTGCAAACGTTTCCATTTTTGCCATTTTCTTACTGTTCCGGTCAGACACCGGCTAGTTGAGCACATCTTTCGTAACTCTATAATGTCCACAAATAGTTGGACACAAAATCCAGAAAATAAGATAAACTATACACATGAGTAGAAAACGACGAA
>NZ_JAXQGA010000026.1:0-27182 GCF_034438075.1 Acetobacterium sp. K1/6 | reverse complement strand
GAATCGTCCACGGTATCAATGTGTGTGCTACCGGTATCCAATTGAATATCGTTGGTATCATTACCGTGAAATATTCACTATCCGCTTTTAGTTGCTAATTGGTTACACATTAACACATTCTAATACCTTAATCAAGAGAATAGTTTAGTTATTTTCTAATTATCTCGATAATCATAAAATAAAAGCACAAAAATATCCAGTCTTAACAACTGGACATTTTTATATACACATTATAAATATTACTTATTTTTGAGTATTTTGTATAGTAATCGATACAAAGTCATTGCTTCTTCTTCTGTGATTGGCAGACATTGCTTGATTTTCTCCGGAATCTCACTGGCCGACTCTTTTAGTTTTGCTCCTTCCGGAGTCAGCTTAATGATAACATTGCGCTCATCATTCGAATCTCGATTTCGCTCAATCAAACCAGCTGATTCCAATCGTTTAAGTAACGGTGTTAATGTCCCTGAATCAAGATATAAATATTCTCCCAAGGTTTTAACATTGATCGTTTTGTGTTCCCACAAGACCATCATGGCAATGTATTGGGTATAGGTCAAGCCTATTTCTTCTAAATAGGGTTTATAGCGTTTCACCACCTCTTTAGCGGTGGCGTATAGTGGAAAGCACAATTGGTTTTCCAGTTTAAGTTGTTCATTATCCAAGTCAATCACTCCTTTGAAAAGTTAGTTAGTTCATTATACCTCACAATTTCATTGCAGGCAATTTTTCTAGTGAAAGACTATTCTCCTAGCAATTTCTTAATGTCATTTTCAATTTTTTCAGGAGTGTCAGTTGGGGCAAATCGTTTAACCACATCTCCCTTTTTATTAATTAAAAACTTAGTGAAATTCCATTTAATATTTGAACCCAGCATCCCACCTTTTTCCTTCTTTAGGTAGGTAAAAAGTGGATCAGCGTTTTCTCCATTAACGTCTATTTTGTGAAAAATTTTAAATGTTACGCCAAAACGTGTTTCGCAAAAACTTTTTATTTCACCATCGGTACCTGGAGCCTGGTTTGCAAATTGATTACAAGGAAAATCAAGAATTTCAAAACCTTGTTCCTTATATTTATCATAAAGATCCTGGAGGCCCTCATATTGCGGAGTAAGACCGCATCCCGTGGCTGTATTCACGATCAACAAAACTTTACCTTTATAATCTTTCATTGATACATCCACACCAGTGGTGTCTTTTACTGTAAAATCATATATCATATCATTTCTCCTTTGCGTTATTTAATTGTACGCTATTATTATACCGCGCAATTTAAAACCGTCAAGAGTTTTCGAAGTTTCTTAAATATTATTAATTTTCTACTACTTTAAGTGATTTCACTGCCAAAAATAAGGAAATACCAAGAAAAGCGCTTAATACCATCACACTAATAAGCCAATCTCGATTGTTTCCAAGAAGCCCACTGCGAAGTCCATTAAGTAACCACTGATAGGGATTCACTAAAACGATCGTTTTGACCCAAGCTGGCGTAGCATCCAACGAATAGAAAGCGTCACTACCTAGCAACAAGGGCATCGTAATTAGATTAGAGACAATACTAGTTTGCGCATCAGTTTTACATAGCCCGGAGACAAAGAAACTTAGAAAAATATACCCAATTGCACCTAACATGCAGATTATCCCCATCTTTATCACATTGAGAATTCTTAGGTCAAGATGAAAGAAGGCGGTACCAACAAACAAAACCAGCATCGCGCAGATCATTAAAACCAGCGTCCAGGCTCCTGAAACACTGATGACATAACGGGATAAGGGCATAGGTGTTACTTTCAATAATTGATAAACACCTCGTCTTCTTTGGCTAAGCAGTGAAAACACCGTAGTAGTAAAAGAGTAAAATAAAATACCCATCGCCATCATACCGGTTGTGATTCTAATAGAATAGTCGATGTTACCGACGAGTGAACCTAATATAAGCATTCCACCAATTGGCAAAAGAATAGACCAAAACAGTAAAAACGGTTCACGTGCTGCAGATTTGAGCGAAAGGTTGAAGATTGTATTCATTTTTTTCTCCTTAATTCTTTTCAGTAAGTTTTAAATAAAGCATTTCCAAATTATTAACCTGGTGTTTTTTGATCAACTCTTCTGGCTTTCCCTGATCCATTATTTTTCCATGGTTCATAAAAATCAGACGATCCGCTAATTTTTCCACTTCCTCCATATCATGAGAAGAAAAAAGCACAGATTGGTTATTCTTTGCCAAGCCATGAATCATTTCCTTTATTTCGTACCGTGAGCGGGGATCCAACCCGGCAGTCGGTTCATCCAAAACGATCAATTCAGGGTGATGAACTGTAGTAACACCGATGGCCAGCCTTTTCTGTTGACCGATGGAGAGCTTAACTGCCGGGGTTTTTCCAGTATCCTCTAAATGACAGTCAACCAGTTTATTTTTCATTTCCTCATCACTCAGATTAGTGTGATACAAAGCTCCGAATAGTCTGAGGTTTTCCTCTGCAGAGTATCCCTCAAAAAAAGGGGTGCTTTGAAGTTGGGTGCCAATATACGCTTTATAATCATCTCGCCAATAAGATATTGAACCTGCATCAGGTGGTAATATACCCAGCAACATGGCGATTGTAGTTGATTTCCCCACCCCATTGGGGCCAACCAGAGCTAAAATTTCACCTTGCTTGATTTCGAAATCAATTCCCTGAATAACCTTTTTGCTTTTAAAACTTTTAAACAATTTTTTTCCTTCAATCAAATTCATCATTCTCTCCTTACTTAACTTTGTATACTCTCTATTGAGTATGCGGCTATTTTTTTCTCCCTCTACATGAGGGAGAAATTTTTACTTGTTTATTTCCTGGGCTTCCAGTAATTTTATGGCATTTTCAACAAAAGATCTTTGTTGGTTGACAATCGCATACATATTGTCAAAGATCAGTTTCGTCATTGGGGGTATATTCTGATGCATGGCGATATTTTTGAGACGGTACCCACTCTCAAGTGCATCATATTCTTTTTTCAACGCGACTAATTGATTATTAAGTGCTGCCAAAGCTTTTTCGCGGGGTATTTTTTCAATGAACGACAAACCGGAGTAGATGGTTGATGGATAACTAACGGATGAGTTCTCCAAAGTGTTTTCCACCAATTGGGCTAAATGTTCTCTTCCCGTTACGGTTATTTTGTAAATCGCCTTTTGCCGATGTCCAGTTTGTTCAATGCTTTCAACAGCGACCAGCCCTTCCTTTTCCATTTTCTTTAAAGCGTGATAAATGGAGCCAATAAGCACACCACCCCAACGTTCTGCATCAGATATTCGCAGCATCTGCTGAATATCATAGCCAGACATCGGTTGTACATCAAGTAGTCCCAAAACAAGCACGCGTGTCAATTCGTACACCTCCTATACTCTATGTTGAGTATTTTACATTGATTGTATTGTCTTGTCAAGTCCTGATTAATTATTCTCTAAATTATTAGTAACACTACGGATATTGTGCAGACTGTTTTTAATTTCCGCTTTAGAACAGACATGGACGCTGCGTGGAAGGTAATTAAAAAACTCTCTAAAAATAGTCACTATTCCTATTTCATTGATGATGAGTTTCAGAATACTCTTGTTCCTCTCATTAATCAGAATAAATTCGACCTGTTCATCATTGACCAGATAACGGATGCTTAGATTTCCAGCACCAGAAATCAGGCCATTTCTCAGCACAAAATAATCAGAAAAGTTGGCACCGCCTTTTTCCTGAAATTTGAATTGATTAACGCTGTCATCTTTATTACCTTGCTTGAGCGTTTTGTCAAGGAGATGTTCTAGCTGATCAAAAGCGATGTATTTCTCTGTAGTATTATTTTTTTTAATTTTCTCAAAGGAAGGCAACAGGCAATCTGTCCACTCCAACAATTCTTTTTTAGCAAACGATGTACATTTACTGAGAATGAATCGAGCTTTTCTTCGGTAATAATCAATTATTTCCAGGTCTTCATAAATGATGGCACTTTCGAAATCCCGATCAATGGTAATCACCTGTTTAGACGTGATAAAATAATTAGGAACAATAATGCTGATATCATCATAAATTTTAGTTCCGGAATAAAAATAATAAGGCTCATAATCAATGTTTTCAAGGCTTTTTAATATAAGAACCCTTTTTAAAATATCAAGATTATTACCAAGATTCTTTTTATTAACTAAAGGAATGATATTTTGTACTTGTCCGCCTTTATTTTGCCTACTTGCGCGTATGATCAATTCATAGAGAAAATAATGTTTAAAATTTATCGACATAATCACATTGCCATCTGTTCGTCTTTCCATTTCTTCCATAAAACAGCTGCGGATGATTCCTTCAATTTTTAGCTGTCCCTTGATAATCCGAGCTTTTTCAGAAGTTAGTTGGTTCTTTACCAGAAACTCCTCCGATTCTATCCAGCTTTTTTCCTGAATAATCTGATTATTGATTTCACTGTATAGAGAAAAAATATCATGACTGTTTATCATATTTTCATGATCATCATATTCTTTCTCATAGAGTGCGTATAACTGCTTTTTTTTATCCTTGTTTAAGTTTAGAGCGATCATTATCTTTCGAAGGTCTTCTAAATTTAGTTTTCGCCTTCCGGATAAAAAATGCTGAAATGTTGAGCGATCTACACCAATCTCTTTAGCAAGTGAAAAATTAGTCACATTCTTTTCTTTAATCAGATCTCGTAACAAAGTACCGATTTCCTGGCTCATATTATCCCTCTCTAACATTTCAGAGTTTTTTCGCGATCTATCAAAGTATCAAAGGACTAAATCATTTATTGTTATTCTTATAGCAAATCTTGTCCTTGTACCATTTTTAATGAGTTGCTACTATTTTAACCTAGCGATTTAAAATAATCAATATCAGCAATCAATAATCATGTTTATTTCATTACTTCAATGACTGTATCTTTTTTTTGCAAAAAAAGCGCGCATCAGCCAAGGGGGCGGCGCGCGCAGTTGTGATTTAATCTTATTAACAGCATATTGCTTTATTCATTTTATCTTGACAGAACATCAACTTAGTTAAATATAATCTATCGATTTTTGTCTTTCCAGTTGTCTTTGTGCGGTTTTTATTACATCTTCAATATTGTCGATCTCATCATACTTAGTATAAAATCCAAAGGAAACCGATAATTTTATGGATTGAACTTTAACCTCATCCATATTCTTTTTAAATCGTTCTAACGCTCGTTCAACCTTAGCACCTTCAGTTCGTGGCATCAATACAACAAATTCATCACCTTCGTAACGGGCAACAACATCATCTCCCCGAACACCGTATTTAAGCACCTGAACCGCTTTTCTCATTAGAATATCGCCTACTGCGTGACCATACTCATTATTGACTTTGGACATCCCATTAATGTTCATAAAAATGATTGATAGTGGGTAATACTGATTATTATCCATTCGCTCAAGTTCTTTTTCATAGAATCTACGATTGTATACGCCAGTTAGTTGGTCATAAAAAGAAAGTGATTCCATATCCTGATCCAGACTATTTTTTTCATTTAGCATATCTTTTATGAAATTCTTGTTTTCTGTCACATCCTGAATAAAACAAACAATACCGATAATCTCACCATTGCTCTTTTTGATTGGAGCCCAATGATTTTTCCCCATAACTACACTTTCATTTTCACCCACGTATTCTTCAAGAGATGAAAATTGTTCACCTGCCAGAACCCGATCAAAAAAAGCCTTTAAATTCTCACGTTCTTCAGAGTTATCGATGATGTCTAAAATTCTTGTGCCAATGGTGATGTCAGCCCCCCATTGTTCCTTCGCCATTGCTTTATGTCGATTATTGAAACTCAAGTATCGGTATTCCCGATCCAGTCCAAACACCAGAAAATCATGAGTGGTTTCGAGAATGGTCTTCAGCAGACTATTTGCCAGCTCCAACTTTTCAGTCAAAGCTAGCACAGCCTCTTCAAATGATTGTTCTTCAAGCTTTTTTCGATTATCTTCATTCATTGTATCAATATTAACTACGCTCATATTTTTACTCACTAAGCCTCAACCTCCAAAATTATTTTAATCTTAGATTCAATCAATTTGTATCCCGACTAAGCAGGGTACACTTTATAATTGTAACATTTCCATGTATCAGATTCTACTTTTTTCTGTTATATTTTATTAATCTTTTACCAGTAAAAATTCTGTCTGGCGGATTTGAGGTATCTCGATCTTAGAAATATGCAAAAATTCGCGACGCTCAGTTTATAAGATCTTGATACCTTCAGGTAATCCGACTGAAAAACCAGGTTGCTTGAGTAATTGTTTGTTTGTTTGTTCAATCTCAGTTAGTGCCTCGCACCCAAAGAAAGCATACTCTCCCAACGTCTCCAGTTCTTTAGGCAGGCGAACTTTTGTTAGACTTCGACAGCCATAAAAACAGCTAATGCCAATGTGTTTGATTTGATCTGGAAGGCTGATTTGCTTTAATTTTTCACAATCCTTAAAAACATGACTTCCTAATATTTCCAACTGACAATTTTCTTGAAACGCGATCGTTTCCATTGTTCGGCAACCAAGAAACGCGGCTTCTTCAATTTCAATTAGTGAGTCTGGAAGCCCCAACTCCGCCATTGATACGCATCCTTCAAACGTGGAAGTTCCAATCACTTCCAACACCTTACACGTATCGAGATTTATATTTTCAAGTTTTTCGCAACCGTAAAACGCAAATCCTTCAATGAATTTTAGGGAGTTAGGAAAGCTGACCTTCTCCAGTTGGGTGCATTTATAAAACATACTTCGCTTAATTGTGTCAACCCCCTCAGGGATGTACACAGACTTTATCCCATTGTCATGCCGGTATCCGTGGTTTGCAGCCGCCTGAAATTCTGCTGCATCTTTAAAACGCAATTCACTTTTTTCAATATTATTATCAAGTAGCTCGGACTCACTTCCAAAATTTAGACCTGTTGTCTTTGGAAAAACGGGTTCGACGACATTTTCTGCCATATCTGCGACCTGTGTTGTTGGCTCCAAATCCGGGCCATTCTCTGATTCAGTCTTTTCTTGCCGCTCCATAAAAGAAAGTTCACCCGACGTTGCTTTAAATGTTTGATTCATTTTTTCAAATGCGTTTTTTTTCTGTTCCAATGCCTCAGTTGCCATTGACAATTCATTTTTAATTGTGGCCAGTTCTTCACCAAATGGGCGTTGCTCCTCGATTTGGGTTTGCTGCACTGACACAACTACTTCTTTATCAGTAATAGAACTTTGCTGTCCATCACTAAGAAGTTGGCGTTCCTCCTTAGAGCCACTTATTTTATTTCGTAGTGTTTGTAATTCCGTTTCAGCCATATCAATATTTAACTTAACTGAATGTAACTTATTTCTGGAAACTTCCAGTTCCAACTGAGTATTTTCAAACTCTGACTTTAGATCTGACAACTTTGTTCTAGTCACTTCGATTTCGTCGGTGATCAAAGTCAAGAGACGCTGTTCAGATTGCGAATTCGCACTCTCTAGCATAAAACCACTCCGTTCTGTTTCCACCTTCAGGTCCGCTTTTTTTTCAAAAATAACCAGATAAAAATCATCGTCTTGTCCCTTTAACGCCTTTTTTAGAAGCGGTATTACTCGGATTAAGACACTCATGGTTTCACCATTTCGTTTAATCTGGATAATAGCAGAACTTGATGTCGTCTGCCGGGTTATTGCCAGATGCAAGGTTTTATTTAAATCACGACGCAATTTTTGCCGGGCCATTTTCAGAATATTGGTTGCACCGGAATAACCTTGCGCAGGTTCCAGAAAAAGCCCGGTATGTCCATAAACATAGCGAATATTCCCGATCTTATCAACCAACACTCCTGATGCACCATAAACTTTAAGCAGTGCTTCATGCGTGAGTTCCAAAACCGTTTTCTTTTTTGGCTTGACACTCCGGTCAATCGTCAGATAAGACGGCCAATCCATCCTTTCCGATTGAGGCAAAAGATGATTTTTTAAACGATATCTTTTTTTTATCTGATTTCCAGTTTCCGTTTTTATTAGATCTTCCATTAAGCCATTTCTCCTTCTGGTTAATTATCATGTTTTTATGCCGCTAAAACTTAATACGGTTTTTGATACACAGCAGGCATAATAAATTTATAATTCGTCTGTTTAAGATTAAGTGATTCTGCGTGACCGATGAATAAATACCCCCCTGGTTCTGTATAATTGTACATTTTCTCAACCAGTCGATCCTTTGTCGTCTGATCAAAATATATCATGACATTTCTACAAAATATAACATCAAATTTCTTCTTAAAAACAAAGTTGGGGGTCATCAGGTTAAACCGTCGAAAAATGACTTCTTTTTTGATTTCATCCACCACCACCATTTGACTGCTATCATAGTTCTTGAAATACCTTAATTTCCAGTTAGGTGGCAACACCTGAAGACGCTCTTTATCATAGATCCCTTTTTTAGCTACATCCAATACCTTATTTGAAATGTCCGTTGCCAGTAGCTTTTTGTCCCAGTGATGGGCACTTGATCCAAAATAGTCAGCCATAAGCATTGCCAAAGTATAGGGCTCTTCGCCCGTGGAACTGGCTGCACACCAAAGCCGAATATCGCGGTTGTTCTGTTCTTCTTTTTTTATCTTCAAATTGGGCAGCACCGTATTTTTAAAATACTCAAAGTGCTCTGGTTCTCTCATAAAAAAAGTATGGTTTGTTGAAACCTTATCGATTAACACTGAACTGGCTTCACCCGTTTTATCAGAAATCAAATAATGATAATAGTCTGTAAAGCTATCAAACCCCAACTCGACAAGTAGCTTGTGAAGCCGACCCATAAGTAGGAGTTGTTTTTCTTTCTTTAGCTCGATGCCATATTCACAATGAATATATTCCGTTAACATGGCAAATTCTTTTTCGGTGATTTGAATCATTTTTCACATCCTCTATCCTGTTTTCATTGTTTCTCCCCTTGCCTTTCTGACAGACTAACAGGCGAAACCTTAAACTAGTTTACCCCAGCCAGCGGCTAAAGTAAATACTGAATTTCATAGGAGATACCCACGCTTTGTCGGAATTAAGAGTCGATTTACACCAGCAAATTCGCTAATTTAAAAATTTTCTTGTCAGTCAAGAAGAAAAAGTCTATAATGGAATAAATCTTATTTAGAATGGAGAACAATTATGGCTATTGTATGGACACCAGCATTATCAGTTGGTGTAGAAAACATTGATGCACAACATAAAATTTGGTTTGAAAAAGCGGATCAACTTTTTGAAGCCGGAAAAACCGGAAAATCCAAGGAAGTTATTGCTCAGATGTTTGATTTTCTTGATGATTATACCAAACAACATTTTAAAGATGAAGAAGCCTATATGACCAAAATAAACTATCCGGGCATCGATGAACAAAAAAAATTACATCATGGATTTATCGAAGAATTAGCTAAACTCAAAAAGGATTTCAACGAATCCGGAGGAAACGTTACCTTGATAATCAGTGCTAACCAGATGATTGTAAATTGGCTAACTAAACATATTTCAAACGTTGATAAAAAAATTGGTGCTTATGCTAAAACCTTATAAAAATCAAACCGCAGTCTCTTCTGAGATTACGGTTTTTTTCTTGATCAGGTTGATAAAAAGATACTCTCCTCCTGATTTAAAGCCGCTCTTCTATGAATCCGATTTTTCCTAGCACTTCAGTCAATTTTGCAATATCTAGGGGTTTTGATGCATAGGCATTGCAGCCAAAATCAAAAGCTGACTGGACCGTCAGGATTTCCCCCAATACGGTAGTCATGACTATTTTACACTTTTCATTATCGTTAACACCATTTTGTTTTTCCAAATCGCGGATGGTTTTTAGCACCTGAATCCCATCAATTTTAGGCATCATCACATCAAGGCAGATCAGATCATAAGGTACGCCTTCTTTCGTCGCTAAAAGATAGGCATCGATAGCTTCAAGGCCATCCACTACCAAATCGCAATCTCCGTATCGGTTCATGAATTTAGATAAAAATTTTCGGCTGATCAAATCATCTTCTACAATTAAAATTCGCTTCATCTCATACACTCCCCCTTACGTTAGCACATGCATCCGCCAGATTTCTCTGATCTGCTCTAAATATCCCGACACCTTTTCTAATCGCTCCTTTCTGATTTCCAACTCTATTTTAAAAACAAGGTTTTTTAATACCTCGATATTCATTTCTTCAAATATTCCTTTTAATTGATGGGCAATGACTTCCATCAGGATCAGGTTTTCCTGCGCCAACAGCTGCTCAAGACTTTCAATCTTTTGAGTCACTTCCCACTTTTCTTTTTCGCCCGGAGTTAAATGCTCTGTCGAATTAGATTTGCTGATATCCCACTCTTTCTCGTAATAGCTACCTAAATTTACCACAGATCGCTTTGGAGCGGTTACTTTCAAATGGCCAAGGTATTTTTTTAAGAGCTGCTGCATTTGGTGTCGATCCAATGGTTTAGACAAATAGTCATCCATTCCACTTGCTTTAAAAATAGCTTCATCTCCTTTTAGCGCAAAGGCAGTTAAAGCAACTATTGGCGTTTCTCGATTAAGAGACTCTTCCAGTTCATTAGACTTAAAATAGGGCTCTGTTGTTGTTTCCGTCCCTCGAATCAACTTGGTCGCTTTAATTCCATCCATTACAGGCATCTGCCCATCCATAAAAATAATATCATAATTATTTTTCGAAGCCGCTTTTACACCCTCAACACCGTTTCCCGCCACATCAACCACAGCACCGAAACTTTCAAGCATTTTTGCAATCACGATTTGATTGACCTGATCATCTTCAACGAGCAAAATCCGACTTCCCGCGAAACTATCCTCCCCATCCGTTTCGACGTCTGTTTCACCGGATTTTTTGGTGATGATCATCGGTAGAATAACGGAAAAGGTGCTCCCTACTCCGAGCTGACTGATGAACCTTACCTCTCCCCCCATCATTTCCAGGAGTTGCTTTGTAATCACCAGACCTAATCCTGTTCCGCCATATTCCCGGGTATAGGAGCCATCAATCTGAGTAAAGCTCTGAAACAGCATCGGATAGTCTTTTTCATCGATTCCTATCCCGGTATCAGCTATCGTGATTTTCTGGACAATTTGATCCGTTTTACCCGGCAACGGTTCTTGGCTGACTGTGATTGTAACTGATCCTTGATTAGTGAATTTTATGGCATTGCTGATCAAATTATTTAGAATTTGTTTGAGCCGCATGCTGTCACTGATAACAAAATTTGAGATAATGTTCTCATAATTGACGGTCAAATCCAGATATTTTTCAAGGGCATGTTTTTTGTGCGTTTTGACTGTCGATTCAACAAAAGACATCAAATTAAAACTCATTGGATTAAGCATCAATTTTCCAGCTTCAATTTTTGCAAAATCTAATATATCATTGATAATCGCAATCAGCGACGCCACACATCCTTTGGCAGTTCTCAGATTATCCTTTTGTTCCTCAGAAAGGGGTTCTAAAGCAGTGAGATCAATCATCCCGACAATGCCATTAAGTGGCGTCCGAATTTCATGGCTCATATTTGCTAAAAACTCACTCTTGGCCCGATTAGCTTCTTCCGATCGTTCAATTGCTTGCTTAAGTTTTATTTCGGTTTTTTTCTTTTGATCAACATCTGAAGCAAGAACCGCCACATAACCAGATTCTGGACTGTATATTGAGCCTTCCACCCATTTTTCAAGGCGAATCATATAATACTCTTCAAGTGGTATATTTTCGCCATGGGTGAGAACCTCTCGGAATCTTTTAAAAAGTCCCAAGCTTTCTTTGGTTTCAAGAAATCCCATTTCTGACAATTTGTGGCCGATTACCTCATCCCGATTGACACCAAACAATTCTTCAGTTGCCAGATTCATCTCCACCAGTTCCGCATCAATTAGGTTTCGGTCATTGTCGTAAAGGGCTTTAAAGTATGAGATGCTACTGTCCATGTATTTAAACAGCGAAAAATATTTTTTCTGACTCTTAGTAAAAAGCTCTTCTGCAAAGCGTTCATCGTGAATGTCTAAAAATAACCCAATCATCCCTGCATATTCTTGATTTTTATCGTAAAAAGGTCGCCCCATGCCTCGAAAGATACGATAGGTATTGTTTGGTGCTAATAGTTCTAGTTCAATATTAAAGTTGCATTTTTCTTTTAGGGAACGTTTTAACGTATTGATAAAGCGTTGATGATCGTCAGTTTTCATATGACTTTTCAGGTTCTTCAAAAAAAAGTCTCGGGATATATTCATGAAAGCTTTAAACGTTTGATTAATAAAATCACAGCGTTGATCACGATCAATACGGTAAATCATGACCGGCAAACTATCTAAAATAGAGAGGCTGGCTTCCCGCGCTTCTTTTAAACCTTTCTCATAATAATACTGTTCAGTCATATCTTCCAGAGTGATGATATACTCGGAATAATTGGCTGAAATAATTGGCATCACACTCAAATTTAAATACCGGGTATCTTTGATCCCATGGTTTATAAAATTCACTTTAATGGATCTGTCTCTGATTATTTTCTTTTCTTCCAAAACGCGGGTCACTATTTTTCTAAAATGGCAAAATTCACAATTCTTGGAATAACCACACCCCCCATTAAAACTGAAAACGCATCCCAACGCATCGCCGAATTGCCTGCCAATAACATTTTTCATGTCAAGATTAAAGGTTTTAAAAAAGGCCCGATTAGCCCGGGTTATTAACAGCTTCTCATCGACAACCAGCATACTGGTTGGCAACAGATCAAACATCGTTTTCAAATTATTGCGCTCGTTTTTAATGGTTATTTCGGCCTCGATAATTCTGGAGATATCCCGAAATACGACTACCCTTCCTATATAATCCCCACTATCCGAAAGAAGCGGGGACAATCGGGCCGACAGATAGCACTTTGTACCATCCGATTTTAAATAATAGGATCGTCCTGGTAAACCAACACTATCCGCCATTTCTCCCTTTTTGGCATTTGTCCAGAACTGGATCGGCATATCCTGCCCATCCCGAAATAGTTTAAAAACCTCCAAAAAAGGCTTATCCAAAATTTCTGCTAGACTCAAGCCAAGTATATTCAATGCTTCGGCATTGGCAAAATCCATGCGGTCATCCATATTACAAGTGATGATAGCATCCCCGGCGCTGTTCAGGGTTGATACCAGCCAAGCTTTATCTTTATTTATAATTTGCTGTCTCATTTCATCCATTCGATTTCTCCAGGTTAATATAGTTTAGGCCCTTACTTACGTTTGTTAGAGGTGTTAATATTTTCCATACTCGTCATCACTCAATATGATGCTTTTCGCAGGTGGCGCTTGGCTAGACTGACCAGATCGTTTATTGACTGCCTGACGGTTCTGCTCTTTCATGTTTTCAAACATCCGCATCATTTCCGGACTCAAGTTTTCATAAGCTTCGGTTCCCATGAAGCCCCCCCGTTTTAGTTTAAACCGGGCAACTTGCTCTTTTAGCATTTCCGTCTGACTTGCCAATTCTTCGCTGGCGGCGGCCGTTTCCTGAGAAGTTGCCGAAGTAGATCAAAAAAACATCTAAATCGACCATTCCACAAGTCCCAAAAGCCAAAAACATCTATATCGACTTCTCGCCTAGCACTGACATCTAAATCGTACTGTACGGTCCAAAATCAGCTCTTTGGATCGATTCCCACGAAGCAATAATTCACCTGTTTTCATATAATAAAATTATAGCACAAAAAAAGAAAAAGCCCAGTAATACTGGACTTTTAAGACATTTATTTTTCTACTCGTGACATCAATACGACCGTCTCAACGTGTCCCGTTCCCGGGAATAAATCCACTGGCTGAACCGCCTTAATTGCATAACCGGCATCAGTCATAAATTTAAGATCTCTAGCCAGGGTTGAAGGGTTACAGGAAACATAGATAATCCGGGGAGTTCCAAGGTCATTGATGGCTGTCAGCAGTGATTCTTCACAACCTTTACGAGGTGGGTCTAGAATGATTAGGTCCGGTTTGACGCCTTCTTCTTTGATAATCTTGAGCATCTCATCTTCTGCTCTGCCCAGATGGAAGCTGGCGTTTTCAATTTGATTTAAACCAGCGTTTTCGCGCGCATCAAGAATAGCATCACCCACGCTTTCAATCCCAATCACTTGTTTGGCTTGAGCCGCCAGATAAAGACCGATGGTGCCAGTACCGCAATAAAGATCAAAAACCGTTTCAGTACCTTTCAAATCGGCAAAAGCTTTAATCGTATCATAGAGCTTAACGGTTTGTTTGGAATTCACCTGGAAAAATGAGTTAGGTGAAATCGAAAAACTGAGATCTCCGATCTGTTCAACTAAGCGGGCAGCACCATGAACACAAAGGCTTTTTCGGCCCAGAATGACGTTGCCTTTCTCGCGGTTGATATTCACATAAATGCTTTTAACATTAGGAATACCTGCCAGTATGCCTTCTACAATGGCTTGACGCTGACTTAAATCTTTCCCGTTGATGATCAGGGTGATCATATTCTCGCCCTGGAGGTTCGTGCGCTGAAGCACACCCCGGACGTAACCCTTATGGGTACGTTCATCATAAATACTTAAATTCAGATCCTTTATCAGAGCATTGATGGTTTTAATTGCATCCGCTGCCGATTCAGGCTGGTTTAGACAATCTTGAATATGAACCAGGTTGTGGGATTTTTTCGCATAGAAACCCATACCTTTATTGTCCAGTTTAAACTGGGCTTTATTTCGATATCGCTGCGGATCTTCCATACCAACTATGGGGCTAACTTCAATTTCCTTTAGTCCCCCAATACGCTGGAGTGCATCCTTTACCATCTTAGATTTCGCCCGTAGCTGACCATCATAACGCATATGCAGGATCTGACAGCCCCCACATTCTTCAAAGTATGGACAAGCAGGAGTCACCCGTTCGGGTGAAGACTGGTTAATGGACAGAAGTTTACCCTGAGCATAAGTTTTTTTTACATTTTTAATTTCCACTTCCAACACATCTCCGGGGAGGCCGCCTTCAACAAAAACAATCATGTTGTCAAGTCGTCCCACCCCTTCGCCGCTATGGGTAATGTCCATTATTTCCATGGTATACTTCTCGCCAACTTTAATCTGGTTGTTTGTTTCGTTCATTCTTACTTCCTTAATTTTCTTATTTTTTACTGTTTGAGATAAGCCTTCATTTTTTTGAAGGTTTCTTCCGAGATGATATGTTCGATGCTACAGGCATCTTTTTCAGCAACGGGCAAGGACACATCCAAGGCTTTTACCAGATATTCAGTAATTAAGCGGTGTTTTTCATAAACCTTCACCGCCCGATTTTTCCCTGCTTCGGTAAGATAGATCTGTCCATAACGTTCGTGCTCCACATAACCCAACTCCTTGAGCTTACGCACTGCGTCATTGGCACTAGCCTTGCTGACACTTAACTCTAATGCGATGTCGGTAATCCTGACACCTTTGCCATGTTTTTCACTCTCCAGATAAATGGTTTCGATATAATCCTCAATGGATTCGGTTAATTTTTTTTCCATTTTTACCTCTGCTTTTATCCTTTTGATTTATTTTTGATTGTTTTGTCTGAACTGACTGGGATGAGCTTGCTTTTTTTGCCTGGGAATTCTGACGGTTGGAACTTTTTACCTTTTCCGGTATCAGCGCCTTTTTCCCCGATCCGATTAAATCCTCACGGTAGGCTTTCGTCAGTGCCTCATAAACCAGCAAATAATTATCTCGCTTTTGATACTGAACCAAAGCCCGTTGCATATTCTTTTCCCGTCCCTTAGGTACATAAACCACTTCCAGCGTCAGGGGATTGATCCCTGTATAGTACATTGCAGTAGCCACTGAACCCGGAGTCGGATAAAAATCCTGAACCTGCTCCGGAAAAAAGCCCATGTCCCGGATATACTCTGCCAGTTTGATCGCCTCTTGAAGCGTACAGCCGGGGTGCCCAGTGATGAAATAGGGTAAAATAAATTGATTTTTTCCAAGTTGCTGATCAATCTGTTTAAAATCTCGGGCAAATTTTTCATAGACCTTGAAGGCCGGTTTACCCATATGACGCAACACCTCATCAGACACATGTTCCGGAGCAACCCGGAGCTGTCCGCTGATATGATGCTCCACCAGTTCTTTAAAAAAGGTTTTATCCTTATCCAGAGCCATATAATCATAACGGATGCCCGACCGGATAAAAACCTTCTTAATCCCCGGCAACTTTCGGACCGCCCGAAGCGTTTCCAGATAGAGTTTGTGGCTGGGATCAATACTTTTACAGGGTTCTGGAGCTAAGCATTCACGATTGCTGCAATAACCTCGGGTTTCCTGTTTTTTACAGGCCAGGTGGGAAAAATTTGCGGTGGGTCCTCCAATATCATGGATATACCCTTTGAAATCCGGGTCCTTGGTCATCCGGCTGGCTTCGCGGACGATCGACTCCCCGCTGCGCATCTGCACGTATTTACCCTGATGAATGGCCAGGGCGCAAAAAGTACAATTGCCATAGCAGCCCCGGTTAGCAGTAATGCTAAACTTTACTTCTTCCAGGCCTGGTATCCCCCCAAGCTCATCATAGGCGGGATGCCAGTTATAGGTAAAGGGCAGATCATAAAGGTCGTCAAAGGCTTCTTGACTTAAGGGCAGTTGCGGCGGATTCTGACACAGGTAGCGATTTCCGGATTGCTGAAAATAGGTCTTAGGATCGTGAGCATTGTTACTCTGATAAATGAGGGCAGTGGCTTTGGCATAAGCCATTGGATCAGTCATCACTGCTTCGGTAGCCGGTAATACCACCCCATCATTTACATCTGCTTCCTTTTGAATCACCGCGGTTCCTTTAATATGGGTTAACTGATCCACTGGAATTCCAGCCTCCAACCCCTGAGCAATTTCAATCATGGCCAGCTCGCCCATCCCATAAACCAGTAGATCCGCCCGGGAATCAAACAGAATTGGTCGTCTGACCTTCTCCTGCCAGTAATCATAGTGGGCAAAGCGGCGCAAGCTGGCTTCGATACCACCAATAATCAGAGGGATGTCACCATAGAGCTCTCTAATTTTTCCACAATAAACGATGGTCGCTCGATCCGGCCGTAGACCTGCTTTTCCCCCAGGAGCATAAACATCCTCATGACGGCGTTTTTTGTTTACCGTAAAATGATTTACCATCGAATCCAGGTTGCCGGCTGTCACCAAAAACCCCAGTCGAGGAACGCCCAACTTTTTAAAATCAGCGTTTTCCCGCCAGTTGGGTTGGGCGATGACACCAACTGCAAAGCCTCTGGATTGGAGTACTCGGCCAATAATAGCCGCTCCAAAAGAGGGATGGTCTACGTAGGCATCGCCAGTCACGAGAATAAAATCACACTGATCAATGCCCTGGGCGTTCATCTCATTTTTTGACATCGGTAAAAAAACCGTATTTTTGTTATTTTTTTGATCAAAACGGGATTTTTGCCGATCATCGTTCATTGATTTCTTCATTCATACCCTTTCTTAATAATTTTTCACATCAATTAATAATAAACCTCTGAAATGATTACAATAAATTCAGAATGCCCAAACGTTATGCTGCTGTTATTATTGACACACTCAAATTTTGAAGCACCTTCGATTTAATATTTACTGAAAAAGTCTGAAATAGATTGGAAAATTAATCAAAATCACACTGTAAACCACCATAAAGAAGGTTTGATTCAGTTCAATGGTCATCCCGATGGTGTCTCCGGTCATACCACCAATTTTATGCTGGAGATTTTTCATTAACAGCCAGGCGGGCAGTAAACAAATAACTGCAGTCAGTAATCCCGGCAAGCCTAAAATCAGGGTTGTATAACCCAGTAATAAGACCAGATAAATAATAAAATGGTGTAGCCTTGTCATTTCGACAAAGCGTTTACCCAAGCCGCCGCCCCCAGGAGCATAGGTGGAAAAACATGTCGACATGATCGCAGCTACCCGTCCAAAGACTGGTATAATCAAAATCGCAGTGCTGTGTTCTGGTAAAATGATGGTATAGCTCATCCAATTTGTTAAAATAATCAAGATCAGGCCAATCGCACCAAAAGCACCCAAACGGCTATCTTTCATGATTTCCATCATCTTCTCCCGATCTCTGGCGGAAAACAGAGCATCGGTGGTGTCGGCAAATCCATCCAGGTGTAAGCCACCGGTAAGCCAGATATAGGCGATCACCATGAGCAGGGCTTGGAGCTGAACAAAGTGAATAAACGAAAAAACAATGGAGGCCGCAAAGAGGATCAGCCCGATGAAAACACCCACCAGAGGGATTAAAATCATTGCGTCATAAAACTCCTCGGAACTGACATCCTTTAGTTTAATGGGTATTCGGGTAAAAAAAGAAATTGCTATTAAAATTTTTCGCATCTGTTTCTCCAGTTATTGTTAGTCGTCAGGCCGTTGCAAAATATTTTACGGATCGCTACCAATTTTGCAATAACCAATTTAAATTTCTGTATGGCAAAACCCAGAAAAAAGAAAAGCATGAATTTGCATTCATACTTTATGCGATCTTTATTTTCTGAATTTAGTTTTTAATTTACCTCATAAACACTCTATTTATACTTCATCCACAAAATCAAATCGATCGACAATCAGTTGTTTTAATTGTTCAACTGCTTTTTTTTCGTCATCGCCAGTTGCTTCGATTTGGATCTCATCGCCTTTTTGAACGGCTAAAATCATCACACCCATAATGCTTTTGGCATTAACCCGGGTTGCTTCTTTTTTGATATAGATTTCGCTTTTAAAGTCATTGGCTCTTTGTACAAAAAGAGATGCTGGTTTTGCATGAAGCCCTGCTTTGTTCGTAACGACTACTTTATCAACTATCACAATAATCCACCCCTTTACTATAAAATTCCCCTATGGTACTATTATAACCTCACCGTGACATTTTAGCAAGTATTGCACTTTTATTTCTTTTCACTTGTAAAATCTTTTTTTAAGTTTTATAATGTATGATATGTAAAATGAGATCTATACTTTGCGGAGGTGAAAAAAATGAAAGTTACTAAAGATATGGGCATCATGGATGCTGTTAACGCATATCCGGATTCTGTCAACGTATTCCAGGCTTATGGAATGCATTGCTTTGGTTGTATGGCTGCACGTTTCGAAAACATTGAAGAAGGTGCCCTGGCACACGGAATCGACGTCGATGTGCTCATTAAGTCAATCAACGATGCGTTGGACGCAGTTGATCTGACAAAATAATCAAGTTAGCACTTAGCAACGTATTTTTACAAATGCGTTGCTTTTTTTTAATATTTATTAGCTTTTTATAATTATCCCCTTGAAATAACCAGATATAATTGTTACAATGAATAGAATTAAATCAATACGATAGAGGTGCGGACTTTAAGATTATCGGCGAAGACCATGGCAAGTGGGATGAAGCGCTGTGAAAGGAAAGCTCGCCGAAGGACCATGAATTGCCCCCATGATCCTGGGCTTACTGTAAAGAGCAGTAAGACTGTCATCATTTTTATGATGGAGTGCTATCTAGAACCCATAGAAATCGCATGTACGCGTTTCTTTGATTTTTAGCCGGTACACGTTACTGGCTTTTTTTATATCAAATTTTTGGAGGTCTTATGAAATCTTATAATGTTGCCGTTGTTGGTGCCACTGGCATGGTTGGTCAAAAGATGCTACAGGTACTGGCTGAGCTTAAATTTCCAGTTAAAAACCTATACCCCATGGCATCTAAGCGGTCCGCTGGCAAAGAAATTATTTTTAACGAAAAAACCTATGTCGTTCAGGAGCTTTGTGATGAAGCCTTTGACCAGGATATTGATATTGCCTTATTTTCAGCTGGCGGCGACACCAGCGAACGATTTTCCCCAGTCGCTGCCGCCAAAGGTGTCATTGTTATTGACAACAGCAGTGCCTTCCGGATGGATTCGTTGGTGCCCCTGGTCGTTCCCGAAGTCAACCCGGAAGACCTGGACTGGCACGGAAACATCATCGCCAATCCCAACTGCTCCACCATCCAGGCAGTGGTCGCTTTAAAACCACTGTATGATGCTTTCGGGATTAATCGGATTGTCTATTCCACCTATCAGGCTGTTTCCGGTTCTGGCGTCAACGGTTATGCTGACCTGGAAAGAGGGATCAAGGGCGAAGCCAATGCTTTCTATCCCCACCCCATCGCCTATAATGTGTTGCCCCACATTGATTCCTTTCTTGATAATGGCTACACCAAAGAAGAAATGAAAATGATCAATGAAACCCAGAAAATTCTCCATGACGATAGCCTACGGATTACCGCTACCACCGTGCGGGTGCCCGTTTACTACAGCCACAGTGAAAGTATCAACGTGGAGCTGAAAAAGCCTTTTGAGTTGGACTCGATCCGGTATATTTATGGCAATTCCTTAGGAATTGTGCTTCAGGATGATCCCGCCAACAATGTCTATCCCCTGGCTCGGACAGCTGAGAACACCGATGCTGTCTATGTAGGTCGTCTGCGTCGTGATTATAGCGTCGACAATGGTCTAAACCTATGGGTTGTTGCTGACAACATCCGCAAAGGCGCTGCCTCCAATGCAGTCCAGATTGCCTTTTCACTAATCGAACGCGGATTGATCTAGGCCACTAAATTAAGTATCGTTGGCTTTGAAGAACAATTATTTAATACGTCAACCCCCAAAAACAAATCAAAGGAGATTGAAAATGAGTATTTTTACAGGAAGCTGTGTTGCACTGGTTACCCCGTTTAAAAATGGAAAAGTTGATTTTGAACGTTTTCACAAACTGATCGACTGGCAGATCGAACAAAAAACCGACGCCATTCTAATTGCCGGTACCACTGGTGAAACCTCAACCCTCACCGATGCCGAACATTTAGAACTACTAAAAGATGCCGGGAAATACATTAACGGCCGGGTTCCTTATGTTGCTGGAACTGGTAGTAATGACACCGCTTATTCCATCATGCTTTCTAAGGAAGCCGAAAAAGCTGGTGCCGATGCTGCTCTGATTATTAACCCCTACTACAATAAATCGACCCAGCGAGGAATCATCGCTCATATTTCTGCTATAGCCAATGCCATCACTATTCCCGTGATTATTTACAATGTTCCCAGTCGCACCGGCATGAACATAGCCGTATCCACCATTAAAGAATTGAGCAAAATCGCCAATGTAGCTGCTGTTAAAGAAGCTAGCGGCGATATCAGCCAGGTCACCGAAATCGCCCGTGTTTGTGGTAGCGATATTGATATTTACAGTGGTAATGATGATCATGTACTACCAATACTATCTGTTGGCGGCAAAGGGGTCATCTCTGTCTCAGCCAATATTATTCCCGCTGATATGCACAATCTGGTGACCAGCTTTATGGCCGGCGATCTGGCTAAAGCCCGGGAACTACAATTTAAAACCAACCTGGTCAATCTGGCGATGTTCTATGAAACCAACCCCATTCCTATTAAAACCGCCATGGGTTTGATGGGAATGGACTCTGGAGAAATGCGACTGCCGCTAGTCGATATGGAAGAATCCAACAAAGAAAAACTGGTTGCCGATTTAAAAGCCTATGGCTTATTATAGGAGACTGCCATGATCAATATTTTACTCAGTGGCGTCTCTGGGGCCATGGGCACCACCCTCCAGCAGATTATTACCGCAAACCCAAACACCCAGGTGGTGGCCGGATTTGATCAGCAGGCTAACACCAGTCTGCCCTTTCCGGTTTACACCAATCTGGAAACCTGCGCCGAAGCAGTGGATGTGATCATCGATTTTTCACACTTTGCGGCTTTCCCGAAAATTTTCGGCTTTGCCAAAAGCAAAAAAATCCCCATTGTCATTGCTACTACTGGTCTGTCGGAAACCGATCTGACGGCCATCAAAGAAGGTTCCCTTGAATTTCCGGTTTTTAAAACCGCCAACCTATCGCTGGGCATCAATCTAATTGCCAAAATGTTAAACGAAATGGTAGCCAAGCTGGAAAGCGGCTTTGATATTGAAATTATCGAAAAGCACCATAATAAAAAACAAGATGCTCCCAGTGGCACCGCACTGCTGCTGGCCGACGCCATCAATGAGGGGCTGGAAACAAAAAAAGATTATTCTTTTGGCCGCCATGGCCGTGATACCAAACGCACTGAAAATGAACTGGGCATCCACGCCATCCGCGGTGGCACAATCCCCGGCGAGCATTCTGTAATATTTGCTGGCAACGACGAAATCATCGAAGTCAGCCATATGGCTTTATCCAAAAAAGTCTTCGCCGAAGGCGCCGTCAAAGCTGCCCAATACCTGGTTGGAAAAGCCCCCGGGCTCTACGACATGTCGATGGTCGTCAACGACTAATATCTAAGAAAGGATCAATAAACAGTCGATTAATCATAACTGCTACTGATTTAGAGGTTAATCTCATGCATATCGTTGTTCAAAAATACGGTGGAACCTCAGTGGGTTCCACCGAACGGATTTTAAATGTTGCCAAGCGCATCATTGCAAAGAAACAAAACGGTCACCAGGTTGTGGTGGTGGTTTCAGCCATGGGCAAAACCACTGATGATCTGGTAAAGTTAGCCTATGAAATCAATCCCTCCCCACCCAAACGGGAGTTGGACCGGCTTCTATCTACCGGCGAACAGATCTCTATTTCGCTGCTATCGATGGCGCTCCAATCTTTAGGTCATAATGCCATTTCTTTCACTGGGCCCCAGGTCGGTATCCGCACCAGCGGCCGCCATACTAAATCGCGTATCGAAGGCATTGACACCACCAAAATTATGGAAGCCTTAAATGATGATAAAATTGTCATCATTGCCGGATTTCAGGGGGTCAATGAAAATGATGATGTCACCACCCTGGGACGGGGCGGCTCTGACACCAGTGCCGTCGCCTTAGCCTGTGTTCTGGATGCCCCCTGTGAAATCTACACCGATGTCGAAGGGATTTTCGGAGTAGATCCCCGGCTTTACCCCAAAGCTAAAAAACTGAACGCCGTCTCTTATGACGAAATGCTGGAGATGGCCAGTCTGGGTGCTGGGGTTATGCATCCTCGCGCCATTGAATTAGCGAGTAAATACGACACGACCATTTGGGTGGCTTCAAGTGAATACGAAGTACCCGGCACCATCATCAAAAAAGGAGAAAAAAATATGGAAGGACAATCCATCACCGGTGTGGCCATTGATAATGACGAAATGATGATCACCATTCGTGATATTCCTTTTGATACGAATATCACTTCTCAGTTTTTCAGTCAATTTGCCACCAAAAGTATTAACATCGACATGATCAGCCAAAGCGCTCCCATTGATGGTCTTATTAACATCTCATTTACCGCGCCGGCTTCTGATCTAAATGATGCCAAAAAAATTCTGTCTGCTTTTCAGGGAAAACATGCTGGAATCGGGGTCATCATCAATGAGAAAATTTCAAAGTTATCTGTTGTTGGCATTGGCATGCGCAGTCAGTCTGGTGTTGCTGCCAAATTTTTTCAACTTTTAGCCGATAATAACATCCAGATGTTGATGATCACCACGTCAGAAATTCGTATCAGTTGCATCATTCTATCAGACGATAAGGATCAGGCTGTCACCGCCACCGCCAAAGCCTTTGATTTATAAAATTAACTGAGCATTAATTAAAAACAGCAAATCCCGATTATCATAATAAGCCAGTAATCCAAACGGCGTGTCTGGATTACTGGCTTATTGAATTAGGAAAACTTCCTATTATTTTTGGGGATGACGGGGGTTTTTCGATACAATGTCGATGGCGCGGGTTAGTTCACTGGTCAGATCGGCCTTATGCTGGGAGGTCATTTCATCAATTTTCGAAAATAAAAGCCCCTCGCGTGTTACAAAATAAGCAGGTTTTAATTTATTGAGCGCAATTGCCTTAATGTCTTCCATGCAAAGTTCACATCTGCATATTTCTGGATATTGTTCTAGCATATGTGGTAAAAATGAATCAACCACATCCTCCATGTAATTCTTTAACATCTCTTTCCCTCCAAATTTTGTCGAATTAGTATACTGCTGATAATTTAGTCAAACTGACACTTACAATTCTTAGTATACTATTAAAACAACTCCATTTCAACCGTTTTCAGCTCAATATTTGAAATTTGATTTTAAGCGATCGGAAAAAGCATTTCACATCAGACGGACCTGGTTTTTACCATTTTTCTTGGCCTGATACAAAGCCTGATCTGCTCGGTAAACGATGCTGTCAGCCGTTTCATCGTCCCTAAAAACAGATACACCCAGACTGATCGTAATACGTTCTTGTTCTGGAAAATAATGCTCACTGACTCGTCCCCTGATTTTTTCTGCCAGCTCCATCGCCTCACTAGAATCTGCATCCGGAAGAATTGCCAGAAATTCTTCACCACCCCATCGACCAATCAGATCAGATGATCGGATAACGTCTTTAAAAAGCTGTGCCAGTTCAATTAATACTGCATCACCAGCTAAATGACCGAAACGGTCATTAATATTTTTAAAGTGATCAATGTCGATCATAATCAAAGCAAAAGCTGTGGCCTTTGTTTTTGCCCGATCCAATTCATGCTCCAGAGCACAATCCA
This sequence comes from Acetobacterium sp. K1/6, assembly GCF_034438075.1. NCBI lineage: Bacteria > Bacillati > Bacillota > Clostridia > Eubacteriales > Eubacteriaceae > Acetobacterium > Acetobacterium sp. K1/6. The sequence continues at coordinate 2,608 of NZ_JAXQGA010000026.1, read as the reverse complement.
GTTTAACGCGATTACAGAGCTTGGTCAATTTATCGGTTTCTGAAAGTTCTTTCATTTCCCGTCGTATTTTTACTTTTTCAGTAATATCACGGGTAACCGCCAGCAGTTCCCGAAAGTTATTTTCTTCGTCATAAATTCCGGATAGCACGGTGTCAGTATAAATACTTTCGCCATCCTTGCGTACCTGTCGTTGCTCAAAATTGACCGGGTAGAACGGTTCTCCCTTTTCTACCATTTTTCTAATTGCGACCCTTTGTCGGTCCATCTCTTTTTGTACGCCAGGGAGAAAATAACCAATTTCGCGATAGTGGTTCAAAACTTCTTCAGGGGTATAGCCGGTTAGTTTTTCTACCGAAGGGCTAATATAGGTAAAATTACCTGACAGATCCACCGTTGCAATAATGTCACAAGCATGATCAGTCATCAGACGATAGTGCTCTTCAATTTCTTTGCTCGTCTTATCCCGCTTTTTGATAATATTAGCTTCCTGAAGCTTACCTGGTATGTTTTTTTCGCCCTTAATTCTGATACTTTTTGAGGCGATGCTCTTAATAACCCCACTGCTGGATCGTTTGACATTATTTTGAAATTGTTGAAACGAGTCCAGAATAAAACCATTGCCCTGGATCTTATGGTGAATATTTCCTGCACGCAGTGCTTCTGCAACACTTCTTACCGTCCGAAGACTCTGTTCCAGCACTAAAAAGTCTGCATCTCCCTCTGCTATATTGGGGATGTCGTTACTTAACTTTTTATTATTTAAAATTGTATTAACATAATTAATCATCGCTTTAGCGTCGTGACTTAACATTTTTCTCTGGCCTCCCTTCATTTAGTAACATTTACACAATTATTTTTTTGTATCATAAAACCTTAACAATCTACTTTAAATCTTTGTTCAAATTTTACGGGATTTTTGGTGAAACAAATAGTTTTGTATCATCAACTGCCGCAAATGAAACCTAAATGCACTAATTCATCCAAGTCGTAGGTGTCCTAGGTTTCTTTGACATTGACAAAGATTAATAAGCTTTAAAAAAACTGGCTAGCTAATTTTAGCTCACTTTTGGGGGGAAATGGAACCCCTAGCATCCAATCCTATTTAAAAAATCCACTTTCGTTTTTTATTTGTCTTTATCAGAACTGACTGGTTATATCGATACACCAAAAATAGCTCCGGAAATAAACGGGATCAACCAGATCAGCCAGACAATTAAGCTGAGTTTATGGAAATTTACCTTGGCTTTTTCATCACCCTTAACTAAGACCACCGTTGCCCAAACGGCATGTAACATCATCAGTACAATCGCGAGCATCCCCGTCATGCCGTGAAAATTTAGAAACGATCCCCCAGACGAAATTTTGCTCATCATTATTGTTCCCGTGGTGTCACAAACCAATCCGATATAAAACACAACTAAATGCCATGTTTTTAGCTGTCCTTGAATTTTTTCACCCCATACACCGATCGTATAGAATACCAGTGCCAAGGTAATGGATATGATAGCATAAATTAACATAATAAGATTCTCCTACTTATATTTATATTTTTTATCATAACTAACAAAATCAAATTGATCCAGCATCTATTGCGATGAATTCACGCTGTGTTATTGAATATTATACAGCAACCGACAATATAAAACAAAACCTAATAAAACTAAGAATCTAGCCAGTCAAACAATATGTCTGAGTGTGGGATAGGCCAAATCAATTTCGGATGCGTCAGATATCAGTCTAAGAATATCTTCCCAGATGTCATTATTGGTATCACGTCTTTGTTTTGGCAGACACAGGTATCTTAATGTCAATTCAACCCCACTTTCTTTAACATCGGTATAGACAATCGGGGTCAGATTGTTATATAGGATCATGTACTTTCTGGCTGTTGATTTTATTTGTTCTGCTGCTTCTTCAGTAAAATGAAGAGCATGATGATTGACAATTTCGGTCAGCTTTTCTTTAGCTAATTCCCAGTCACTTTCGAAGGTAATTAAAACTGAGATTTCATTCCAGATATATTTAAAGCCTTTGGTGTAATTAACGGTGGGATAAACAAAAACATAATGGTTGGGGATATCGACAATCCGTCCGGTGCTCTGTTCTCCAACCTGAATATCGGTGACTTCCATTAGCGAAAATTGAAACAAGCGAATGTCGATCACATCCCCCCGACTATCGCCGATCAGGACGCGTTGACCGATTTCGAAGGGTTTTCGAATCATGATGAAAAACCAGGCTGCTATGTTAGCAAAGAGATCTTTAAGGGCGATTGCAATCCCCGCTGAGAGCAAACCAACATAAGTGGCAATATAAGCTGTATTTTGAGCCCACAAAACCCATAAGATGATCAGATAAACACCTGAAAAAAGGTAATAAATCCGCTTTCTGAAAATATGATAACGACTGTTATCATCGATGTAGCGAAATAAAAGTCGATTGATGATCGTGACAACTAGAATTGTGATGATCAACCATCCGATCGAAAAGATAATATTCAGGGTGTGATTATTTTCAATAAAATAGTTTGTAATATAATGTACACGCTTGTCAAGACACGAAATTAGAAATTTTTAGATAAATCTCCTTTCGCGTTTTGATTAGGCAG
>NZ_JAXQGA010000025.1:0-45745 GCF_034438075.1 Acetobacterium sp. K1/6 | reverse complement strand
GTTCGTCGTTTTTTACTCATGTGTATAGTTTATCTTATTTTCTGGATTTTGTGTCCAACTATTTGTGAACATTATACTGCGTCACGCGGTACAAAGCCTTCACGATCCATTGCTGAAGCCAGCAATAACATCGCCCTTAAATTTTTTCCACTTCCGGACGTCAGGTGTTCCATCATCTCTAAAATTAACTCATCCGTATCCAGTAAAGTTTCTTTTATCAATTGTCTGACTGCTTCGAGTGAAGCAAGGTATTCTATTCTTTCGGCTAATTCATTTTTAATCATGATAGATATATAGTTTCCGGACAATCTTAATATTCTTATAGCGCTCTTTTAACCAAGGCATTACATAATAGTCAAGGCCGAATACTCTCCCTCCGCCAATAATAACAGCTACCGCCGCAAAAATCATCCACCATGTACTCAGGTAAAGCCCTGTCGTTGTGACAAACATGCCCTGCAGAACAATAGAATATAGCGCAGAGATAGTTGTAAACAGACCTAAAATCAGCAATATCCCGACAATTATTTCGGAATAAACAATTACAGACTGAAAAAACACCTCTGAACTCTCACTGCTTAAAATGATGGTACTGGTAAACCAATCCATGAGGCCAACTTGCAATTTGATAGCAATATCTGTTGTTTGAATCAGAATAATCTTAAAAAGACCTAAAATATTCCAATTAATGAGCAGGCTTCCAGCGGCTTCGGTTCCCTGGCCTACCGCTGTCGCCGTCGATATCACCTCACCACCACCGCTAGCGTTAATCACTGCATTGAATAAATCACTTGCACCTTGAAAGAATGGCGTCAATTTAGGTGTGTAAAGCCACCCTTCATCGACTTTTTTGACACCTTCATATACCCAAAATGCACCTAAGAAAACGCGGAGCGGAACCAGTAAAAAACTGGGGGTACGATTAGAAAAGTGACCACCGACAAAACTACGACAATTTCTAATGGTAAAGAATTCATGTCGGATATAACTAAAGACCTTATTCCATCCCAAAATTTGGATAAAATAAATAATATTAATAAAATGCTTCACAAATTGAGACAGGAAGGAGGGCAATGCAAACTTCTTTTTTTCTGTACCAACATAAGAAATGCCATAACGCCCGCCAATGCTCACCATTACTCCATGAAATTTGGGAGCATACTTCTCCATTTCGCCGCCCTCTGTAATTGCCCTGGTTAAATTATGGGCAACTGTATCTGCTGATTGTTCACAGTTTTCGACCATCTGGGGCACTGGCGCTGTTTCACCATCCGGAATAAAAAAAATATTATCTCCCGCAATAAAAACATCGTTTTTTCCTTCTGCCCGCAGAAATTCATCGGTTTTAATCCGCCCCCGCCCAATTTGATTAAGCGCAACTGCCTTATTAGCTATATCTGAGCTTTCGATGCCGGCTGCCCAAACAACGCTGTTTGTCGGGAATTCTTGATACTGATCCCCCTGTTTAAGCTCGATGAAATTTTCACCAACTTTATTAAACGACGTGTTTAGCATGACCGTGACGCCCATTTTTTCCAATCGCCTTTTTGCTTTTTCTGATAGCGGCTCTGATAGATTTGGTACCACTCTGTCCATCATATCAACTAGGGTAATCTTTACCAGTTCACGGTCAATTTCAAATTCTTTACAAAGTACCGGTACCCATTCAGCAAGTTCCCCAGCCATTTCGACACCCGTAAAGCCTGCTCCTAGAACATAGAAACTGAGCAACCGCTGTTTTTCCTGCTGATTCGTTTCTTGTAACGCCTTTGTGAACATATTAAGAATGTGTCCTTTAAGCTTTACGGCATCTTCATAAGACCATAGTTTATAAGCAAATTCTTTGGCCCCTTCAACCCCAAAAAAAGTCGGTTGAGAACCGGAAGCTAAGACCAGATAATCGTAAGGATAGGTTTTTAATTTCCCGGTTAATTGTTTTTTTTCATAATCGATATCCGTGATCGTATCAACCTGTACATCGACATTTCGTCCCTCAAAAATACGGTTTAAGCTGATTCGGATACTATCCTCCTCAACACGATTCGCAGCTACCTCATGAAGCTCAGTAAGCATGGTATGATAACTTTTTTTATCGATTACGGTGATTTTAATATCCTGGTGATCTTTTAAACGTTTGGCAAGCTTTTTTGCCGTTAGAATTCCCGCGTATCCGGCGCCTAATATAATAATATTTTTTTCCATAATGCACCTCCGAATTTTAACTGAATTTTGACTATTGCCCAGACGCTTAAACATTACACTTTTATTTAAACGAGTAACACATTACGCCAGTCAATTATCATTCTTTTTAAATTTTCTAAAAGGAAAACCTCTAAATTGATGTATTTCACGCTTCAATTTAGAGGTTCCCAAAATTTTAATTGTGAAATGTCAAACCATTACTGTTTTAACTCCTGAACACCGGTTACTGAACTGGTCGCGTCCATCATAAATGTTGATTGAGCTTCGGGTGTTGTAAAATACAAATTTCCCTCGATTTTTTGGTCTTTAAGCTGAAAGTCATTGGCATTTACATAAACATCACCAACAAAGGTTCCGTGTTCAATGCTTGCTTTGGGACTATTAATGGTTAGTTTTGGTGCCGTCAGTGTAAATCTGGCGGTAACATTTCGGTCCTCATCTTGCGTATAAAGGCCTATCTTGCGCTGAACGATATCATTTCCGCCATCATCTTTCTTGCCATTAACAAAATCGCCGTCTAAGACCAGGTCCGAACTAATTTCCAAATCATCAATGGTGGCAATGATCCAGGTTCCATCTTTGCTGATGGCTTTAATAAAGGCTTCCTCCGTATCAACAATTGAAGCAGTTGTTACGACATCAGTTTCCGACCCAGTATCTTTATCATCTGTTGTTGCTGGAGCTTGGGCGCAACCTGCAATCAATAGAACAAGGCCGATAATCATTCCGAGAAATAATTTTCTTTTCATTTTTTTCTTCTCCTTTTTTTGTTACTTAGATTCGCTTTTAACAGCTATAATTATTTTTACCCAAAATTAATCATTCTAATCTAAATTTTTTAACAACACAAAAAATTCCGCCCAAAAGACGGAGTTTTTACTCGATTATTAATGTAATACCAAGATTAAAGACACTTTTTACTAATCGATGGCTTTGGCTTAACCGATCGTTTTAATTTCAAAGGTACCAACCATCTGCTTAAGCAGTTGCGCCTGGCCAGAGAGTTCTTCACTGGCTGCCGCGCTTTGTTCTGCTGTGGCCGCATTGGTTTGAATAACCAGTGAAACTTGCTCAATCCCCTGATTAATTTGCTCGATTTCTGCGGCTTGATCACTGGAAGCCTGCGCAATATTTCCAACTAAATGGGTGACTTTTTTTATCTCACTGGATATTTCTTTCAGGCTACTGGCGGTTTCATCTGCTACCCGAGTACCAACTTCCACCTTATCGATCGAACCTTCAATGAGAGCGGTTGTCTCTTTGGCAGCATCACTGCAACGAATGGCCAGACTTCTTACTTCCTGGGCAACCACGGCAAATCCTCTGCCGTGCTGACCGGCTCTGGCTGCTTCGACAGCAGCATTAAGTGCCAGAATATTGGTTTGAAACGCAATATCATCAATTACTTTGATAATTTTAAAAATACTGTTGGCTGATTCATCTATTTCATCCATGGCGGCAACCATTTTTTTCATTTGATGATTGCCGATCTCGGCATTTTTTCGCACCGCGATCGCCCCTTCATTGGCTTCATTGGCCCTGATCGCATTGTGCTTTGTTTTGTCGGCGACTTGTTCAATCGAAGTGGTTAGAACCTCAATCGAACTGGCCTGTTCTGTTGTTCCCTGGGCCAGCGCCTGGCCACTATCTGATATTTGAATCGCTCCCATTTCCACCTGGGCCGAAACACTGTCAATATCCGAAAGGGTGGTACTAAGTCGGGTATTAATCGTGTTAAGGGAATTTTCTATTTCTTTAAAGTCACCTTTAAACTCCGCTTCAATTTCCTGTTTGAGATTTCCCTGCCCCATTGCTTCAAGGACACTTGTGATTTCACCGACATAGATTGCCAATGACATGATGCTTTCATTGAGATCGTCCTTAATCTTTGCATGATCACCCTGATAATCACCCCTTACCATGGCATGAAGATTTCCCTGTGCTAATTCACGCAGGACATCTGAAGCTTCTTTAACTGGTTCAATCACTGCATCCAGGGTCTGGTTGAATCCTTCAATAACTTGGGCATATTCACCCCTGAATTTACTGCTGTCACCTCGAAAACTAAGATTTCCTTGCACCGCAATTTGAGCCATGGTTTCGGTTTCTTCTACCAGCATAAAAATATTTTCCATCATCCCGGCCAAGGTGGGCATCAGTCGATCATTTTCGCTGCGTTTGCCATCCTGCTTAAGCTTTGGCAAATCAGAAAGATTTCCTTCTCTAATATTGCCGGCAATCCGCGTGATCGTCAAAAGAAGCTGCCGGATACCATTGATGGATTCGGCAATTTCTGCGTAAATCCCCAGATAATTACCTACGATTGCCTGGGAAAAATCGTTGCGGTTCATCAGTCCCAACACCCGGTTGCCTTCTTCCAGGGCTGCCAGACCGTCAATACAGGCATTGATATTGTTTTTAAAGGTATCAAAGTCGCCATAATAAGTCTCATCGATTTTCTCCGGAATAACGCCGTTGCCGATTTGTTCCACATAGCTGGCTGCCACATTTAAAGGGGTTACAAGTGCATCCAAGGTGTCGTTAAATCCCACTAGAATCTCTCGGAAACCGCCTTTAAACGCATTGGCATCGCCCCTGATCTGGAGTTTTCCATCAACTGCTGCCTGAGCGAGCATGGTTGACTCAGCAATCAGATCGCGCACGGTCTTTATTGTTTGTTTAAGTGCCGGTATAATTTCATCGGCTTCATCCTTTTGCTCAATTTCCGCCGATAAATCCCCATCAGAAATCTGTTGGATGGTTTTTATCACCACGTTTTGAAGATCATCGGCAAAATGATCCATGGCGGTAGCCATTTCACCTACCTCGTCGAGACTGTCCATATAAAGCCGCATGCCCAGGTGTCCCAGACTCATTTCTTTAATCATATCCCTAATTTTTGCAATCGGTCTGGTAATTGTTGACGCAATAAAAAGACCTAACAGTAAAGAAATCACTACCCCGATCACCAACAGGGCAATCGTCATTCGAGTGGTTTCTGTGGCGATATCATGATTACTTTTTGCGGTACCTTTAACAGCTTCTAACTTTATGTCCATCATTGCCCGGTAATTTTCTTCGATTTTTTGTTTTACCACTTCAAAATCACTGCTATTAATCAACCCCAGGGCTTCTCCCTGGTTTCCTTGTCGAACCAGATCGATGACATTGGTTACGATCAGGTCAAAATCATCTTTTAGCAGGTAGGTTTCGTCCGCAATTTCGATTGCTTCCAGTGAACTTAAAGTTGTTTGAAAGGTTTTGAGATTTGCATCAAATCGGGAATTTCGTTTTAGAATTTCAAGCTCAATGGCATCAATTTCTTCGGGGCTGGTTGCACCTAACAAATCCTGGGTGTTTCCTACAAGACCTTGAAAAGCGTCAACAATATAGATAAGTTCTCCCAGCGGTTTTGCCATTTTCTCATAAAGGTACACATCCTGTTCACTGATTTTTTGGATACCTGCCAGTCCCATCATGCCGATCCCTCCGGCGATAACCGCAATGACTAAATACCCCAAAATTACCTTGCTTCCTATTTTTAAGTTGTAAAACCATTTCATCTACTCATCTCCCCATCTGCTGCATATTTATTCGATTGATGCACTAAAAAAATAACAGCGCAAAAGATTCCGGTTTCCCGATTATCTTCGTCGCTGTTAAAGTCTAACATGCACGGCAGCATCATATGTTAACGGTTTGGAAAGATTACATTAAGAGTCTGTTAATTTACCCCAAAATGACTTCAATTGAAATGGATCAAAAGACATTATAGTAGTCTGTTTTCAACGTTTTCGCTTTTTTCGGTGGATGGAAATCATCAACGCCAGGCTTAAAATAATAGCGGTAAAATAACCCAACGCGCCCAAAGCCGGGATTCCCATAAATTGGGGGGTCATGTTGGTGGTTGCGATGAAACTGGAACTCATTAAAAGCGCCGCCAGAATGATGCAGATCACGATCTTATTTACCATCTGATCGATTTCCGCCAGGGGTTCATCTGATCCGAGAATCTCAAGATTCACTTTCAACTGTCCCTTATTCGTCAGACTCAAGAAATCAGAGACTTGTCCAGGTACACTAATTGCCTTTTCTCCCGAAGTTAGGATTTTTTGTCTGTTCGACTCCATAAAATTATTCAAATCGAAATTTGTGATCTGCTGACCGGCCATATGGTTGGCCATGATACGGACAAAATTGGCGTCGGGAGATATTTTTGCAATCACGCCTTCAATGGTGATCATGCCGCGACTGAGCATACTGATACCTCTGGGCATACCAATATGATTCTCGGCGGCTATTCGCAATATTTCTTCCAGAAATCGCCCCATGTTGATGTTGCTGAGTTCCTCGGTACCATAGACATCCAGCATCCGATCAATCGCTTCATATAAAAGTGAATGATTAATTCGCCGGCCCTTATGGACTCCCAGCGAAAGGATCGCCCCTTCGAGACTTTCGACATCCCGTGTCGCCACAGCTTTGACACTTCTTCTTAAGAGTCCCATTTCCCGCTTGGACAGTCTTCCCATCATACCTAAATCAATCCAGACGATCTGTCCATTTCTGATAAAAATATTTCCCGGGTGGGGATCAGCATGAAAAAAGCCATCATCAATGATCTGCTTGACATAGTTTTCAGCCAGCTTCACACCAATTTCTTCAAGATCATAGCCGGCATCCTGTAGCGTTCTTGTTTCATCAATTGCAATGCCGACGATGTCTTCCATGACCAGAACCTTGGAGGTGGTGTATTGATTGTAAATTTTAGGACAACCGATATATTTGATCTCTGCATTAAGTTCATTAAATAACTGAGCATTTTTAGCCTCAAAAAGAAAATCCATTTCCTGTTGGGCCGTACTCCACATTTCGTCAACAATCATTTTAAAATCGACCACATCGCCAATACCACTGGCGATATTGAGAATACCGGTGGCCCGGTTTAGTAACACCACATCCTGAGCCATGACCTTATAGATCCCCGGGCGCTGGACCTTAATCACAACCTTCGCCCCATCGCTTAAATCGGCAGCATGAACCTGAGCAATAGAGGCCGATCCCAGGGGGTCTTGATTAATGTTGCTAAACACATCATCCACCGGACACTGATACTCTTCTTCAATAATTCGAATGAATTCATCAAAGGGCATCGGCGTCACTTGTGAGCGCAATTTTTCGAGTTCGATACAGTAGTCATTAGGGAAAATATCCCGGCGCATTGACATAATCTGACCAATCTTAATAAAGGTTGGCCCCAAATCTTCAATGATAAGTCGAAGTTTTTCCGGGGTCAACCCTTTGGTAATTTCGTGTTTTACCAGAATGGATACAATTTTTTTTAACCGTTTTCCATTTGTATCCATTGGTCCTTTTGGTATATCTTTTACGCTTAGACCGGAATCACTTAAATTCATCGATTTCCTTTTCACTGACATTTTCTGCTAAATCAGATACCTCGATGATTTCTTTTTCCACTTGTTGCGTTGCAATGATGGCCTCTAACTTATCTTGAATCTTCTTTATCTCATCAGGAGTCATCGTATCCAGGCCTTCTATAACGGAATCGGCTGAAGGTGGTGTTTCTGATTTAACCACATTAACCGTCACCGTGTCTTTGATGGTTTCTTTGATATTGTGTTTTAATTCTTCGTTGAGAATCTTTCCCTGCTGGACCGTGAGATCACCCTTTTCCACCAACTCATCAATGAGAACCTTTGATTTCTCGGCTGTAACAGCCACCGCGCCTACGCCAAATAAAAAAATCTTCTTTAAATCGTCGCTAATATCGGCTAACATTTTTCTCCTCCTGTGTTAAAACTATATTTTTTAAAGAAAAGCTATACAATCCCTTTAGAATGGTTAATCAAAGCCGATAAAATGTTCTTTTATCAGCTCCCACTCATTATCTTGGTGTGCTCTTTTTAGAGGGGTCGCCCTTTTTTAAAAAGCACACCAACGATAACAGATGTTAAACAACTTATCAGTTGAATTATACCCCTTTTTCCCATCGCCAATCAATTGAGAAAAACAATTTTTAGCTTTATTTCTGCAATTTAAATCCGCCCTGGACCAGACCTTCACGGATTTCACCAATATGATCATAATTTCTTGTTTCTAACTCAATTCGCAAGAAACAGCCATTGATATCAGAGCCTTCATTGCTTCTCTCATGATGAATTGAGATAACATTTCCACCCAAATCTGCAATAATCTGCGACACTTTTTTTAGCTGTCCTGGCTTATCAATCAATTCGATGTTAAACGAACAAGTGCGACCAGAGGTTAATAGACCCCGTTTGATGATTCGGGATAGGATTGTCACATCAATGTTGCCACCCGACACAATACAAACCGTCTTTTTCCCTTTTATTGGCAACTTACCAAACATGGCGGCGGCCACCGCTACTGCCCCGGCCCCTTCGGCAATGAGCTTTTGTTGCTCGATCAGGGTCAGGATCGCGGTGGATATTTCATCCTCGGTAACGGTGACTATTTCATCCACAAAATCTCTGCACAGACTAAATGTTAAATCTCCTGGTTCTTTTACGGCAATTCCATCGGCAATGGTTGATACCTGGGGCAACCGACAAATTTTACAGTTTTTGATGGACTCGTGCATGCTGGGTGCGCCGCAGGCTTGAACCCCATAAACCTTTACCTCGGGCTTTAAAGCCTTGAGCACGTAGGCAATGCCGGAAATCAATCCGCCACCGCCAATCGGAACGATTACCGCATCCAGATCCGGCAGACTTTCTAGCAGTTCCAGACCGATGGTTCCCTGACCAGCGATGACAAACTCATCATCGAAGGGATGAATAAAGGTATAACCTTTCTCAGCCTGAAGTTCCAGCGCTTTTGCATAAGCCTCATCATAGCCGCCTTCCACCAGGCAGACCTGGGCGCCATAGGCTTTTGTTGCTTCCACCTTGGAAATCGGGGCTCCATCCGGCAGACAGATCAGGGCTTTGATATGGTTAATCGCGGCGGCCATAGCCACCCCCTGGGCGTGATTGCCAGCCGAGCAGGCAATCACGCCCTTCGCCCGTTCTTCGTCACTAAGCTGAGATATCTTATAGCAGGCGCCCCGAACCTTAAAAGACCCGGTGATCTGCAAATTTTCGGTTTTTAAATAAATATCGCTGTCGGGACATATTTTAGGAGCATGAATCAAATCAGTCGGGCGAATATATTTTTTTAGGGTAAATGATGCGTGGTATATTTTATCCAGTGTTAGCATTTAAACTCCTCTTCTTATATTCATGGGTATCGCGGCAAAATTCTCTTCCGCATTTATTTTGGTTTAGCCGCATCAGTAGGATACCATTTTAGAAACCAGAGTGAAAACACAAAGGTTGGAACGCTTAAAAGGATCGGAATAATCGCTGCAAAATTAATCAGTACCGTCGTATTTAGCCAAAGTGTAATGCCGGCCTGAGCCAGGAAAACCAGTGACCAGACATAGCATAACAACCGATTGGTTCTCAAAAACAATACGTTTTTAAGAGCATTGCGACCATTGAAATAGTGGGTGTAGTCGGCCGTTAGCGGAATCGTTTTTAGCGTCGAGATCGCCCAGATTAAAGCGAGTGCAAAATACCCGATAATGGCAAAGGTGTTTCCCTGATAATCCGATCCAAAGGTCACCACCGCTAAACCGAGCAAAGAAAACGTCAATAGCGTAGCGCGTTCAAAGTAAACCAGATCGGGCCCTCGCTTGATACTGCATAATACACCACTGATCATAAGTGGAACCACCACCCCAATCAAGGGGCTGTACTCAGCAAAAAGAAAGCAGAAAAGCCACGGACACAAGGCTAGAAAAAACCAATACGGGGTATTTTTAAAACTGATCGGAACCAGCCTTTTTTTCTTATCAGCACTCAGATTAACCGGGCCAAACAGCCCATCCAAAAAGGCGTTGAACACCCGCATATCGCCGGTAACCGCATACTTTTTTTCTAGCAATGACTGGGCAGCATCAATTTTTCCTTCTAAAATCCGTTCAAGGGTGGTGAGATTAATACTGATTGCAGCTGTTTCTCGGGCAAAATCATTGCGTAACAGGGTGCAGGTCTCGTCCTTTATGACAAACTGGTAACGCTCCTTGATGTCAGTAAAATCGATCTGAAGCACCGCATTCATTTTAGGTCGCACCTTGGGATTAAAAGCCGTCTGCACTTCTTTCATATAATTCCAGGCAATGAGTCCACCATCAGAATCCTTCATCCGGGTATCGTCCACCCCCCAACTCAGGTTAGTGGTTTGGAGATAGGTGGGGGTTTCGACAAAAGGCTTTGAGAGGCCTTCCTTGACCGTTGGCGAAATACTCAGATTTTCGCCGTATTCTTTACCCGCAATTTTAACTAAATCTAGATAAGGCCCGGTCAGGTTATCGAGCTGGTGAATTCCCAGGAGCTCACCTTCAACACAGATTATTTTTTCCCACTTATCTTTTCCGAAAAGATTATTAAACTGTTCTTCGACCCCTTCATAATTATTCTTTGTTGATGGAAAGCCGCAGGTGCTGATGAGCACATGCTTTTTCTTGTTCATTTTTTCAGGATTCCGGAAGGGATGGCCATAGGTTCCGCCACCTTCATTGTCAATAAATGGCAGCAGTGCCGGTTGGGTCCGCTCCATAAATTTTTTCATGGCACTTGAGATCCCGTAGTGGTAAAGCGGGGTGGCCCAGATCACAATGTCAGCCTCTTCATATTGATGGAAAAGTTCTGTCATGTCGTCCTGAAAAATACACTCCCCCGGAGTGGTGGTCCAGCAGGTATGGCATCCCGTACAGGCGTTAATATTTTTCTGAATTAAATCAACGGTTTGAATTACCGTATCCGGATCAAATTCCAACAGACCGGAAACAAATTGCTCAGCTATGATCATGGTAAAACTCTTACCTGATTTATGACTACCGTTTAATAATAAAACTTTACGCATTTTATCCTCACTTTCTTTTCTAAATTCAAATTACGAAAGTATTATGAATCAAACGATTAACTTTCATATTGATAATCTTACCTTCTATATAATACCTCATATCCTATGATTATAACAAAAAATATTCTCATCGAATACCACTAATTTCGAACTAATCGTTTAACTGATATTTTTAGATTAAGATTTCCAAGGTGTGTCACGTGTTATAATGACACATATTCGTGTCCTATTCTGACACATGACACACCTCAGATAATCAAACTTTCCTTCGCAATCCCAGATCTAACTGGATTTTCGCACTATTCTGATTTGGCATGATCTTTGCGGGTATATTTGTATATGTCCATAAGTTTGGATAAATATAAACTACTTAAAGGAGACGATCATGAGCAAAACAAAAGTATCTGTTGTAAAGGTTGCACAACCTGAAGGCAATGCCTCATTCATGGGTGGAAAATACATTCGCATTGAAGAGGATGTAAGAAAAATCGAAGCCGCTGTTGCCGAAGCAGTTGAACTGGCGATAGGTTCGCTTGACACCATCATCAAAGAAGGTGACACTGTTTTAATCAAACCAAACCTCGCTTTCCAGGCTCCTCCTGAAAGCCATGCGGTTGTCGATCCCCGAACCATTGAAGCCGTTGTTTCTTATGTTAAGAAAAACTCCAAAGCCGGAAAAGTTGTCATTGGTGACAACCCATCATTAGGGATGCATGTTGGTCGCGCTAAACCGGCATTTAAAGATTCAAAAATGGAAGAAGCAGCCAGGCTTGGCGGTGCGGATGAAGTTATCTATTTTGACGAACATGATGTTGTTGCGGTCGAAATTGAAGGCGCAAAACTATTCAAACACGCCACTGTTTTCAAACCTTTTCTGGATGCGGATGTCGTTATTAACCTTCCCAAAATGAAGGTGCATTTAGCCGGAACCGTAACCTTAGGGCTTAAAAACTGGAATGGGATCATCCCCAACTGTCATCCAAATGATCAGCAGCAAGGGGCTCATCGTATTGAATTGGGCCAGAAAATGGCTGATATGTATCGAATCCGTCATGCCGATCTGACCATTGTTGACTCCGTAATTGGAATGGAAGGCCAGGGACCTCACGCCGGTTCACCTATTGAAATGAACTTGATCGTTGCCGGAGCCGATACCGTTGCTGTTGACTCGGTGGCCTGTTCCATCATGGGCTTTGAACCCATGGAAATTCCAGCTATCCGCTGTGCCGGAACCGAAGGTCAGGGCGAAATCGATTTAGCCAAAATTGATGTTGTCGGCAACTCGATTGAATCGGTCATGAAACACTTCCGACGCCCCGGTGGTGATCCCATTGGTATGTACGCCGGTTTAACCTGCGTGATGCAACAAACCTGTCCCGGATGTTTTGTTAATGTTCGTGGTGCGCTCGATTCTTTTGCATTAAGCGGTATTGATATGAATAAATTCCTCGAAAAATCTGGAGAGGTTGTTGTTATTGCCGGCGGTGTGCCAGATTTCGATCCGCAAATCTGTGTTGATAAAAACGTCTTTATTTGCGGCGACTGCTGGGAACTTTTCCCATCTGTTGACAAGGTAAAAGAAGGGGCTGAGCTGGCGAAATCCGTTACTTATTATCCCGGATGTGCGCCTGTCTATATTTTTGCACAACTCAATGCCGATCTTCAGAAATTAGCTGCTGCTAAATAATTATTCTAATTGGTATCAGGGGGCTCCCTGATACCAATTTACTATCTTTTCAGCAGCGAGCAATCACCTTGAATGATAAAAAAACATCAAAAAGGAGCGTGAACGCTTTGAAACTTACTGCTGACTTTGATGCAATCAAAAATACCTGGGACGATTTTGTGTTATCTGGAAAAATCGGTAACCATATTCGCAAGCCGATTATTGATTCCTGGCTACGCTGTCAAAAGGCTGGGCTTGATCCCCAGGCCTTAAATCGCACTCCTACTGTTAGTGAAACAAATTTTAGAAAACGCCTGGAACAAAATAAGGTGCTCCTGGACGTCAGCATCCCCTTTATGGTGGAATTACAAGAATTTGTTAACAAATCCGGCTTTTCAACCACGCTCACCGATCCAAATGGCGTTATTCTGGAACTAATTTGTGACCAATCCATTTTGAAGGAGGCCTTCACTAAAAATCTGGTCCGGGGCAGTATCTGGAATGAACACATGGCCGGCACCAATGCCACCGGTTTAGCCATCGATCTCCTCCAACCCATTCAGGTGATCGGGGCCGAGCACTACTATGAATGTTATCACGAACTAACCTGCTCTGCTGCACCCATTCTTGACGCCCATGGCAAACTGCTGGGAGTTATGGACATGGCTGGGCCTAAAGAAATGGCTTATCCCCATACGCTGGGAATGGTCGTTGCTGCAACAAAAGCTATCTCGCGGCAGCTTTGTATTGCCGAATCTAATCGTCAGGTCGATTTAACCAACCACTATTTGAGCACGGTTATCGACTCCATGACGGATGGTGTGGTTGCGGTGGATGTCAATGGTAAAATAATTGGTATTAATTCTCATGGTGCCAAAATTTTAAAAACGACCACCTTTGATTCCTATGGAAAAAACATTCTGGAGATTATGGACGGTGAAACCATTCTGGATCATAACGGAAATGTACCGCCTTCTCTTGAAGAAAAAGATAAACACATTATTACCAAAAGCAAAAAAATAAACTGTTTAATTAACAGTAAGCTGATCCTTCACGACAATGGGACCATCGCCGGAGCTGTTGCAACGCTGAAGGATATGGATAAAAAAACCCCGCTTTCTGATAAAGCCAAACGAAAAGGCACCCGCTTTACCTTTGATGACATCATCGGTGACAGTTCTGCGTTACTACGATCCGTTCACCTTTCTCAAATTGCCGCTAAAGGCAGTGCAACGGTCCTGTTAGAAGGTGAAAGCGGAACCGGCAAGGAAATGTTTGCCCAGGCGATTCATAACGCTTATCAATCCGATCAACCATTTATTGCCATTAATTGTGCCGGTATTCCTGAAAGCCTGATTGAAAGTGTCCTCTTTGGCTACGAAGAAGGCTCTTTTACCGGAGCCAGCAAACACGGAAAAATCGGGAAATTTGAACTAGCCAGGGGCGGCACTATTTTTCTGGATGAAATCGGAGAAATGCCTCTAAACACCCAGACCATTCTGCTTCGGGTCTTACAGGAGCGTTATATTCAACGCATTGGTGGCGACAAGGACATTGCCATTGATGTGCGGGTGATTGCTGCTACCAATAAGAATCTTGCTGAAGAAGTAAAAATGGGGCGGTTTCGACAAGATCTTTACTATCGATTAAATGTACTACAAATTAACATTCCGCCGCTACGGAAACGAAAAAATGACATTCCAATTCTAGCTGCTTTTTTTCTCAATGATATTACCCGGACCTGTGGTAAATTCATTGAACCGCTTCACCCCTCTACCCTCGCAACAATGCAGGAGTACGAGTGGCCGGGAAACGTGCGACAGTTTAAAAATGCCATCGAACAAGCCGTAAATTTCACTGAAACCAATCGTATTGACGATTATTTTATTTCCAGTTATTTACCCAACCTTGACGCCGAGCTGACCCTAAGAGAAGAACCACAAGCCATCGAGACAAAGGTTTTACAACCTGATGTAGATTTAAAAAAAATGGAACGCTCCGCTATTAAAAATGCGTTGGCGCTTTTCTCAGAACGCAAGAAAGCTGCTGAATATCTAGGAATTTCCCGCAGTACTCTGTACCGCAAAATGAAACAGTATCACCTGGAGGATTAGACCATGAAGAACAATCTTACCTGGCTTGACCTGGGACTGATTTCCTATGAGGATGCCTTTATCATCCAGGAACAGCTCCACCAGCAATGCGTCGATGGATTCAGACCGGACACCCTGCTTTTTCAGGAAAATTATCCCGTTATTACGCTGGGTCGGGGAACCCAGGAAAAGAACCTGCTTTACACTGCTGAAGAACTGGACGCAATGGGTATTACACTGACCGCAGTCAGCCGGGGCGGGGATATTTCCTATCATGGGAACGGACAATTCATCGTTTCGCCGATTCTTCATTTTGATCAATATGTGAAAGGGGCCCACCAATATGTGCGGTGTCTGGAACAGGTCGTGATTAATCTGCTGGCCCATTACAATCTTAAAGGTAAACGCGTCATAGGGCGAAGCGGAGTCTGGGTTTCCGAACCCGGAACTGGCGAGGAAAAAAAAATATCCGCTTTAGGCATCGCCGTATCCCATGGTGTTACCCTCCATGGGATATCCATTAATGTCAACCCCAACCTCGAACACTTTAAAACCATCATTCCCTGCGGCATCGAAGATAAGGGTGTTACTTCGATGGCAGCCTGTGGCTGCTCCCCCGTTACCCTGGGCGATCTCCGAGATCAGTTTATCCTCGCCTTTGATGGGATGTTTGGCACCCGAACGACAAAAAGAACAATCGCAGAGTTATAAAATAAATACGATTAAGGAGAACTAAAAATGAAATATGAAATTGCAATTCCTGAATTTGCCGAAGGCGCTGAAGAAATAAATTTAAGACAATGGCTTGTAGCTATAGGAGATACTGTCAAGAAAGGCGACAACATTGCTGAAGCTGCCACCGATAAAATCTCCATTTATATTGAATCTCCCGCTGATGGGGTTCTTTCTACCATGTTATCATCAGAAGATGACCGGGTTCTGGTTGGCCAGATCATCGGCGAAATTGAGGGTTAGATCATGGCTGGAATTCATCAGGATAAGGTTATTATTATCACTGGCTCATCCCGGGGAATTGGTTACTCATTTGCCGAATATCTCAGCAATGAGGGTGCCAATATTGTCATTATCGGTCGTAATATTGATACGGCTAAAGCTGCAGCCGAAAAACTGCCCACTAACTGTATTGCTGTCCAGTGCGATATATCATCCGAAGAAGATGCCATTAGAATGGTTGATCTGGTTATGGAAACCTACGGAAAAATTGATGTGTTAATCAACAATGCTGGCATCTTCCCGGTTAAAACTTTTAGCGCGATGACTCTGGAAGACTGGAAAGCAGTGATTGACATTGATTTAACCGGAACCTTTATCGCTACCCATGCGGTTTATAAGGTACTGGAAAAACAGAAACGGGGCAAGATTATTAATGTTGCCTCCATTGCCGGCCGGGTTGGGGGACTGGGTTTCACCCATTATTCTGCCGCTAAAGGCGGGGTCATTGCTTTTACTAAAGCCCTGGCTCGTGAAGCCGCCCGTCTCAACATCCAAGTCAACGCCATTGCCCCCGGTGTTATTGAAACCGATATGGCCAAATCAAATTTCCCTAAATATGCCCTCACCGAACACATCAAAAACACCCCAGCTGGACGATTAGGCACCGAAGAAGACCTTTTTGGAGTTATTTCCTTCCTCTGTTCATCCGGAAGTGATTACATCATCGGACAGACCATTGCCATCGATGGCGGCTATACCATGATCTAATGCAAATCTGACAAAATTGTTGAGGAGACGCCCATGAATATACAAGACGCGTTTAAAAAGCTGAAAACTAGTAATGTAACGATCACTTATCTGGAAGCGGATGGCCAGGAGTTTACACAGACCTACGCCACGCTTTTTGAGAATGCTATCAAAGTCCTTGGCGGTTACCAGTCCTGTGGGCTAAAAAAGGGTTCTCTTCTTGTTTTCCAATTAACCAGCATTCAGGCTCAGATCACCTGTTTCTGGGCCGCTATTCTGGGAGGGATGGTTCCTTCTATCCTGCCCATTGCCCAGGATGAAAAATCCCGGATTTACCTTAAAAGTGTACTGACTGTACTGAATAATCCCGTCATCATTAGTGACCTTGACGGGATCACCACCCTTTTCGAAAACAACCTGGTGATGTTTCGAACTTTGGTAGAATCCCCCCCGGGAACCATCGCTTCTGTAATTGATACTGATCCCGGAATGATTCAATTCACCTCGGGTACCTCTTCTGACCCCAAGGGGGCGGTTCTCACCACCAAAAACCTGCTAGAAGGCGGAATTGCCAGTAGTATCATTGTCCGGAAAAATGTCCAGGAACGTTATTTAAGCTGGCTGCCGCTCTCCCACTGTTTCGGCTTTGTCGGCTATCACCTGGTTCCGATTGTTAATAACTTCCCTCAGTATTTAATGAGCCCCATGCAGTTTGTAAAAAGCCCCAACCGCTGGCTGGAAAAATTGGCCCAGTTTTCTGCCACCGTTACCGGAGCTGCCCTCTTTGGGATTGAACTGCTACTCAAGGTCGGCATTAAACAGCAGCGAGCAGTCGATCTATCAACTGTATATATCTGTTTTTGCGGCGGTGAGGACGTCAATCCGCTCTCACTAACGTCTTTTGAGGCTCAAACAGCCTCGATGGGTTGGACCAAAGATACCTTAAAGCCAGCCTACGGTCTTAGCGAAACAACCATGGGTGTTGCCTACACCCCTTATGGTTCCTCTTTCCGAATGGATTATTTTTTGGGCAGCGGCATCAGTATTGGTGAAAAACTATTCTTCTGTGATCCTGATGATGATACCCTCGGCCGCATGTCGGTGGGTGTCTTAGATGCATGCAACGAAGTAGTTATCAAAGATCTTGACGGTAATGTTTTGGAACCGGAATATCTGGGCCTGATCCATATTCGGGGAACCAATGTGATGCAGCGCTACTATTCAAAAGACAAAAATGCGCCCACCGGACTAGATGAAAACGGCTGGTTTAACACTGGCGATCTGGGCTTTTTTAGAAACGACTGGCTAAATATTTTTGGTCGCTATAAGGATATTATTATCGTTAACGGCGAGAATTATCTGGTCTCAGATTTAGAAAAAACCGGTAAACAGGCCTTGTCTGACACTATCAACCTGATTGTTGTCCAGGGAAAAGATCGAATCACTCAAAAAAACTGTCTGATTCTCTTTAGTGATTCTAAAGATCCGCAAACCCTAACCCTTGCCGGCCAGGCCATTTCAGCCACTTGGCAGATTCCCACCTCCTGGGGTATAATAATTGATGAAATTCCCAAAACCACCTCGGGCAAAATTAACCGACTGGCCCTAACCATTGCCTGGGAAAACGGCGACTACCAAGATTATGATCAGGCCATCCCGTTAGGCAACATATCTGAATCAACCCTAAAAGGCGCCTATCAAGAGATGGCCAACTACTGGGCCGGAATTCTAAAAATTTCGCCTGCTCTGATTGGACCCAGTAGTCATTTTGTCTATGATCTTGGTGGCGACTCTCTGGGTCTTATTGACCTGATTCAGCAGCTTGAAAAGGCCTATGCTCTTAAAATGGACACCGATCAGATTAGAAATCACCTGACGCTCAAAGAAATGACCGATTATCTCAAAGCCCTTTAGTAATTTTAATATATGCTGACGCATCAGCAGTCATGGAGACAATTATGAATGTAGATCAATTAACAAAACTATTAGAAGACGTCAAGAACCAGCAATGCGAAGTATCTGCAGCACTGGAGCTGCTTAAAACCTTACCCTATGAAGATCTTTCCTATGCCAAAGTAGACCATCATCGGGAACTGCGAAACGGTTATCCCGAGGTGATTTATAGTCCCGGTAAAACACTCAACCAGATAAAAGGGATTGTTGAAAACATGCTGGCACGATCCACCGGAAATATTCTGGCTTCACGGGCTGAACGGGATGTCTTTGATACGATTAAATCCATTACCCCTGATGCCATTTATTACGAGGAAGCCCGTTCGGTTGTTGTCAAACGGGAAGAATATAAAACCACTGATGGTTATATTCTCGTGGTTACTGCCGGAACCTCTGACATCCCGGTCGCTGAAGAAGCCGCTGTTACTGCCATGGTTATGGGTAATCAGGTTAAAAGGCTTTATGATGTCGGGGTGGCCGGCATCCATCGACTCCTTGGCAACGTCCCGATTATCAATCATGCCAAAGTAATTATTGTGGTTGCCGGCATGGAAGGAGCGCTGGCCTCAGTGGTGGGTGGGCTCACCGATAAGCCCATCGTCGCCGTTCCCACCAGTATCGGTTACGGCGCTAGCTTTGGCGGCATCTCCGCTTTGCTGGGGATGCTGACCTCCTGCGCCAGCGGCATTGGGGTTGTCAATATTGACAATGGTTTTGGGGCTGCCTGTATGGCATCAAAAATTAACAAACTATAAATTAAATAGTATTTCATCAGGGCGTGGCCCGAAGAAGGAGAATTGTCCATGAAGGTTTTATTTTTCGATTGTTTTTCTGGTATTAGTGGCGATATGGTTTTGGGTGCTTTTATTGATTTGGGTATTGATCCGGCTTACCTTTACGCCGAGCTGAAAAAGCTCAATCTTAGCGGGTTTCGCATCGAAGCCGAATCAACCATGAAAAAAGGAATCTCCGGGACCCGCTGTCATGTGGTATTAGAAGCTGATCATCACCATCATCGGCACTTTAACGATATTAAAGAAATCATCGAAAATTCAACCCTTTCGGATGAGGTAAAAAATACTGCTTTGGCCATTTTTATGCGGGTAGCGGTGGCTGAAGGCAAGGTTCACTGTGTTCCGGTTGAACGGGTTCATTTTCATGAAGTCGGTGCTCTGGATTCGATTGTTGATATCGTTGGTGCTGCTATCTGTTACCATGCTCTGAAACCGGATCTGGTTTATGGTTCCAGAATAAATGTTGGTAGCGGCTGGGTGCGCTGTGCCCATGGACTACTACCGGTGCCTGCTCCGGCCACCGCCGAAATTCTCTGTGAGTCTAATTTTGAAATGTACTCCAAAGCCATTGATGGCGAATCAGCAACCCCCACCGGGGTTGCCATTCTGGCCGAACTGGCCACTTATTCCCCCACGACACCCAGTTTTATTCCGGAAAAAACTGGATATGGCTTTGGCGGCAAGGATTTTGGTATTTTAAATGCACTGCGAATTATTCAGGGCCGCAAATCCGAATCTAATACCATCATGGTGGTGGAAACCAATGTGGATGATATGACCGGTGAAATGGCCGGCTATGTGCTGGAGGTATTACTGCAAAGCGGTGCCCTGGATGCCTTCTACACGCCCGTTTATATGAAAAAAAACCGTCCGGGCATCCATTTGACGGTTTTGTGTGTTGAAGCTAAGCTTGAACTAATTGAATCCATTGTTTTAAAAGAAACTTCCACCATCGGCATTCGCAAATATCCGGTGGAACGCACCTGCATGCACCGGCATTTTAAAAAAATTACTACCCCTTTAGGTGAGGTCACCATCAAAATATCCCAACAGGGCGATATTACCCGGGCTACCCCGGAATATGAGGATGTCAAGAAAATCGCCCGGGAATCCGGCAAATCCCTTTGGGAAGTTCTGGAAATGGTCGAAAAATTAAAATAGTATTTTAACGTGATAAAAATACAAAAGACTCGGAGGATTAAAAATCTGAGTCTTTTGTTATGATTTCTGTGATCATTTCACTAAACATCTCATTAAACAAATTTATATTGGCACTAAAATTGACTAATCTGTTCTTTATCACATTAAACGATAACCTTTAACCTCAGAATTTTTTATTTTTTTATTGGCTGTTTTCCCGTTCTTAAAACAAAAATCACATATTTCATTCCCTGCTGCCAGAGTCCATTTCCGACGAAATAAAATCCGGGGGGCTAAAGGATCGTAGGCGACATGATCTGAATGACAAAAAGCCGGGCACAGCTCCAGGGCATCCCTTTTTAACAGCTCCTCGCAGTACAAACAGCTGGTAATATGAAAATAGATGCGTTTCCCGCTGCATTCCCGCCACTTGATGGTCCATCCCTCCTTTGGGTAGCCCCGTTTCAGGGCGGGTTTAATCAGAAGTTTAAATAAGGGATAAGCAAATGGCAGGCTTCTGAGCAGTTCGGAAATGGTTCCCATGCGAAGGGCAGCTGCTGAAATTTCTTCTTCAACAACGGCATAGGCCACCTCCCAGTAAACACCGCACTCCACTAGTGCCCGATAACAGGCATAGCCCGGTAATATCGATGTTCTTAAATGCCTGCCAATGGCCTTGCTGCCACGATCATCCACATTTTTCAATTCATTCTCCAGAATCGCCTCAGCTTTACCAAAATAGTGACGGCCTCTGATTTCGCCAAATAGGATAACCAGGGTTTCCTGGATATTGGAGAGTCGTGTCTTTTTGAAAACATCTCTGTCCTGCTTATTTTTCATCATCGTTGACTCCCATTCTGTCTTTTCTAACTTTAATCAATTTTATTCTGATCGTCTTTCAGCGCAACGATCTCAGGATACCGGCTCATCTCGATACTGCCAATCTTTTATCTATTTTAACATATCCTGATAGTGCATCAAAATAAAAAAACCAGCGACATATTTTCAGTATGTAACTGGTTTTTAACTGCTGGCATCATTACACAACATCTTCTTTAACTTCATCCAATTTATTCTGGGTCGTGAATTCTTTTCCCTCCCGATAGCCCTGCGCATAAAAAGAATAGTGGTCTTCGTGATTTTCCACTTTATGCTGGGCATGCTCCATTGGTCTGAGAATTTCTTTCACTTCCGGCGGTACTGTCATCACCAGACCCCATTCCTGATGTTCAAAATCCTGAACCGTATATGCGTCATCCAAACCCTCGTAAAAACCCTTTCCGTAGGTTTCACAGGCTTCATTAATGATGGCACTTGGTTTTTCATCAAGTTTCATCGCCTTCTTGATTGCTTTAAGCTGAGAACGGACGCAATCAACCGCATAAGCAAAAATACTGCTACAGATTTGGGCGTCTTCTTCATAACCGTAAAAAATAATATAGTGCCGTTGAGTCCCGGGCGGTGTGATCATATAGAAAACGCAACAATTATTTTCTGAAATGACATCAGCCAAACCGGTCATCCAGTGTTCACTGCGAGTGGTATAATAAATGTCCGTGTCAACCTTTATGGGTTTTTCATCATATCTTAATAAATCCCGATCTGTCAATTTATATTCAACCATCAACTTTTTTGCTTTTAGAATCGCAAAATTTGCTTCATTGGGATTGGGACTTTTGCCAAGAGCTAACAATTTTTTGATTCGATCTTTTATATTGGCTTCCATTTTCTTCCTCTTTATGAACTTTCTGTTTTTTTGTCAAAAACAAATACCTCAATATAGAATCCATCTTAATTAAATATCATTTTATTCTATATCTCTTATTTTATTTGGTAAGTCTTAAACTGTCAAGAACGAAGACGAATAAATTTTAAATTCTTAATTATTTAAAGTGATGCCAATCACTGCTTTAATCCGTGATTCCCTATAATCAAACTTGACAACGACATAAAAATAAAATAAAATATTAATCATAGTAACTATATATGATTAATATTATCAAGGAGTGTGTTATGAATAACCTGACTAATAAATATCGAGCTTTAAAAGATTATTTAACTGCACTTGAAAGTGTGGCAGTGGCCTTCTCTGGTGGCGTTGATTCGACCTTTTTACTAAAGGTCGCCTATGATGTTTTAGGGAAAAAGGCGGTTGCCGTGACAGCTCGGTCAGAGAGTTTTCCCAAACGTGAATTGTTAGAAGCCACCGCTTATGCCGAAGAATTAGGTGCCGATCACTTTATTATTGATTCGGAAGAACTGGACATTGAAGGTTTTTCTCATAATCCCAAGAACCGCTGTTATTTGTGCAAATCTGAGCTTTTTACAAAGATCAAAGAAATTGCTGCGATTCAAAAACTTAACTACGTTGTTGAAGGCTCCAACACCGATGATGATGGTGATTATCGGCCGGGTCTCTTAGCGGTAACTGAGTTGGGTATAAAAAGTCCGCTACGGTTTGCCAATCTTTCCAAGGAAGAAATCCGTCAGTTGTCAAAAGAACTGGACCTGCCAACCTGGAACAAACAATCCTTCGCCTGTTTGTCGTCTCGATTCCCTTATGGTGAGAGTATTACCCCGGATCGACTGCATATGATCGACCAGGCTGAGCAATATCTGCTTGATCTGGGCTTCCATCAGGTTCGCGTTCGATATCATGGCGATCTAGCCCGGATCGAAACTGATGAAGCCGGTTTTGATACTTTACTCAATCAGAATACCCGTACAAAAATCCATGCTCACTTTAAGCGTATCGGATTTACCTATATCAGCCTTGATTTAAAGGGTTATCGCACCGGCAGTATGAATGAAACCCTGTAATCTGATATTTTAAAAAAAGGGACGTAATAAAACGAATTCGTTTTATTACGTCCCTTTTTTATAAGCTTCGATAACGTCCTTCACCAACATTAAAATCAAAGGCCTTTTCGCCGTCACTTAAAAAACAAAGTTCTACTAAACGATTTTCTTTTCCCTTCTCAAAGCAAAACAATTGCTGTCCAATAAGAAGTGTTGTTTCATTTTTAGGAACAAGACCAAAAACATCTGCCCAATGGGCTGTAGTCTCACTCGGATTTTCGACGTTAAAAACACCTTTATATAGAAATTGCTGACCAAGTGGATGTTGATTGATTAGCCCTTTTTCTTTAAGCTGTCGAAATCGCTGTTCTTCAGTTATCTCCCAATCAATAATAAACGGATATGGCAGACCTCCAAATCCGCCATTTATCATGAGTAGCTTCCAACTCATTTTTACGCCATCCGGTGTCATTCGGTTTCCATTAAATATTTGTGATAGGCTTAACTTTTTCGATTCCAAGTGCTCGCTCAACGACCCAATATCATGGCTTCTTAATCCCACCCGTCCGAAAGATTCTTTTTCAGGAAGAAACCTTCCCGCTTCTTTGAAGATTAAAATATCTTCTACCGGTTTTTCGTTGACAGACCAATCTTCAATTCCCACAAATTCCACATAGGAAGCCCAAAAATAACTAAGTACATTATGGGTACCAAACCCTTGATGGCTTCCACCTGGTTTGGCTGCTAAACCATGCTCTTCAAGAATATCACCGGCTTTTTGAAGGTCATTGACATATTGAATGGTATGATCCCACAATAGTTCTCCCATTTTATTCACTCCTCTCCCAAGGTGTAAAATCGGAAGCTAAAAATCGTTTCCGATCGCGTTCACATTTTTCTATTGCATCACTGATATAGGCCGTCATGGCAATGCCTCCCATTGCACAGGCATTAGCACACTTTCCGCACCCGATGCAATCTTCATATTTTTTAAGAATAGGAATCGAAAAGCCCTTATGTTCTGTTTCTACCATGGTAATTATTTCTATTGGGCAGGCATTTTCACAGCTGGCACAGCCATCACATAAAGAAGAAATTGTCCAAGGCAGTTTTTTCGGTTGTTTCATTTTAGTTCGAATTAGCGGGTGCCAAATCGGTCCATCGACTTTCATCAAAGTGTTTCATCCCGTCATACCCTAACACATCCAGTCGAATACCGGCTTCTGGTCCAGGCTTTGTACAATAGATTTCAAATATTTCAACTTCTAAATAGCCATTAACAAGATGGGCACTGCCTTTTAGTTGGTAGGGAGCCCGAATTGCACCAAGCTGACCCGGTGCCAATGCGATATAGTCGTTTTGAGACAACACTCCTTCAATCTGATTTCTTTGATTTTCAGACAAGTCGATGGTGACCAGGCTTCCATCAACTGACACTTTTTCGGACACAATAATTGTAATCTGCCCCTTTTCATCTGAAAGTGCTGCATGTACGCCAAAACGCTCAATCCAGTTCTTAATTCTCAGTGTTAATTTCATGACTTCCTCCTATAAGATTTCTCCAGAATTTTGTAGCTTGGAAGAGATAATCTCTTCTACTTTTAAGACAATCAATCCACGTTGTGCTACTTTAGGTGGTGCAATATCCGGCGGCACTTCCACTGGTGGCTCTTTTGCTGCCCAGTCACCCCACTCGTCTAATACCTCACCATAGTTTACATCATACCAGTTTTCAGTCGACGGTGCCCCGATATTAATAACTGTCGCCGGTCCTCTGAATACCCAGGAACGCTCTCCAATGGGGTGTGCAATCGAAATAGCAGCCTGAGGGTTTTCATTGAGATTAACCTTTGTCTTTTGGGCGAACATATCGGCAATTAGGATATAATCATCTAAATAACTAGTCACAAAGCGTTCGGCAACAATATTGGTTTTTCCATCAACACTACTAGTCGCCAGATGTACAACCGACCCACCTTTACCCACTACTTTTAAAGCGTCTTTAATTTCATTTGTTAATATAGCCATTGCCCTACCTCTTTCATTTTATTAAAATCCCGTTTTAGCCAGTGCTTGCTCTAAGTCTTTTATGATATCTTCTACATCTTCTAATCCAACACTAAATCTAAAAAAACCGCGAGCGAATTCTTCCGGATAGAGATACTGTCTTTCATCATTTTCTCCGAGAAATACGATTAAACTTTCATCATGACCCAATGAGACTGCTGAAGTAATCACGTTCAAATGACTGACAAATTCATTGCATTGATCGTGAGTCGCATTCAGTCCAAAGGATAATACCCCACCATAACCTTCATTCATCTGTTTTTTTGCGACCTCATGTCCTTTATTGCTGGGTAGTCCCGGATAGGCAACAAAACTGACCGCATCAAGCTTTTCTAAAAACTCAGCCACTTTCAAGGCATTTTCGTTATGCTGTTTCATGCGGAGTGGAAAGGTAACCGCTCCGCGCATAATCAGCCAGGCATTAAAGGGACTGATCGTACCGCCTAAGTTCACTTGAGACTGAAATCGAATTTTGTCGAGATCTTCTTTGCGGCCTGCAATGGCTCCCCCCATTGCATCACCATGTCCGTTTATAAACTTTGTTAAGCTTTCAATCGAAAAATCTGCACCCAACTCGATGGGTCGTTGATTGTACGGCGATGCAAAGGTATTATCAACCGATAGAAGTACACCATTTGCATGAGCTAGCTTGGCAATTTCAGCAATATCTGAAATTCGAATTGTTGGATTACCAGGTGTTTCAATATGAATCAGTTTCGTATTTGGTCTGATTGCAGCGTTTACTGCCTTTAGATCCGTAGAATCGATAATTGTTGTTTCTACTTTAAATTTGTTGTTTAACAATTCATTTAAGAGCCGATACGCTGCCACATAAGTAACATTTGAAAAAACAACATGATCTCCGGTTTCTAACAGTGCAAAGAATAGTCCTGAAAGGGCTGCCACCCCAGAAGCCAAAACAATGCAATCTTCACTATTTTCAAATGCCGCGATTTTTTCTTCCAGATACTTTTGATTGGTGCCACCATTACGCGTATATAAACTTCTATCAGAACTGCTCCAGTTTATATCGGTAGGATCGTAGGGTAACTCATAGCTATTGGCCATTGTAATGGGCCGCTTGATGGCACCAGACTCCAGATCCACATCGTTCCCGGTATGTATAGCCCGGGTTTGAAAACCAAATTCTCTGCCATATGTTCGCTTTCCCATTTCTGTCTCCTCCAATTCTGTCTTTTATCAAATCTGCAAAAATTATAAAGAAGCTGTATTAAATTCGTTTTTTATTTTAATATCCATGCCCGCATTGCTCATCGCTAATTCATAAAAGCGCTTGAGTAAGGCCATCCCATATGTTTTATGTTCCACCGTATTGCAAAATACATCCCCAACACATTCCGGATGGAACTGAACCCCCCATACATTCTCCTTAAACCGCAGTGCATGTGACGATTCAAAATCATTATGAGCTAGTACTACGGCATTTTGGGGTAGTCTGGTAACGGTCTGAAAGTGGGACGCATAAGAGGTGAAGTGTTCCGGTAATACCCCGAGTAATGGGTCTTTCTTACCTGCTTCCGTAAGACGAATCTCAACCTCTCCTTTTTCTTCTCCCAATTCATGATAGTCAACCGAACCGCCAAAGGTATGGGCAAGCAATTGATGTCCAAAACAGATACCCAAAACAGGAATGTTCTTGTTAACCACCTGTTTTAACCACTGAGCCGTAGCAACTCCCCAGGGTTCCAAATCAGTTACCATTGAAGGAGAACCAGTAATAATAATCCCACCAATGTCGTCTGGCAAGATCGGTACTGCATTTTCATAGACCGAGATCACACAGATTTCTTCATATGGTATTCCAACACATTGGGCAATCCGCATGTCGCAGTCGCCGCATTTGTTGATCACATGTGCATCCGATGATCCGGTTTTAATAATAAGTAGTTTTTTCATAATAGCCCCTCCTCCAATTAGTACGTCGTTTTCATACTTTTCCTATATGATATAAATTTTATACAAAAATCTGGCAATTGTCAATAGAAATGGCTTTAAAATATGTACTTTTTTATTCATATTATTTTTATATGTTTTATGTTTTTTGTTATTGCAAAAACTTGTCGTAGCTGTTATAATAAAACACATTAATCATATAGTATTACTATGATTTGAAGGGTGGTGTACCAATGGATAAATCCATATGTTGACTCATGTCTTAATCCTATGTAGATATACAAAAATAATAAAAATTTAATGCTTCGAAAAAGAGAGGATATCAAATGAAAACTAAACGAATGATCGGATTTATTACAATTGTAAGCATCTTGCTTATTACCCTGACGGGTTGTTCTTCACCAACGGCTTCAACCGTAGAACCTGAAAAGGTTTTGAAAGTAGGCGTGGCGGCTGGACCATATGGTGATATGTTTATCGAAGCGATTCAACCATCCTTAGAGGAAAAAGGTTATACGATTAACATCGTCGAATTCTCAGACTACGTTCAGCCAAACAAAGCGTTAGCTGCAGGTGAAATTGATCTTAATATGTTTCAACACTCTACCTATCTAACTAACTTTGCCAAAGAAAACGGGTTAGAACTAACCTTTATCAAGGAAATACCGACTGCCGCGATGGGGATTTTCTCGGAAAAATACAAAACAATTAATGACATCGAAGACGGTGCTACCGTTGCAATTCCAAATGATGCGACTAACTTATCCCGTGCCATTAGAGTCTTGGCTCAAACCAATATTATTACGATCGACCCGGCTGTCGATCCTAAAACAGCCACCCAAAACACCCTTTCCAGCAATCCTAAAAATCTTCAATTTATTGAAATAGAAGCACCCCAATTACCAAGAAGTCTAGATAGTGTTGGTCTTGCCGTAATTAACGGTAATTATGCCTTAAGCTCAGGACTCAACCTTTCTGATGCCCTTTATAATGAAAAACTGTCTGAAGGCTATATTAATGGTGTCGCTGTTCGAACTAAAGACAAAGATGCCGATTTTGCCAAAGATGTTATTGCTGTGATTGAGTCAGATGCCTTTAAAAAGGTTATTGAAGATCCATCTAAACAATATGTTTCATTCCAAAGACCCTCTGATTATTAAAAATTAAGCTCAGTTGATTTTACAACTGAGCTTTTACCCCAAATTAATACAGAAATAAGGTAAATACTATGATCGAATTCAAAAACATCTCTGTCAGCTTTAAACAGGACAAGCAAATCTTTGCGGCTGTTAATGATGCTAATTTTAAAATAAAAAAGGGTGAGATCTTCGGCATCGCCGGTTCAAGTGGTGCCGGCAAAAGCACCCTGCTTCGCACCATTAATTTATTACAAACTGTGTCGTCCGGACAAATATTTGTCGACGGGGAGAATGTTACCAATTATAAAAAAACTCAACTACGCATTCTCCGCCGCAATATCGGGATGATTTTTCAACACTTTAATCTGGCCAGAAATCTAACCGTCTATCAAAATATTGCCTTTGTTCTAAAAGCGGCGGGAAAATCAAAATCAGAAACCGATGCTCGGGTCTCTGAATTACTGGGTCTGGTTAATTTGTCAGATAAGTCAAATTCCTATCCGGCCAATCTTTCGGGTGGTGAAAAACAACGGGTTGCCATTGCCCGAGCACTGGCTAATGATGCCAAGATACTTCTCTGTGATGAACCCACATCCGCTCTTGATTTGGAAACAACCTCATCCATATTGGGCTTATTAAAAGATTTAAATAAAAAATTTGGGATCACAATTGTCATTATCACCCATGAACTGGATGTTATTAAGAACATTTGTACCCGCTGTGCCGTGATGAACAAAGGTTCCGTCGTAGAAATCGGCGATGTATATGGTGTTTTTACAAAGCCCAAGGAAGAGTTCACCCGACAATTACTTAGTCATACCAATCATTTCAGCTTGCCCGAAGAAATTCTAGACAAGATGGAGGGTCCGATTATTCGCCTCACCTTTAAGGGTGACAATGCCAACAATCCGATTCTCTATTACGCTGCCAATACTTTTCAGATTGGTTTTAATATTTTATTGGGAAAGATCGAATATATCAACGGTTTACCGCTTGGGATACTCTATGTCCAGTTAATCGGCGAAGTGGACACCCTTAAACTGGCAATTGATTATCTTGCCGAAAATACAGCCGATTTGGAGGTAATCAATCATGGACTTTGATTTAAAAGCAGCACTACTTCTGACCTTTGGTCAAACCATGCAAATGGTCATTTCGTCACTCCTCGCCGCAATTATCATTGGCGGTAGTATTGGCCTGTTATTGTTTTTAACATCCAATACTCTTTTTCTCAAGAACCGGATCATCAATCAAATTGTCGGTGTCGTTATTAATATCACCCGTTCAATCCCTTTTCTTATCTTGCTTGTTTTGATGATTCCCGTTTCAAAAGCAATCGTTCATACCTCCATTGGTCCCAACGCCGTGGTGATTCCCCTGGCGGTAGCCGCAATCGCCTTTTTCGGCCGACTTTCTGAAGCGTCTTTTTCAGATGTTGATAATGGTGTTCTGGAGGCAGCGATTGCTTCTGGAGCCAGTAAATTGTCGATTGTACTAAAGATTCTACTGCCTGAAGCATTACCCTCGCTGATTAAGAATATCACCGTGACCGCGGTGTCATTAATCGGGTTTTCGGCCATGGCTGGAACCGTTGGCGGCGGTGGTATTGGTGATCTGGCTATTCGCTACGGCTATCAGCGCTATGAGCCCGAAGTGATGTTTATCTGTGTGATCGTTTTGGTGCTACTGGTGCAGATCTTCCAAATTATTGGGGATTCATCCGCAAAACAACTGGATAAATCCAATAAATAAAAAATAAGAATTGAGGAATCATTATGACTGAAATACGATGGCACGGACGCGGTGGACAGGGTGCCTTCACCGCCGCTAAAATTCTAGGAGCCGCTTCATTAATTGATCAGAAATTTTCGTTGGCTTTTCCCTCTTTTGGTCCTGAACGCCGCGGTGCTCCAATTCAGGCCTTTAATAAAATTGATGGTAAGGCAATTGTTGATCGGAGTGAAATAAAAAGCTGTGATTATTTGATTTTTCTGGATGATACTTTATTTTCTACCGACTATTTAAAAGATCTTAAAGACGATGGCATCGCCCTCATTAATACCACAACCCCAGAAAAGTTCAGCCCTTTCTCGCAGATTAGGTCAATTGATGCAAATCAGATTGCCTTCAAAATCATCAAGAAGCCGATCAGTAACACGGCGATACTCGGTGCCTTGGCGAGTATCTCAGACGATGTTTCGCTATCATCATTGCAGCAAGCCTGTGATCTGTATTTATCCGCCAACAATACGGCCAAAAATCAATTGATTCTAAAAGAGTCCTTTGAGCATTTTAAGGAGGTTCGCTGATATGAAAAAACCCTATTTAAGACCCTATCAAAAGCCCCAAAAATTGTCAGACTATCCCTTGGGGACAGCCAGCGAAGCCGGCTATCTGGTCACCAAAAATAGCGGTTGGCGAAACGAACGGCCGATTATAACAGATGAATGCATAAACTGCCTGCAATGTTATCTCTAC
The DNA here is from genome assembly GCF_034438075.1 of Acetobacterium sp. K1/6. NCBI lineage: Bacteria > Bacillati > Bacillota > Clostridia > Eubacteriales > Eubacteriaceae > Acetobacterium > Acetobacterium sp. K1/6. The sequence goes on along the minus strand of NZ_JAXQGA010000025.1, from coordinate 14,850 downwards.
TGTCCTGATGGCGTTATTTTTAAAACCGAACACGGTTTGGATATTGACTATGACTTTTGCAAAGGCTGCGGAATCTGTGAAAAAATCTGTCCCAAACAAGCCATTAAAATGGAGGTAGAAACACATGACTAAAGCATTTTTATCAGGCAATGACGCCTTTGCCGAAGGGGTCAGGCTGGCCCGTCCCCAGGTTATTTCGATTTACCCCATCACCCCTCAGACAACAGTGGTTGAAAGACTTTCAGAAATGGTCGAGGAGTGCAGCTTAAAAAGTGAACTCATCCATGTTGAATCAGAACACTCGGCGTTATCATGTGCCATTGGTGCCAGTGCCATGGGAGCCCGCACCTTTACGGCAACCTCTTCACAGGGTCTATTATACATGGCCGAGTGTCTGCACTATGCCAGCGGCGGTCGATTTCCCATTGTTATGATGAACGCCAACCGCTCCACCGCCTTGCCCTGGAATATTTATGGTGACCAGCGGGATTCCCTTTCACAGCTTGACTGCGGTTGGATCCAGGTGTATGTGGAAGATGCTCAGGAAAGTCTGGATATGGCTCTGCAAGGTTACTATATTGCTGAGAATCCATTAGTTTCAACCCCGGTTATGGTTAATCTGGATGGTTTTGTCCTTACCCACACCTACGAAACCGTGGAAATACCAAATCAAACGGATGCTGATCGATTTTTACCGCCCTTCCATACCGAAAACAAAATGAGCTTGGATAACCCCAAAAACCTGGCTTTTAGCGTTGGTCCCGACAATAATATGGAATTTAAATACCTCCAACACAAAGCGATGCTGGACAGCAAACGAATTATCGAAGAAACTGACAAAAAATTCGCTGAAATTTTTGGCCGCGGTTATGGCGGTCTGACCCAGGGTTACCGGATTGACAATGCCGATTATATCTTAATTACACTTGGCAGCATCACCGGTCTTGGGCGGGAAGTCGTTGATGAACTGCGACAAAACGGCGAAAAGGTCGGTCTGCTTAAGCTTCGCTTTTTGCGGCCCTTTCCCGATGAAGACCTGGCTGCGGCACTGGAATCGGCCAAAGCCGTTGGGGTGTTAGAGAAAGATATTTCCTTTGGTTATGAAGGCACCGTCTATACCAATGTCAACTCGGTTATTGCAAAAAACGGTCTGCGTCTGGAAACTTATAATTTTATTGCCGGCCTCGGTGGGCGAGATATCAGCCGGGAAAACATCAAAGCAATCTTTCGCCATCTTCAAAGCGGTGGCCAACATGTTAATTTTATCGGACTGGGAGTAAATATTGATGAGTAATCAAATAAATGCAAAAACGATCACGGACAGTGAATTTTTTTATGGCCATAAGGCCTGCGCCGGTTGCGGTGGCAGTCTAGCCGTGCGGATTGCCCTTAAAGTTCTGGGCGAGGGGGCCATCTCGGTACTCCCCGCTGGATGTATGTCAGCCGTTGGATTTAATTATCCGCATTTGTGTTTTAGCAATAATTCGATCATTTCCACCTTTGCCGGAACCGCTTCGATGCTGACTGGCGTGGAGGCCGGTGCCCGGGCGGTTGGAATCAAGAATTTCAAAGCCGTGGGCTTGGCCGGCGATGGCGGCACTGCCGATATCGGCATTCAGGCTTTATCCGGTGCCATTGATCGCAACGATGATATCCTCTATATCTGTTATGATAATGAAGCCTACATGAATACCGGCATCCAAAAGAGCGGTTTAACGCCTTTTGGAGCCAAGACCACCACTACCCCAAGCGGTGAGAATATTCACGGCAATCTCCGCCCAAAGAAAAATCTCTTTGAAATTGTGGCTGCCCACGACATTGCCTATGCTGCGACAGCCAGTATTGGCAATCTAAAAGATTTTATGAATAAGATTGAAAAAGCTTCAAAAATAAAGGGGACGGCTTATATCCATGTTGTCGCCCCCTGCCCCATCGGTTGGGGCATCCCCGTCAATGAAACCATCGACATCGCCCGAAAAATGATGGATTGTGGTTTGTGGTACCTGGCCGAATATGAAAATGGACAGTTTAAGCTAAACAAAAACCCCAGCGACTTTTCTTCCATTAAAGATTATCTGCTATCACAAAATCGTTTTAAACATTTAGACGATACCGATATTGAAATACTGGCCGCACAAAGGGATGCTAAGTGGGCAGCGATACGAAAAAATTGGAATACCATCGAGGAGGACTTATGAGCGAGAAAAAATATTGGGACGAAAAAATAGAGACCCTACCACGAGTACAACTAGAAGAATTACAGCGCCGCGAATTAAGTGAAATGCTGACTTTTGCCTACAATAATTCTACTTATTATAAAGAAGCCTTTGACAAAGCTAGGCTGAGCCCTGCTGATTTTAAGCATCTCGAAGATATTCAAAAATTCCCGTTTACCAATAAGGCCACTCAACGTGAACGGCAGGCTAAAGGCGGGCTTTTAGGCGATATGATTGCGGTCAGTGAAGATGATGTCGTTTTTGTCTCAGCTTCTAGTGGTTCAACCGGGGTGCCAACACTCAGCCCCTTTACCAAACAGGATTTTGACGAGTGGCAGGATGTTGAGAGTCGCTTGTTTTACGGTGCCGGAATGCGTAAACATGATCGTTATGTCCATGCCCTGAACTTCTCATTATTTGTCGGCGGACCGGATGTCATTGGCGCCCAAAATTTGGGTGCCCTTTGTATCTGGGCCGGAACCGTACCGTCAGAACGACTGCTTTTCATATTAAAAGAATTCCAACCAACGATCATCTGGACAACCCCATCTTATGCTTTGTATCTTGGCGAAACAGCACTTAAAATGGGTATTGATCCAGCCAAGGATCTGGCCATTCGGACCATTATTGTGGCCGGCGAACCAGGCGGATCGATCGCAACCACCAGGGAGACAATTGAAAAAGTCTGGGGTGCACAGCTGTATGACTTTTTTGGATTATCGGACATCTTTGGGGCCTGTGCCGGCATGTGCGAAGCCAAAGATGGCCTCCACATTGCTGAAGATCATATTTTAGTTGAGGTTCTGGATGTAAAAACCGGCGAACCGGTAGTCGACGGTGAACGGGGTGAGCTTGTTTATACCACCCTGCGTAAAAAAGCCAGACCGCTGATCCGTTTCAGAACGGGTGATATAGGCTCTGTTAACCGAGAACCATGTAGCTGTGGCAGAACCCACGCCCGGATTAAGATTCATGGCCGTCTCGATGATATGTTTATAGTCTCTGGGGTTAATATCTTCCCTAGTGATATTGAATTTGTTATTAGAGGAACAAAAGGGATAACCGGTGAATACATGATTCGTTTGTACGAGCAGAATCACTCGGTCAAATATCGGCTTGAAATCGAAAAATCTAATGATAACGACGAACCGGACGAAATCTTAACAGAGCGGGTTGCCGCTTCACTAAAAACCCGGTTAGGGGTAAAACCCGGTGACGTCACGATCTTAAACGATGGTGATTTGGAGCGGGCCACCCATAAAGCAAAACGCTTAATTGATGAACGAACCCTAATCTATGAAATCTAAAGAAGGTGCATGATGAAAACACTTAGCAACCGAACCACTGACTTTACCGATTCGGTGATCCGACGGATGACACGTATTTCCAATTCGTATAATGCGGTCAACCTATCCCAAGGATTTCCAGACTTTGATCCACCGAAACAAATCCTTGAAGCCCTGGAAAAAGCCGCCCATCAGGGTCCTCATCAATATTCTATTACTTGCGGGGCGCAAAATTTCCGTGAAGCCCTGGCACAAAAACAATCCGGATTAATGGGCCGATCCATTAATCCGGAAACCGAAATTGTCGTGACCTGTGGGAGTACCGAGGCGATGATGGCGGCGATGATGACCGTTGCTAATCCGGGTGATAAGGTCATCGTTTTCTCGCCTTTTTATGAAAACTATGGGGCGGATACCATTTTATCTGGTGCTATTCCGATCTATGTTCCGCTTCATCCCCCTGAGTTTAACTTTAATACGGATGAATTGGAGGCAGCCTTCAAACAAGACCCCAAGGCACTGATTCTGTGTAACCCGTCTAACCCCACCGGTAAAGTTTTTAACCGCGAAGAGCTGACGATTATTTCTGATTTGGCTAAAAAATATGATACCTATGTGATCACCGATGAAGTCTATGAGCACATTGTTTACGAGCCCCATGAGCACATTTATCTGGCCTCTTTGCCGGGTATGTTTGAGCGTACCATTTCATGTAGTTCTTTATCAAAGACCTATTCCATTACCGGCTGGCGTTTAGGCTATATTATCGCACCGGAGCCGATCATTGATGTGGCTAAAAAGGTTCATGATTTTTTAACCGTCGGTGCGGCAGCACCACTCCAGGAAGCTGCCACCGTTGGTCTGCAATTTGGCACTGACTACTACAGCGACCTAAAAAAGACATATACAAAAAAAAGAGACCTGTTTTTGTCTGGCCTGGATGACATTGGGCTCACCTACAGCAGGCCCCAGGGTGCCTATTATGTGATGATTGATATTTCCAAATACAAATCAGATGACGATCTGGCCTTTTGTACCTGGCTGGCTCAGCATGTCGGGGTTGGAGCAGTTCCTGGATCAACTTTTTTTAGAGAAAACGTCAACCATTTAATCCGTCTGCATTTTGCCAAAAAAGAAGATACCCTTTATGAAGCATTGAATCGGTTATCTGAAGTTGACAAAAGATGGCATTCCTCTTCTTACTAAATTAATTTGCTTACAAAATTAATTGGAGCACCTGGTTTTTATACCAGATGCTCCAATTTTTTAATCTTCAAAATACTGTTGTTTTACATCAATGCCTTCAACATAAATCATTTCTCCGCCAAATACTTCTTTTAGCTTGAAATGGAGAAGTGGTTCTATTACCTTTGTTTTTTTGCTGATATTAAGCTTTATATCAGCTTCCTCATACACATCATACAAGTCCGGCTGGTCCGGTTTTGCAAATTGTATCTCTGAAACATCAAAGAATGGGCAGCATCCGCCGCCGGTCAGCACAATATCAAGTTTTAGTTCTTTTTTATCCATTTTTTTCATATACTCTATTACTTCATTATCAACACTAACTGCATACTCAGTGTTCATATCAATCACCCTATCTCCTTAAATTTATTTATTACTTTTATACCCCCTATTAAGTTATAAAAAACATTTATTTTAGCAAGTGGGTGGATTCTTCAAATAAAAAAGAATTTCACAACATTTAACCCCTGTCAACTAATGATTATACTTGATCCTGATTGAGCACAGCCCGTTCCAACTGGGTCAATGCTTGCTCTAGTATAAGTCTAGGGGCAGCGATATTAATCCGTTGAAAACCTTCCCCACCAGCACCAAACATGGTGCCGGCGTCCAGCCAGAGACCAGCCTTGTTAATAATTAAATCTTCTAACTGTTCATCATTTAACCCCAGTTCGCTAAAATCAAGCCAGATCAGATAGGTTCCTTCCGGTTCGATGAGCTTAACCTGAGGGAGCTGTTCGCGTAAAAAGTCTCTGATAAAATCCAGATTTTCGCCGAGATAGATTTTTAACTCCTCCAACCATTTTCGGCCTTTTGAATAGGCCGCCGTACAGGCGACAATGCCCATAATATTAATCTCATTATAGCCACCTTTTCGCATTTCCTTTTTGAACTTTCTTTTTATTTCCTTATTTTCGATAAAAATATTGGAAACTTGAAGCCCGGCCAGATTGAAGGTTTTACTGGGGGCTGTACAGGTAATGGTGATCCCTAAGAATTCGGGTTTCAAATCTGCAAATACCAGGTGTTTATGTCCCGGATAGATAAAATCCTGATGGATCTCATCCGATATGACTATTACCCCATGTTCGAGGCAAATATCACCTAAACGAACCAGTTCTTCTCGTGTCCAAACCCGACCAACCGGGTTATGAGGATTGCAGAGAATAAACAACTTCGCATTGTTTTCGATAATTTTACTTTCAAAATCAGCAAAATCAATCGAATATCGACCATTATCATAGACAAGCTGGTTCACCACCAGTTTGCGCTCATTGATGGTGATGGTATCGGCAAAGGGATAGTATACCGGCTGCTGAATAATAATACTATCACCGATCTGTGTCAAACCGCGGATTGCTGTGGCAATGGCATAAACCACCCCCGGTGTGGTGATTAGCCATTCCGGCTGGATATTCCAGTCAAATCGAGTTTTAAACCAATCTTTTAAAATAAAAAAATAATCCTGTCCGCCTTCCGAATAACCAAAGATACCATGCTTGCTTTTTTCCACCAGGGCCTCCACCACTGGTGCAGGAGTTTTAAAATCCATGTCAGCAACCCACAGCGGCAGTAGCCCCTCCGGTTTTCCCCGATGATGGGCAAAATCGTATTTGATCGAATTGGTGTTATCCCTTTGAACAATTTCATTAAAATTATATTTCAAGTCTTATTCCCCCTTTATTACCCTGGTTAATTCAGCAATTAAATCCTGGGCACTTTCAATTCCTACCGACAATCTCAGCAAACGGTTGTTAATACCCTTTGCTTCCCGTTCTTCTTCCGGGATATCCCCATGAGTCTGTAGCATCGGATAGGTGATCAGCGTTTCCACCCCGCCGAGACTTTCAGCATATTGAATAATTGAAACCCCTTCTAAAATATGTTTAGCTGTTTCTTCACTGTCGACCTCAAAAGAAATCATTCCGCCAAAACCGGTGGCCTGGCGTTTAGAAATTTCATAACCTTCATGGGTCGGAAGCCCGACATAGTAGACCGCGGTAATTTTCTCCTGCTGACACAGCCAATTGGCAATTTTTTCGGCGTTTTCCTGTTGTTTGTCCATCCGGATCGGCAGGGTTTTTATTCCCCGGATTAAGAGCCAACTGTCAAAAGGCGATAAACAAGCCCCTGTGGTCTTATATATAAATCGCAATCGCTCAGCGAGCGCCTCTTCTTTTACAACTGCAAAGCCTGCCAAGGTATCATTATGGCCCCCCAAATACTTGGTGCCACTATGAATCACAATGTCTGCCCCGAGTTTAAGCGGCCGCTGAAAATAGGGGGTCAGAAAGGTGTTATCAACGATTAATAAAAGCTGATGTTTTCTGGCAATCTCCGCCACTGCGGCAATATCAGTTACCTGCATCATCGGATTAGTTGGCGTTTCAACAAAGAGCGCTTTGGTATTGGGCCCGACTAGGGCTTCAAGCAAAGAAAGATTGGATGTATTGACCAGGTCAAAAGCAATTCCGTTTTTTATCGAAATATGGTGAAACAAGCGGTGCGAACCTCCATAAAGATCATCAGAAGCAATGATGTGATCACCTGGTGAAAATAGCTCCATGACCGCACCAATGGCTGCCATTCCGGTGGCAAAGGCAATCGCATCGAGGCCGCCCTCAAGTTTTTTTATAACGTTCTCCAGATGCTCCCGGGTGGGGTTTTGTTGTCTGCTATAATCATAACCGGTGCTTTCTCCCACCCCCGGGTGAGCAAAGGTTGCCGATTGAAAAATCGGAACGCTGACAGCTCCGGTATTATCGTATTTTTCTGTGTTTCCATGTACGCAAAGGGTGCTAAAATTCATAATTTTCTCCATTCTTATATTTAATTCATAGCATTTCAATATGTTTAATAAATACTATCTGATTCTCGATTTTTTGTCAAGCTGATTCTTTTTTATTCTATCATATTGATTCTATCATATGAAAACCAATTCTAATCGTTTTTTTTGTTAGCACAAAAACTATTAGTCGCACTTGTATTTCATATTAATTCCATAGTATAATTACGTTATTACAAATTGGAGGTTTACCATGTACAACAATACCGTACTTGACCATTTTGCCAATCCTCGAAACGTCGGTGACTTCCCCAATCCTGATGGTGTCGGACACTCGGGAAATCCCATCGATGGAGACACAATTACGATCTATATAAAGGTCGATGATCTACGGCTTAGCGGTGTTAGATTCAAAACCTTTGGCTGCGGTGCTGCCATTGCAGCCAGCAGTATGCTGACTCAGTTGGCAACCAGAAAAACCTTATCCGAGGCACTGCTAATTACAAATGATGATGTCGCCGAAGCCCTTGGTGGTCTTCCTCCCGAAAAACTACTGTGCTCAAATATTGCTGCCGATGCCCTTCATGATGCGATTCACAATTATATGGAAGCCAGAAAAAAAGACACTGCTCAAAAAAAAGTACTCCCCGCTATCGCTGTTAAGGAACAAGAACACGTCCAGAATAACCTGATAGAAGAACCTGGAAGCCTTTCAGATCCCACTCAGATAAAGCGCTATCTAAGACATATCATCATGCCGGATATTGGTGGCCATGGCCAGAAAAAGCTCCTGGATACAAAGATTTTAGTCTGTGCTGCTGATCTCAATCACTGTGATTTTTTACTTCGTTACCTAACTGCTCTGGGGATTGGGCACATCGAATGCTATTTAGAAAATGACACTAAATGGGAATCTGTCTTTGACAGCTTGAAAGATCTCAACCCAGATGTCACTTTGGGGTTAGTCAAAGAAATGCCTGATAATATTGACTTCAATCTTATTTTTGGTGATTCCCGCTTTACTTGTAAAATAACCCAATCATTATTAAAGGCCGCATCCGAAACGTCATTGGTGCCGACAATTATTGCTGTTAGCGAAGGCTGGCAGGGATGCTTTAACTATTGTGACAATTGGCATGCTTTGAGTTTGTTCCAGGAAAACATTATTGACAAAGGTTTTCCAACAAGCCCTCAAAATCGTTCTAAAACCGAATCATCCCCCCTTGGCAAACTTCTAAGTAGTTGCTTTCTGGGGACACTTATCCCCATTGAGCTGGTAAAGATTCGTCTTGGTTTGGGTTCTTTGCAGACTGATATATTCTATTTTGATCTGATAAAACTGATTTTTGACAACCAATTCGCTACTAGTTCTACTCTTTATACCCACTACGACCCTATCCAAAATGAAATAGTGGCTAAACTAAAAGAATCCAAAATTTTAACCATCGGTGCTGGAGGGCTTGGCTGTCCAGCCAATCTGGTGCTGGCTAAAGCTGGTGTTAAATACCTGACACTGATTGATTTTGACCAGGTTGAAATCAGCAATCTAAATCGCCAGATCCTCCATTTAACTTCACGTATCGGTTATTTAAAGGTTGAATCCGCCAAGATGGCACTTGAAGCAGTAAGTCCTTTACTTCATGTGAATACCTATACTGGTTCTTTTTCAAGTGAGAACGCCAGAGCATTGGTTGGCCAACATGATCTGGTTATTGATGGACTAGACAATTTACCGACTCGTTATCTGCTTAATGATGCCTGTTATCTGGAAAAGAAACCGCTGATTGAAGCAGGTGCTCTGGCTTATTATGGTCAAGTGACGGATATTATTCCTGATGAGGGACCCTGTTTTCGTTGCCTCTTTCCAGAAGCAGACACAAAAACTGCCGGCAGCTGTTCTGAGACTGGGGTTCTGGGGCCGGTACCCGGTGTCATCGGCGTCCTCCAGGCGGTTGAAGCAATCAAGCAACTACTCGAAATTGCCCCTTCATTAAAAGGCAAACTTTTAATGGTTGATACCCTAGAATCATCATTTGATTTGTTCAACTTTAAAAAATACGAAGACTGCCCACTATGTGGGAAAAACCCCAGTATTCATAAACTCGGATTATTTTCTTTTGTTTGCGAAGATGTCTAGTGTAAACATAATCTCTATTAACAGAGCTAAATTATAGCTCTGTTTTTTATATTTATGGATCAGAATATTCACATAATCGGACGTAAAAGCTTGACCTTCAGAACAAAATGTGATACTATACTATTCATATATATTTAGTATGATTAATTTGTAAGGAGGTTCGGACTATGGGTATTGTAATTATTGGAGGGCATGACCGAATGGTATGCAAGTATAAAGAAATTTGCAAAAGCTATCAATGTAAGGTTAAGGTTTTTACCCAGATGCCAGCAAATATGAAAAATGTCATTGGCAGTCCGGATCTGCTGGTTTTGTTTACCAATACTGTTTCGCACAAGATGATTCACAGTGCACTTAAGAGTGGCGAGAAAACAGGTGCAAAAATTGTTCGTTCTCATAGCAGCAGTGCCTGTGCCCTCCATAAAATTCTGGATGACTATTGTTCCCGAACAAACTGTCACGGATGCCCCAATTATTTAAATCAACCCGTTTCATAAACTCAGGTCGCTAAACTCAGAAATGCTAAAAAGCTTCAGTTAATGCCAATTAACTGAAGCTTTTTATTCGTATCAATGTTCACCGGCCGTTATTTTACGGTGTTTAATCGTATAGGTTTTTACTGAAATAACGGTCGCCCCGATCTGGAAAAATGGTGACGATATTTCCCCGGTCAATTTTCTCAGCCAGTTTGAGTGCTCCATATAAGGCTGCCCCTGAAGAGGTTCCAGCAATGATTCCTTCTTTTTTTGCCAGTTGCTTAGCAAGTTCAAAGGCATTTTTATCATCTACTTTGATCACTTCATCCACCAGGCTCATATCCATTGTCCCGGCAATAAAATCATTGCCAATACCTTCGATGTCATAGCAGCCTGCTGTACCGCCACCCATAATCGATCCTATCGGATCGGTCAGAACCCCTTTGAGATTAGGGTTTTTCTCTTTTAAATAGCGCACAACGCCAGAATAGGTTCCACCGCTGCCAGCACCGGCCACCAGGTAGTCAATATTTCCATCAAGATCGGCATAAATTTCCGGTCCGGTTGTTTGATAATGAATGGCTGGATTTGAGGGATTGTCAAACTGCTGTAGCGAGATGGCATTGGGAATTGTTTTAAGTAATTCCTGGGCTTTCGCTGTTGCGCCCAGCATTCCCAAATCTCTTGGAGTATTAACAATTTCTCCGCCATAGGCTCGCATCAGGGTCTGTTTTTCCACCGAAAATTTAGTTGGCACCACAAAGATCACCCGGTATCCCCGGTTAATAGCGGCCAGCGCCACCCCCAAACCGGTGTTTCCGGCAGTCCCTTCAATAATCGTCCCACCCGGCTTTAGCAAACCCGATTTTTCCGCATCTTCAATCATCGAAAGGCCAATTCGATCTTTGACACTGCCGCCGGGGTTCCAGAGTTCCAGCTTTGCGAAAATATTAACCTGATCTTTTACCTGAAACTGATTGAGCTTAATCATTGGCGTATTGCCGATCAATTCTCTGATATCATTATAATAAGCCATACTATGCCTCTAAACTCTTTTCAAATGCTTGTTCTAAATCCGCTAAGATATCATTTTTATCTTCAATCCCCACCGAAATGCGGATCAGGTTTTCAACAATTCCAACTTTTTGTCGTATTTCATAGGGGATGGAGGCATGGGTCATACTCGATGGATGACAAATAAGTGATTCCACCCCACCCAAACTTTCTGCCAGGGTAATTAGCTCCAGGGATTCGACAAATTTACTAAGATCATATTGTTCATCCAGCTCAAAAGAGAACATCCCCCCAGGACCGTCCGCCTGACGTTTATTGATCTCGTAGCCCTGACTGTCCGGCAAGCCGGGATAGTAAATCGCTTTGACCCCGGGATTGCTTTTAAGTACCTCGGTAATAAATGTTGCATTTTCAATGTGACGATCCATTCGAACCCCCAGCGTTTTAATCCCCCGGATTAGTAGGAATGAATCGAAGGGTTGTAATACGCCACCGGTGGCATTCTGAATAAACCAGAGTCGTTCTGCCAGCTCTTTGCTGTTGACAACCGCTAAACCTGCGATTAGATCACTGTGACCACCCAAGTATTTTGTGGCACTGTGAACGACAATATCAACACCTAGTGAGATCGGTCTTTGGAGGTAGGGCGTCATAAAGGTATTATCAACAATACTTAAAACTCCGTGTTTTCTGGCGATATCTGCCACCGCCTTAATATCGGTAATGGTCAGAATCGGATTGGCCGGGCTTTCGATAAAAATAGCTTTCACATCGTCTGTCAGACTATCCTCCAGAAGCTTGAGATCGGATGTTTCAACAATTTCATAGGTCAGGCCAAAGTTATTAAAGACCTTGTCGAGCACCCGAAAGGTGCCGCCGTAGACATTGCTGGAAATGATTACCTTGTCTCCGGTTTTAAAAAGACTAAGTACTGCAGTGGTCGCTGCCATACCTGAAGCAAAGGCAAGCCCGGCACTCCCGCCTTCCAATTCGTTAATCAGTGCTTCCAGGGCTTCCCGGGTCGGATTGCCGGATCGAGAATACTCATAACCCCGATCCTTGCCGAGGGCATCCTGTTTATAAGTGGAGGTCTGATAAATAGGAACATTCACTGCTCCGGTCTTTTCATCCCCATCAATACCACCGTGAATTAATTGCGAATTTATATTGTTGTACTTACTCATGCTATGCTCCTTCAAAATTTATATTATTTCTTCAACATCAAAATGATGTGCCGTGTGAATCATCGTCTGGACATTTGCGAGTTTTGTTTTAGGGGCAATATCACAACCTGGCATTAAAACGAAACCTGGTGCTCCACCAGCTCTGACGCAGGCCAGTGATTCGGCCTCAATTTCAGAGGTCGTCCCTTCCAGTAAAACTCTGATGGGATCCAATTGTCCGCCAAAAGCAACCTTACCCGAAAGTTCTTCTCTAGCAGTGTTTAAATCAACCTTGTAATCCATTGAAAAAAGATTTGTCTCCGACTCTGTAATTAAATCCAGAATCTTGGTTGTGTTTCCGCAAATGTGCAGCGATTTTGTATTAATCCGCCTGGCAATTGCCTGGTTAGCAGATTTAATTCGTGGAAAAGACAACTCTTTAAACAATTTAGCTGAAATGACATCCCCTGATGAGAGGGGTTCTGCCTGATTGACCATTTCGACTCCGGCATCTATGAACAAATTCAAATATTTTAAGAGGAGTCTCTCCGTAAATTCCATGATATGAGCAAGTCCAGATTTGTCTTTAATGGCTATCTTCATCATGTTATCCATTCCCAAAAGCTGCCCTGCCATCGTGAATGCACCCCACTGACTGACTGCCACAAGATACTCTGCGCCGATTCGTTCGGTCACGAGACTTGCTGTTTTTAAAAGATTAGCGATCTCTCGGGAGTTTTCCAGGTCTTCAACCCTCAGCCGATCAACATCCTCAGGTCGCGTGATCAGCGGTTCATCAACGGTTGATGCCTCTCCCAGCAGATTAAAGGTACATTTTCCGCCAATAGCTTTTACAACGACATTGCTGCAATCAGCACCAACCCAGACAACATCCGACTCAACTTTACGGTTATCACCAATGATGGTTTCAGCAATCTTTTCCGGGGCATCCTCCAAGACGTTCTGAAGGGTTAGTCCATTGCGATAATCTGTCCAAACCCCGCTTGAAAGAATCATAACCGGAAGTCTGGGGGTCTTTTTTAATGCAATTCCTGAAAGTATTATCTCTTTATGTGTCAAGAACTCAACTCCTTTAAGTAGTAGGGTGTTTGCTGATAAACGTAGTAATTCAACCAGTTTGTAAAAAGCAGGGTTGCATGACTACTCCAACTGGTTTGATCTGACAAACGAATCTCACCCTTAAGTTTATAATTTTTGGGAAGCTCAGGCTTTAATCCCTGTAAATAATCTCGAATGTACTCATTCTTTAAGGTTACCCGGTCAAACTCACAGTGCCCGGTAACAAACAATTGTCGATTGTTTGTATCTGAAACCAGATAAACACCAGCATCAGGGGATTCCGCCAACAATTCCAGTTCTGGCACCGCTAACACATCATCTCGAGAGATGGCTGTATAGCGAGAATGTGGGGCAAAAAAGAGATCATCGAATCCTCTGACAATGGGATGTCGCTGATTATTGACGAGATGCGAATAGACCCCGGATAATTTGGCATGCAGAGCAGATTTTTGCACCCCATAATAATGGTATAGTGCCGCTTGAGCACCCCAACAAATATATAAGGATGAAAACACATGCGATTTGGTCCACTCCATTATCCGGCATAGATCCTGCCAGTAATCCACATCTTCAAATTCATTTTTTTCAATCGGGGCTCCCGTTATAATAACCCTATCATAGTGTTTTTCTTTGATTTCATCAAAAGTTTGATAAAACTGTTTGAAATGATTTAATGAACTCTCCTGACTTGTGTAATTGGAAATCTTTAAAAATTCAACATTTAACTGTAGGGCAGTATTACTCAGTAACCGCAATAATTGGGTTTCAGTCGCAATCACCGTTGGCATTAAGTTAACAATCAATATTTGCAGTGTTCGCATATCCTGGCGTTTTGCCCGGTTTTCAGACATAATGAAGATATTTTCATTGGCAAGGGTCTCAATGGCAGGCAAACCTTCTTTTACACAGATTGGCATAGTGACACCTCTAATTCATAGTGTTTTAAATCAATTTTTTGACTGAGTTTAAAATGGTTCGTGGAAATCTTATCAGCCCGAAAAGAAAACATCTGCTGCTTTGCCACTAACAGCAGATGTCTTTTTTCATATCTAAACTATTTAAGGGGGATCATTTACTAAAGTGCTTTTTCCAGAGCTTGTTCGATATCGTAAATCAAGTCATCGACATCCTCAACCCCAATTGACAAACGGATCACATCCGGGGCGAATCCGACGGCTGCCTGTTCTTCCGGACTTAACTGCTGGTGTGTTGTGGACGCCGGATGAATAACGAGCGATTTCGCATCTGCGACATTCGCCAACAACGAGAAGATTTCAAGGCTGTCAATGAACTTTTTGGCCTGATCAATGGTACCATCAATGGAAAATGTAAAGATGGAACCGGCTCCCAATGGCAGATATTTTTGACCCAGTATAATGTACACGCTTGTCAAGACACGAAATCAGAAATATTTAGATAAATCTCCTTTCGCATTTTGATCAGGCAGC
>NZ_JAXQGA010000024.1:0-51680 GCF_034438075.1 Acetobacterium sp. K1/6 | reverse complement strand
TCGTCGTTTTCTACTCATGTGTATAGTTTATCTTATTTTCTGGATTTTGTGTCCAACTATTTGTGGACATTATAAAAAGCCCAAAAGTGACTAACATTTATATTGCTTCATTTTTGAGAGATCAGGTCAATACAACGTCAACTTATTCATTTTTTTGTTGCATAAAAAAGACGACCTACAAGGTATCTTTTTAACTTACTAGATATTTTTCATATCATTGTCTTTGCGTCTCACAATTTCATTTTCAATGCATTTCTTTATGATTAAATATTTTTTTTAGCCTTTGAATATTCTGTCATTTGATTAATTGACTTAGTTCTTAAAATATTTACCATAAAAAATAAAGTGATATAAGTAAACACAGCCAGCACTAAAACACAAAAAAATGCGTCTTGACTACATAATAGTAAAACTGTAGATGCAATAATAAAAACCATCACTATGTACAAGACAGTTTCTAATGGATCAAATATTTTGGGTTTTAACTCTTCATTATGTACAACTTTTATTTCAATTAAAAATATAAATTTTTCTAAATCATAAACTTCATATTTCGGATTTCTAAAAAGTTTTGAATACTTTTGGAAATTTTTATCGTAATTAAATATTTCATTGTTCTTATCTTGAGACATTACATACCTCTAACATTTTTTTAATAATTATACACCTGTGTTCTGCTACAATAAAATTGTAACACCCGGAGCGAGTTTGATGATATAATTCAAACTTGAAAAGGAGTTACAAACATGTCAAATAGTAAATACGATCGTGTCCTTCAGGAAAAAATCATCCGCCTTCATCTCGAGGAAGGCCGGACTATCGATTGGCATTTCGACTTTTCAGACCCCCCTCGGATACTTATTCCGAGGGGGGCGTTTATTTATTTTTATTTTCCATATATTTTATTATTTTCAATAAAATTAAATAAAATATACATAAAATTATTGGAATTAAAACTAAATAAATAAAAACCTCTTTACTCATAACTACATTATAAAATATTGGAATCACTAATAAAGCCATGAAAATAATTGCTACTACAATTCTTAATACTAAATATTTATTTATTTTCATAACTTTTCTCCTGATTTTAACATTTTAAACCGGAATAATAGAAATATGTCCACCATAAGTTTCGCCATTGCTTGTATAGAGAGACCAATTAATTTTTATATTGTTATAATATAAAGAAGAAAATCTATAAAGACTATAATTTACAGTTGATCCAATCGAAGGACCCGCAATTGCAGCTAATGATCCAAAACTCATTGAAGCAATTACTCCAGCTGGTCCTATATATGGCATAACTGCTGCAATAACGCCAGCAAGTATAGAAACAGAAACACCTTCTGTAAATGTTATATAACGCTACTCATATCAAGAGGATAACTAACGTTTATATTTATCTATAGCGCTATCCGCTATTCCCCGAAGTGGAACATATGTTAAGAGGAAAATAATACTTTCCCAAACCATATTTAACACAATCCCGATTCCCAGAATCGTAGCAATGTTGAGGATCATCAACAGTCCTTGCTGTAATCCATAGGTATACAAATTTCTGTTCTCCTCTATAATAATTTCATGGCTTACAAGGATATCTGTAATTCTCTCAGTTATTGCGATTCTCATTAGAACTTCCTGAGTTTATCTGCACCCTCAGGTAATTTGGGCTGGTGCATAATAAAAAAACAAGCCGTATTAACGTTTAACGTTGTTACCATCAACGCCATAGCCGCAATAACCCGATAGCACTTTAATGATAGATTTTTCAAAACAACCTCCTCTTTTTATCTTTTATGTCCTAAATCTACCATATATTTTTATTTGTGCGATATTATGTTGAAATTACTATATTTTTTTGTAGTGAACTAAGATTTTTTATTTTATTCAAATAAAAACGAGCAATCTTAATAAAAGAATGCTCGCAACAAGGCTCTATACAAACAACAGCAGGGAAACCGAAAAGATATTACTCCGCTGGGTAATATCCATCGTCCCATCGTATTTTTGTAAAACACTTTTTACATTTTCCAGGCCTAAACCATGTTGGCTTGGCTCTTTATTGGTTGTAAGATATCGATTGCCGACTTTTACACGTTCACCCAGATATGGATTCTCCACCAGAATAATTAAACGCCCTTTGTCATAGTTTATGTTTGTTTTTATCTGTCTTTCTTTTTCCATCTCAGCAACGGCCTCAATGGCGTTATCCAGCAGGTTTCCTAAAATTATCGCCAAATCAAATGATGCAATACTCATTTTTTCGGGAATACTCAGATCAAGCGCTATTTTTATATTTTGTTGCGCTGCTTCCTGAATTTTAAAATTCAAAATACTGTCAATATCAATGTTTTCGGTACACGCGTATTGTTTCTTATCGTCATAAACATCAGTCATCTTTGTTAGATGTTTTAAAGCAGCGTCTCTTTCCCCTTTTTCAACCAATGCATAGATAACCGCTAAGTGATTTCGCAGATCATGCCGCATTGCTTTCGTTGTTTTTAATGATGACTCCATTAGTTCGAATTGTTTTTGGTAGTATTTATTTTGCTGATCAACCATGATTTTATCCATTTTATCGACCATGAAAGCTGAAATGACATCATACAAATAAAAGATTGTGAAATTGACAAGTAGTATCAATACTACTCCGATTAGAACTTGCTTCCAGGACAAACCTATTGCTTGAAATAAGGTTAAAATGATATATAAGGATGAAATCGGGATCAAAATAATTGCGATCCAATTGGCCAGCGGGATTGTTTCTCCTAGTCTGATATTTTTGTAATTATTGAAAACTCGAACGACAAAATACAATATGATTTGAACTATAATCAGCCCATATTCTGAGGAATAATTGTTAGTGGACATCAAAGGAAAATTAAAATATCCTGAAAGCAATCCAACAATCAGTTCGACACACATTACAATCAAATAAATCAAAAATACTGATAGAAGCCGTTTTTTAATTCCTACTTTATAGTTTAATGACAGACCTAAAAAAGCAAGAATATTACTGATTATCATAATTGCCGGTATATTAATCGTCAAATATACCAGCGCAATAAATATGTAATATCCCACATAGGATAAGAGTTCTATCTTATGATTGGCTTCTTTGGTCTCAAAGAATACATGCATAAATTTATAAACGATATATGTTCCAAAAATATTAGCTATCAGATATACCACTTCATAGGTACTTAGCTCCATTATTCCAACCTTTCGAGTTCATATCGCATTTGCAAACCCCTGATTTCTTTCCGCTTTAGCTGACTAATTGGCAGACAGTCCGAATTGGACATCCTGACCTCGTCATACTTGAATTTTACTACATGCTCATAGTTAACTAGATAGGATTTATGAATTTTCATGAATTGATCACCTTCTAGCTGGGGGGTGACATCTCGTAGCTTCCCATAAAACAAATCTTCCCCTGTTGTCGTGGTAATCTTAATCTCCCGATTCACGCTTTGAAAGTAGAGAATGTCTTTGATGGGAATCTTATATGTTACGGCTCCCTTTCGATAACAGAAAACGCCACCTAGGCAGCCGCTTAATTTCATTGCCAGGTTAATGTCTTTTATCAGTATTGCTGGTTCAATGGGCTTTGAAAGAAAATGCATGGGTCGCACCTCAAAAAGATCCTTATAATAATTTTCTTTCCCAGACACATAGACAATCTGCATCGTTTGATTATCCATCTCTTCACGAATTTTCCGGCCTAAATCAAGGCCGTTTAGCCCTTCCATTTCGATGTCCAGAAAAATCAAATCGAAATCATGTTCATGTTTTATAAACTCTGCCAGTCTTTCACCGGAATAAAACACATCGATTTCGACTTCCTCCGCAAACATATTTCGATGGTCCAAAATAATCCCTTCCATTTGAGAACAGATGGCTCTTTGATCATCGCAAATTCCTATTCTAAACATTTTCTCACCTCTTTTATAGACACTAAATTCATTTTACCTGAAAATAAAACAACTGTCCACCTTGCCAATAAAATAATTTAAATTTGTGTTTATCAATCAAAAAAAACAGTATTAATAAACAGCAAGCTGTTTATTGATACTGTTAAAATCTTTTTCTACTAAACTATCGATTTATTAACTGATGGCATCCACGGCGGCCATCAACTCCGAAATAGAACTGTACCAGTTTTTAATCATATGGCGCATCAGCCCGACCTGTTCGGCCTTGGCCAGTAGACCAAAAACCGGAATTTTGGAGCCATAAGCCGCGCCGATCTCAGCCCAGGCATCACAACCGGAGGGACCAATATAAATAATCAGATCGGCACTGGTAACCGAACTGATACAAAAATCAAAAACGCGTTCTCCTTCAGCAGACTCAATAAAATGGGTGAGCTCTTTTTGTGAAAGAAAGGCTTCTTCCGGTCGTCCCTCGCGGATCCATGACAAAATGGTATGGCCCCGAGTTTCCAACAAATCCGTCAGCATTTCAACGGCATGCTGATGCTTCCATGAAGCGGCAATATATATTCTCATGATTCCTCCAATTGGGGTGTTATTTTGTTTGCGGCTCGGTGTTTAAAAGAGTCTTTTTACCAAAGCTAATCCCGTTTTCTGATGATATCCATCGGTTTAACCGGTGTACACATTTGTAAATAGTAATGCATTTTGGGATGCGGTGCCGACTCGATTGCCTGACCGGATACGTCCGTCATTACCTTAATCGCTTGCGTAACGAACCCGTCTCCCGGAATCATGATCTCGATCTCATCACCTAATACAACCTTGTTACGCTGCTCAATTAAAGCCATCCCGGTATTCTCGTCGTATTCCAGAACCAGACCGACAAAGTCATAATGCCGGGTATAACTGCTGGTGCCGTAATTTTGATCCTCTGATGTTGTTTTGCCGCTATAAAACCCTTTGGTGTAATTGCGGTGACTGACCTTTGTCAGTTCATCATAATAGCCCTTATCAAGCTTTTTTACCGCGGGATTATCATAGGCATAATCAATGGCACTGCGATAAGCGGATACCACGGTGGCCACATAATAGAGGCTTTTCATCCGACCTTCAATTTTAAAGCTGTCTACTCCTGATGCCATCAAGGCGGGAATTTCATCGATCAGGCAAAGATCCTTGGAGTTAAAAATAAAGGAACCGGTGGCATCCTCTTCAATGGTAAAGGCTTCATCGGGCCGGGTTTCTTCAATCAGGTGATACTTCCACCGGCAAGGATGGGCGCAATCTCCCTGATTTGAATTTCGACCGGTCATATAATGGCTTAACAGACATCGTCCCGAATAGGAAATGCACATGGCACCGTGAACAAAGATCTCAATCTCCATTTCCGGAGCCACTTTTTCCCGGATCTCCTGAATTTCAATAAGTCCCAGTTCCCGGGCCAGTACAATCCGCCTGGCACCCTGGGCATGCCAGAATGCCACACTGCGCCAATTGGTATTATTGGCCTGAGTACTGACGGATATTTTTAAGTCAGGAGCTACTTCCTGGACGACAGAAAAAACCCCGGGATCGGCTACAATCACACCGTCAATTCCCAGGTCTTTTAGTTCGCTTACATATTCAGGCAGACCGTCTAAATCTGCATTGTGGGGAATCATATTGAGTGTGACGTAAATCTTTTTATCGCGTTCATGGACATACTTAACCGCCTCGGCCAGAGCGGTCTGATCAAAATTATCGGCCTTTGCTCTGAGCCCAAATTTCTTACCGGCACAATAGACCGCATCAGCCCCATAATGAAGGGCATACCTTAGTTTTTCAAAATTTCCTGCCGGTGCCAAAAGTTCCGGTTTTTTCATGCTGTTTCTCCGTTCTTTTCTTTCCTTGCGCTGCTCTTCGTACTTAATCGTCTTTTTTTAAGCTGATCGCCAAACCGTCACCCAGTGGCAGAATACTGGTAACCAATTGGGGATGGTTGGCGATAGTTTCCAGATACATCCGCATCCGCTTGACAATGGTTATTTTGCGACGAATAACCAGTTCATTACTGGCGATCATGCCTTTGAACAATACATTATCAGAAATCAATAGTCCTCCGGGCTTTAAACACCGCAGACAATCGCCCAGCAAATGGATATAGTGGCCTTTGGCCCCATCCAAAAAAATTAAATCATAGCTTTTATCCAGTACTGCCAGTTTTTCCTGGGCATCCCCAACCATCAGATTAATCTGATGGCTAAGTCCCAGGCTGGCAATATTTTCTTCTGCCTGAACCACCATTTTAAAATTGCGTTCAATGGTATCCACCTGCCCCTGAGGGCCCATCGCTTCGGCAAAGATAGACGCCGAAAAGCCTACAGCTGTGCCAACTTCCAGAACAGTCCTGGTTTTTTTTGCGGCGATTAATAATTCAATGTGTTTTTGAACTTCTTGATGGATAATCGGAATATTATCATCCATAGCTCTTTTTCTGAATGCTTCTATTTGGGGACGATTAGCCGGAATTAATCCTCTAATATAATCCTCGATGTAATCTTTAACAATCTCACTCACTGTCTGGCCTTCATTCTTTTTTATTGGCAACTTCTTTATAGCGCTGGCATATTTCGTTGTCTTAATTAGTTTCCCATATATTTTTCTACGTCTTCTAAATGCTCATCATAGGTTTCATTGAAATAGATCTTTCCCGAATCCATATCGGCAACAAAATATAAATAGTTTGTTTGCGCCGGATTTAAAGCCGCTTCTAAGGAAGTTTCACCAAAGGAGCAAATCGGCCCAAAGGGTAATCCGGTATTGATGTAGGTATTATAGGGTGATGGAAACTGGGTTTGTTCGGTTGTTAATACGGCCGTTTTTTCACCCCGGGCATAATCCACGGTGATGTCCGATTGAAGCGGCATGTTCTCGGCAATCCGATTGTAAAACACACTGGCAGCATTGGCCTTATCCTCAACTAATTTTGTTTCTAATTCCACAATAGAAGCCATAATCACAATTTCATCCACGGTTTTATCCATTTTTTTGGTTTGTTTTTGCAGATCCTGATCGTAGACCTCCACAAACCGATCCAGCATGGCGGTGACCACTTCTGATGGGTCCGTATTTGGAGAAAAACTGTAGGTATCGGGAAAGAGGTAGCCCTCCAGAGTTCGACTCATCCCGTCTTTTTCAGTCAGGGGAATGCTGCTAAGAAGGGAATATTCTTCCTGATATTCTGCTACTTTTTTTGTTTCTTCGATAAATGCATCCGCATCACAAATATTTTTCTCTTCAAATATTTTAGCGAACTCTGAAATATTACGTCCTTCAGGAATCGTCACGGTGGCATCAGCTACGTCCCCTGCTACCAGACGATCAAGTATCTGCTGGGCCGATTCTGCCGGGCTAAAAGCATAGTAGCCGGACTGGATCTGGTGAGCGGTATTCTCTTTTTTGGCCAACATTTCAAAGGCAAAAACATCCCGAATTAAATTATTTTCAGCCAGTAACTCTGCCACATCACTGATAACGGCACCTTGTTCTATTTGAACATAAACAAGCTCTCCGGCTCCCACTGGTTCTAACATTTGTCCGATAAAGTAATTAAAGCTGAACACACCAGTCGCACCAAAGACGACTAATAATAAAAGAATAATGGCAATCAGTTTTCCCGTTTTTTTTCGGGGCGGCTGTCGATTTGTTCCGTTACTCATCCGTTCACCTTCCTTTCCTAAACTGTAAAAAAGAATATAGGACCGCTAGAGGTTGGCACCTATATTCTTTTTAAATCGTTTCTATTTCAATCGTTGTTTAAGCGCCACAGCCTTCATCTTCTGAATCAAACAGTCCCATATCCAAATCAACTGCTTTTGCCATGATATCGGTAATGTCCTGAAAGACTACTGAAAAATACATCTGGGCCTGAAAAAATTCAGCGATTTCAGGGATGCCCATTATGGTATTCGCAATGGCATTATAAGAAGTAATCTGATCTTCTGTCAGTTCATTTCCCAACATTTGGAAGGATTGAATTTCCATTTGCTTACGCATATAATCCTTGGCCATTTCATACTTTTCGGGATCTTGTTCCAGCTTTTCTTTCGCGGCTAAAAAATTCTTATATTCTGTGGATTCCTTGAGTGCTCGTGCCAAATTATTGGCTTCATCATAGACGTTCATCTGTTACTCCTACTTTTAAAATTTTATCGACAACTGCTAACGATATGTATTTCACCAATTGCCATATTAAATTTATACTTCCATCAATATGGGTAGTATCATTGGTTTTCTCTGAGTTTTTGCATAGAGGTATTTAAACAGGCTCTCCCGAATGACATTTTTAATGGAATTCCAGTCAATAATACCCTTTTCTTCACAAGATAGCAAGGCTTTCTTGACTTCTTCGCGGGCGTTATTAATGAGTTCTTCAGATTCTCTTACATAAACGAAGCCACGAGAGATAATATCTGGTCCCGATACCGCTTTGCCCTTGTGCATGGTACAAACCACAATAAAGAGCCCGTCTTCTGAAAGACGTTTTCGGTCATTGAGAACAATGTTACCAATATCACCGACTCCCAGCCCATCAACCAGAACCGGTTCAGCTTGAGTTTTACCAACAATCTGAACACTGCGTTTATCAATTTCCAGGATATTTCCATTTTCAGCAATCAGAGTTCTTTCCTTTTTAATCCCAACACTTTGTGCTAACTCCACATGCTTCATTAGCATCCGGCTTTCCCCATGTACAGGAAGAAAATGTTTGGGACGGACTAGCGTAATCATCAGTTTTAGCTCTTCTTGTCTGGCGTGACCAGAGACATGAATTTCAGCAAATCCGCCATAAACAACATCCGAACCTAATTCCACGAGTTTATTAATAACCTCTGAGACCATTTTTTCATTTCCCGGCACTGCGGATGCCGAAATGACGACGAGATCTTCTTTTTTTATGGTCAGGTGACGGTGCTCACCCAGTGCCATTCGTCCCAAGGCGGCCATCGGTTCGCCCTGGCTGCCGGTGGTTATGATTACTAATTCTTTGTCTTTGTATTTATTAATGTCTCGCAACTGAACCTGTACATTGGGGGGCATTTTCATGTAACCCAAATCCATGGCCACTTCGCTGACATTTTCCATGCTTCGCCCACAGATAATAACCTTACGGTTATACTCTACCGCAGCATCAATCACTTGTTGGAGACGATGCACATTAGAGGCAAAAGTCGTAACGATGATTCGTCCTTTAGCGTTTCTGAACAAGTTGAAAAGTGTTGGTCCAACCGTGCTCTCAGATTGGGTAAATCCAGTCCCTTCAACATTGGTACTATCAGACATCAGCAGGTCTACACCTTGTGATCCAATTTTGGCGAATCGCTGCAAGTCGATTACTTCACCACCAATTGGATGATAGTCAATTTTAAAATCCCCGGTGTGGACAACCGTTGCCGCCGCACACTTGATACACAATCCCACGGCATCCGCGATGCTATGATTAACGCGAATAAATTCTACGTTGAACTCACCTATGTCAATCCGATCTTTCGGCTTAACAATAATTCGGGTGGTTTTGGTTAGTAAGCCATGCTCTTTGAGCTTTTTATCAATCAGGCCCATGGTAAATTTCGTGGCATAAATAGGAATGTTAATCTTTCTGAGCAGATAAACAAGTCCGCCAATGTGATCCTCATGCCCATGGGTTATGACAACGCCCTTGACCTTATCCTGATTCTCCAGAATATAATTATAATCCGGCAGCACAATGTCAATTCCGAACATATCGTCATCTGGAAATTTCAGCCCGCAATCCACAAGAATGATATCATCTTTGTATTCAAATACGTTCAGGTTTTTCCCGATTTCACCTAAGCCCCCCAATGGTACTAATCTCAGTTTATCTTTGTTTTTCTGAGGTTGAGGCTTTCGTCTCGATCGTGAACGGCCCTCCACGCGTTGGGTTTCCGTCGTTATTAAGTTTTTATTTTCAGTCAAATTTAACTCCTTTCGTTATTGCATAACAATCCGAACAGTATCCGTACACCTTAAGTTCGTGATTGATAATCATAAAATCCTTCTTTTCTTCTATTTCTTTTTCCAGAGCTTCCAGGAAATCGTCTTGCATTTCGATTACCTTTCCACATTTTAAGCAGATTAAGTGATGATGCCAGTGTTTTTCATCCAACTCACAGAGTTCGTACCGAGCAAAGCCATCATCAAAATTACGTTTGGTAATGAGTCCCATTTCTTCTAATATTTGCACCGTTCGATAAATGGTCGACATTCCCACATCAGGATTGCGCTGTTTGACACCCAGAAATAACTCTTCAACACTAAAATGCTGCTGCCTAAAGGTCAACAGAACCTCAATGGTAACCAGACGTTGAGGGGTTACTTTGTTCCCTCTTTTTCTGAGTGCATCCACAATTTGTTTTTTGTTATTCATAGTGGTCACACCTCTTTTTAAGTCTTTTCTTAAATAAAACAGTGACAGGCAATGCTCCGATAATTTCTATATTTACTCCATCAATATCACAGGAAAGCGCACGGATCTCTATTCCCAGACTATGACATTGATCCAATAAACGTGAAAATATCGGATCTTTTACTTTGTTTGGTAAAACGCTTTGGCATCATTGCGTTGCATAACAAAAATAACCCCTGTATGGTGCCCTTCCTGATAAGCCCTGATTAAATTCAGCGAGGTGTTTGAAACAAGAAGCTCACTCATGTGACCGCTTGGGCACATGAGCAGCTATCTTTTTTTCCAGGCGTTAATCATTTACTTTGATAAAACGATTCGATCAGCTAAGAAAGCCCGCTAGCAAGGGGCGTTACTCAACTTCACCTTCATCTTCGTCTTCTTCTAAATCATCATATTCTTCGTCCATGATGCGATCGTATTCTGCTTCAATTAAAGCGAATTCTGCTTCATCCTCTACGGGTACCAGAATTTCACCCTCTTCGTCTTCATCGATAAAGAACGCAAATACATCGTCACTTTCTTCGCCTTCTGTTAAAAGCACATATGTCTTTTCACCCAGAGGAAAGGAGACTTCTAAATCAAACTCTCGTGCAACGCCATTTTCATCTTCTAAAATTATTTTTTCTTCCATATCAACTTCACTTTCAATTTTATTTTTCGCTCATAATCTTTAAATTATACCTTTTTATGCTTAAAGAATCCATTATTATGAATTATTTAACGGCCCGGTCCATGTAAGACTGGAGAATGATCTGAGCTGCCAGCATATCAATATAATCTTTGCGGTTCTCCCGGGAAACATTTCCTTCGATCAACACTTTTTCCGACCAGGATGAGGTTAAACGCTCATCAATATAGATGATTTCGATATTTAGCCGTTTTTTTATAAATTGACAAAAATTCACTGTTTTCCGGGTCTGAGCGGATTCTGAACCGTCCATGTTCAGTGGCAGACCAGCTACCACTTTTTTGATCTCATATTTTGCAATGAGATTCCGAAATGCTTCTAAATCATCATCCCGGGTCTTTCGTTTAAGGGTCATGACCCCCTGGGCCGTAATCTGCAACGGGTCCGTTACAGCAACCCCAATCCGTTTGTCACCAACATCAATTCCTAAAATTCTTTCCATTCATTATCCCATCTTATTGTTATGACTGTATTAAATTACTTTGATGCAAAAGTCTTTACAGACGGAACCACAGTAGCCGCAAAGCACACAGTTTTCCTGTAAAACGGTGGCTTTTCCGTTAACTAAGGTTAACGCCTTGTGGTTGCAGCGTTTGAGACATTCTCCACAGCCGGTGCACCAGTCACTGATATGTAGTCTCTTTGGAGCACTGGAAACAGCCACTTCCAAAGCGTCTGGTATGGTCTCGCCGTTAAATTTTTTGACATTATACCGCACTTCATTAATCGATTGAACCCCAATCGCAATGGCGTCCAGATCTGCCAGGTTCAAGACATACTCAAAACTGGCCTGTTTCTGAGAGAGCAGATTACCACCGCCTAGCGGCTTCATGCCGTAAACGCCCTTCCCAGACCTTTTTGCCTGGTGGATGGCCGCCGCCATTTCTTCGGTAGTTCCATCTTCAATACCAATGCCGGTTAAATTAATCAGCGGATGAATCACATCCAGCTCAGAAAACAGATTTGCCCCATAAACACCTTCTATCCGATGAGTGGAAATGCCGATGGCTCTTACTTTTCCCGCTTTTTTTGCGGCAATCAGCGCTTCAATGGCTTCCCAGTGGCCTTCAATGGTTTTTTTGCTTTCCTGTTCGTGGAGCAGGTAAAGATCAACATAATCCCGTCCCAGTTCCGAAAGGGCCCGATGCAAGCTGCTCAGAACACCCGCTGCCGTATAATCATAGGATTTTGTCGCAATCACCACATCCTGTTGCATCTGGATCGCCGCACACAGATGATCGTAATTATTGTACAGATCCGCCGTATCAAAAAAATTAACACCACAATCCAAAGCCGCCGCGATAATTTCCCGACTTTCTAAAAGAGTTTTGTTTTTCTGGAGCGGCCCAATCGTCAAACTGCCAAAGCACATCCGCGAGACCTTGATTCCAGTATTACCTAGGGTATTTAATATCATCTTCTAATCATTTCCTAACCACAAGCGTTATGTGTACAGATTAACAATTGATCGGTACGGTGACTAAACACCAACTTCTACAATCAAAACTCCATCTGCCCGTCGCCATACCAAAACTAAAATAGGACTGCCTCGGTTGAGACAGCCCCAAATTATCAGCCTACTAAATACTTTTTAAGTAACGTCGAACAAGTTCCTCGAGCAACTCATCCCGTTCAATTTTCTGTATGGCGTTTCGCGCTTCTCTGTGACTTGTGATATAGGTCGGATCTCCTGACATGACATAACCTACAATTTGATTGACAGGGTTATACCCTTTTTCAACTAGAGCCTTATGTACATTGCGCATCACTTCGTCGATCTTCTGAGACTTTTCGCTATCGACCTCAAACATAATGGTTCCTCGATCAATCACCGTATTTTCTCCCATTGTCATCTGACCTCCTTCACAATCAATTTATATCATTTTAACCCAAAGATAAAGAAAAGACAAGTCAAATGATGTAATTTTTCATTTTATTAATCAATTAATTCAACTGCTCCCGAATGCATGCCTCTCCCTTTGACAGTGATTCAGCCAATTTTTCTGGAAGTTTCCCCCCAGCCTGCGCCATATCCGGGCGTCCACCACCGCCTCCGCCAGCTATTGTCGCCACTTCTTTAATGACTTTACCCGCATGGAAGCCGCGTTTAACGATATCCGGAGTCGCTGTTGCAACAAAATTAACCTTGCCATCTAAGGCGCTCCCCAACAGTACAATTCCCGATCCCATTCGGTCTTTTAGTAAGTCTCCAATGGTTCTAAGCTCTTCCATCGGCATTTTCTCAACGTCAGCAATGGTAACCTGAACGCCACTGATGATCACCATTTTCTGATGGATATCCATTATCGCATTTCCGGCCGACTTCTGTTTTAGTTCAGCGATGGTGCGTTCTTTTTGTTTGTTAATTTCAGCCAATTCCATTACTTTTTCAAGCAATTGATCCGGATTTGTTTTCATCAAATTGGACACTTCAACCAGAGTATCATCCATTTTTTCCACCAGATGCCAGGCATTAAAACCGGTTGCCGCTTCAATTCGTCGAACCCCAGCAGCAACACCACCTTCACTGATAATTTTAAAGAGACCGACTTTAGCAGAATTGCTGATATGACAGCCACCACAAAGCTCGGTACTAAAGTCACCAACTTTGACAACACGGACAATTTCACCGTACTTCTCGCCAAATAAAGCGGTCGCTCCCAATTCTTTGGCTTGATCAATGTTGGTCTCAAAAATAGATACATCATAGGCCGCTAAAATCGCTGCGTTGACAATGTCTTCCACCTGTCGTTTTTCCTCCCGGGTCATGGCCTGGAAATGGTTAAAGTCAAAACGCAACCGGTCGGGAGATACAAATGACCCCGCCTGCTCCACATGGTCGCCTAAAACCTGTTTCAGGGCTTTTTGCAATAAGTGAGTCGACGTATGATTCCGCTGAACAGCATCCCGTAAGTCTTTGTTGACTTCTGTAATGACACTCTCCCCTACCTTAAAGGTTCCTGACTTCACGATACCCGAATGAATATGTCGGCTGAGGCTGCCTTTTTTACAATCCCTGATTTCAATTAAGCCATCGCCTTTTTGAATGATCCCATGATCCCCGGTTTGGCCTCCACTTTCGGCATAGAACGCGGTCTGATCCAGCAGTACCAGTACCTCATCGCCAGCTTTTGCTTCGTCCACCAGGGCTTCATTCACATAGAGCCCTAAGATGGTGCCTTCCGCTTCCAGATTGTCATAGCCGACAAAGGTATTGACGGCATCCGGTCCCAAAGGATTAAAGGGATCATCAGCCCATACTGCTAAATCGCTATTGAGGCGATCCTGTCGGGCTCGATCCCGCTGTGCCTGCATTTCTTTTTCGAAGTCTTCCGCGATAATGGTCAGGCCCCGTTCTTCAACAATTTCTCTGGTCAGATCATAGGGAAAACCATAGGTATCATAAAGCTTAAAAGCACCACCACCCGGGAATACTGTTTCTTCCATTTCGATAATTTTATCCAGTTCTTTGTTTAACAGTGCCAAACCTTGATCGATGGTTTCTTTAAAACGTATTTCTTCAATGCGGATCAGTTTTTGAATGAATTCCTGTTTTTCGCGTAGTTCAGGATAAGCCCCTTCCGAAACCCGGATGGCTTCTTTAGCGACATCATAAAGGAAAAGATCCTTGATACCCAATAATTTTCCATGCCGAACGGCCCGGCGAAGCAATCGTCGCAACACGTAACCGCGGCCTTCATTTCCTGGCATCACGCCATCGGCAATCATAAAGGTGACGCTGCGGATATGGTCGGTAATAACTCGGATCGAAATATCGTCCTGAGGATCATCGCCATAATTTACCCCCGCTTTTTTACAGATATAGTTGAGTACATGGCCAACCGTATCAATCTCAAAGATGGTACCCACACCCTGCATCACAACGGCCAGACGTTCTAATCCCATACCGGTATCAATATTGGGTTTTCGTAAGGGGTTATAGTTGCCCGCTTCATCTTTATCAAACTGGGTGAAAACCAGATTCCAGAATTCAACATAACGGTCACAGTCGCAACCAACACTACAGGTGGGGCTGTCACAGCCGTATTCTTCACCCCGGTCGAAATAAAGCTCGGAACAGGGGCCACAGGGGCCCAATCCATGCTCCCAGAAATTGTCTTCTTTTCCCAGTCTCACAATTTTTTCTTTGGGTATTCCGACGTCTTCATTCCAGATTTGAAAGGCTTCGTCATCATCAAGATAAATCGTGATCCAAATTTTATCTTCCGGTATTTCCATCACTTTGGTACAGAATTCCCAGGCCCAGGGAATAGCTTCTTTTTTGAAGTAATCGCCAAAGGAAAAGTTACCCAGCATTTCAAAAAATGTGCCGTGTCTGGCTGTTTTCCCGACATTTTCAATATCCGGGGTACGAATACACTTCTGACAGGTGGTAATCCGATTTCTTGGCGGTATTTCATCACCGGTAAAATAAGGTTTTAGCGGTGCCATCCCCGAGTTAATCAATAACAGGCTCTTGTCGTTAATCGGCACGAGTGGAAAGCTGTTTAATCGCAGATGTCCTTTTTCTTCAAAAAACGCTAAATATTTCTCTCTGATTTCATTTAATCCTAATGGTTTCATTTTTTCTCCTTATTGCATTTTTAATTTTTAGTTGTGCGTACTTGATACTTCTCGGTGTCTATAAAAAACAAAAAATCCCCT
The DNA here is from genome assembly GCF_034438075.1 of Acetobacterium sp. K1/6. Lineage (NCBI taxonomy): Bacteria > Bacillati > Bacillota > Clostridia > Eubacteriales > Eubacteriaceae > Acetobacterium > Acetobacterium sp. K1/6. The sequence continues at coordinate 35,920 of NZ_JAXQGA010000024.1, read as the reverse complement.
GCAAGTCTGCAAGGGACGGTTTAATCCGCGGTACCACCCAAATTAGCTGCAATATAATTGGCAACTCACTTTATTAATAACGGTTTCCCGACTGAAAATACTCAATGAACCTCTCATTTAATCTTTCTTCCCAGCTGCTCGAACGGGGCAACCCTAAACTAACTTTAAAAGACTCTCAGCCGTGTCTCTCTCTCTGTAATTGTTATTTTTAGAGCCTTCGTTCTCAATGCATTTTTATATTAACCTATGATAGATGATTATATTAATTCCATATTTAAATGTCAATCCTTTTTTGGTCAGTAGCGTCTTTTGATGCAAATATGGAAATAATATACCCGGCAATTACCTTAATGGTTCCCGCCATCGGCACCGCCATAATCATTCCCACGCCTCCAAACATAGCCCCAAAAAAGAAAATCGAAAAGATAATAAACACCGGATGAAGACCGACATTTCCGGACATCAGTGCCGGCGCCAGAAAATTACCACAGATCACCTGAACCACCCCAATAACGATTAGCATCGGAATAATCAGTAGTGGATTAATAAACAGTATCAGTACTACAATCACAAAACTACCTACCGCTGGTCCAAAATAAGGAACCATGGTTGTGACCCCGGCAATAACACCAATAATACTTGCGTAAGGCAAATCCAGAGCAAAGGCTCCAATCCCGGTTGCAATCCCAGCGATCAGGGATGTCAGACCTTGGCCCTTGATAAAACCACCAATAACCAGATCGATGTCACAGCACATTTTAAGCATGCTGTTGCGATAATATAGTGGCACCAGATACATGATCCCCTTGATAAAGAGTTCCTTATCCATCAGCAGAAAAATAGTGACTAATGGCACGATAATGATATTCATCACCTGGCCGCTATTTTGTAGAATGGCATTTGATATCCCCTGGAGTGCCGTTGCAAACCCCTGGATTACATTTCCCAGAACCTGTTCCAGGTTAAAAAACTGGGTAATGTCATATCCGGTAAAATTCGAAATATAGTCCGACAAATTAGTGATGTAGGTCTGGGTTTGTGTCACAAAGTTTGGAATGCTTCTGATCATACTGGCAATATTGGTAATCAAACTGGGAACAAAGCTCATAAAGGCGCCAATCACCAGTGCCAATACCGAAAAGAAAACAATTAGAACCGCTGCCCCCCGATCTAAACCTTTATCTTCAAGATTTCTAACCAGCGGGTTAAGCAAATAAGCCAGGACAATGGCAAAGAAAAATGGTGCAAACATGCCCGAAAGCGTTGGCCAGATAAAAAAGCAAACCGCACCAATTAAAACAACGACGATGAGATTGAGAACTAGTAGTCTTTTTTTGTTTGAAGAATTGTCCATCTATTTTACCCCCAGAAGTTTATTGGCAATTCCGGTGCCCTGTTCTTTAAATCCCAAATCGTACATATCTTTTTCATAATAAAGCACCTGATCTTTATACGTAAGTTCTTCGGCTGGAATAATCGCAAAACCGTGATCGATATCATCAAAAAAGCTTCTGGAAATTTCGTATTCTGTAATGGCAAATGTTCCTTCTTCAATGGTCGCATTAACAACATGACCAAATGACTCCTTATTTTTATCCACCACCGGATAGTCCATCAGTGGAAACGCCTCATCGAGATAGTCTTTCACTTTTTGGCCTTTTGCTTTAAGAATGACTTTTTCACTCTCGATTACCAAACGCTTATAATTAACATCCAAAATATTTTCCGGTTTAAAAAACTGAGCCTTTGAGAAAACCCCACCGGGATTGATCACCAGGTATCTAATGACATGATTCACCACTACCAGACTCTTGACCAATCCATGCCGTCGCCCATTCTTTTTCGAAACGACTTCTACATTGAGCAAAATATTCGCCTTCATTTCGTGTTCCTTTCATTTTCTGTCATATCCATATCTTACCCTATTCTTTTTTTTATAGCAACGTTGTTTTTTATTTGTAGTGTCAAAAAAACGCGGTTTCCCGTAAACAGAAACTGCGTTTTTTATTTATTATGCTTGATACTATTTTTTATTGTGCTTTTTTATTGTGATAGTCTTCAATCGCCGCTTGAATGGCCTCAGCGGCCAAGACCGAACAATGTATTTTTTCGGCTGGCAATCCCCCCAAAGCGTCAACCACATCCGAATTTTTGAATTTTCCGGCTTCTTCAATGGTCTTGCCGATAATCATATCGGTTGCCATACTGCTACTGGCAACGGCTGCACCGCATCCAAAGGTTTTAAAAGACGCATCTTCAATGACGCCGTCATCATTAATTTTCAGGAAGATTTTCATGATATCGCCGCAAGCCGGGCTGCCAACCTGACCAATACCATTTGCACCTTCAATCTCGCCCACATGTTTAGGACAGGTAAAGTTCTCCATTACTACATCTGTATAGTCCATCTTAATTTCTCCTTAGTTATATTTTTTTATACTTAATGGTGGTGATGATCGGCTTTATCAAAAACAGCATCATCAATCGGACAATCAGCATTAATCGGTGACATTTTGCGCAACCGTTCAATAATCTGGATTAGATTGTCAACCACATAATTGATATCCTCAACCGTTGTTTGCTTCCCAATAGTGAGTCGCAACGATCCATGGGCGATTCCCGCCGGCAAACCAATCGCCAGTAACACATGCGATGGATCCAGGGAACCCGATGTACAGGCCGAACCGCTAGAACCTGCTACGCCAATGATGTCCAAACTGAGCAGGATCGATTCTCCTTCGATGTAATCAAAACAGAAATTCGCATTTCCTGGCAGCCGCTTTTCCGGATGTCCGTTTAAACGAACCTGTGGGATATTGTCCATCACGCCTTTAATTAAAAGATCTCTTAATTTTTTCATATGAGCAGCATTTTCTACCAGATGTTCTGTTGCCATCTCGGCCGCTTTTCCAAAAGCTACAATTTCGGCCGTATTTTCTGTTCCGGCTCGTTTTTTTCGTTCCTGAGCGCCGCCGTGGATTAAATTGTCAATCGGTACTCCTTTTCTAATGAAAAGAGCGCCAATCCCTTTAGGACCATATATTTTATGAGCCGATATGGACAGTAAATCGACATTTAAATCCTTAACATCAACGGGAATATTGCCCAATGCCTGGACCGCATCGGTATGAAAAATAATCCCTTTTTCCTTAACAATTTCACCGATTTCTTTGATCGGTTCAACGGTTCCAATCTCATTGTTGGCAAACATAATGGTGACTAAAATAGTATCTTCGCGGATCGCATTTCGCAAATCATCCAGTGATATCAGCCCATCTTGATCGACCGGCAGATAGGTTACTTCAAACCCCATTTTTTCCAGGTATTCACAGGTATGAAGCACCGCATGATGCTCAATGGTTGAGGTAATAATGTGTTTCCCCTTGGCCTGATTTTTCATGGCTATGCCTTTTATCGCCCAGTTGTCCGCCTCTGATCCGCTTCCGGTAAAATAAATTTCCCGAGGATCAGCATTAATGGCATTGGCAATCTGGATTCTGGCGGCCTCAATGCTTTTCTTTACCCCTCTCCCTTCGGCGTACACTGAAGAAGGATTTCCAAAATATTCGGTGAAAAATGGTAGCATGGTTTCAACAACTGCTGGATCAACCGCTGTTGTTGCTGCATGATCTAAATAGATTCGTTTCATAAGTTATACCTCTTTCTCTTTATTTGCTTAGTAAGTCCTGTAATGATCGATTGTCGATAATATTGCTGATACTATCACTAATATCTTTCCATAACCCTCTGGTTACACACTCCGGCGATTTTGCACAAACCTGTCTGCCACCGCCATCAATGCATTCCGCCAATTCAATGGGCCCTTCAAGGGCTCTGATGATTTCACCAACGGTAATAGCGCTGGGATCCCGAGCTAAAACATAACCACCCCGGGCACCTCTGATACTTTTTACCAAGCCGGCATTTTTCAGGCTGGAAAAAAGCTGTTCCATATATGAATCTGAAAAACTCTGTTTTTCAGCAATTTCTTTAATTGAAACCGGACCATCTCCGTATTGAAGCGCCAGTTCTACCATGGCCAATACACCATATCGTCCTTTTGTTGAAAGTCTCAAGTGTTTAACCCTCCCTGGATTATTTCCGAGTATTCCACCGGGATTTAATGTCATTATAGCACGAAATCAGAATTTTTCAATAGGTAAACTTAAAAAATTTCTAATTAAAAAAATCCCAACCTCCAGAAATAATCCGGAGATTGGGATTTTAAAAAGTCAATTCTTATTTTTCGTCGTTGTTGTCTCCGAAAAGACCATCGAACAAGTTACCGAATGAATCCCCAAGGGTTACATTGGCGGTTTCTTCGTAAACTGTTTTATTTCGATTGTTATTGCTATTATGACTTTGTTGCGGTCTGCGGTTTCGATCGCCACCACCATAATTGCTAGTTCTATCACGATCGCCAGATCCAGCATTGCTACTATTGCTGCTTCTTGGTGTTGGAGCAGGACGAGCCGGTGCTTCTTCGGTTGCTTTTTTACTTAAGCTGATTTTTTCTTTTTCAGCGTTAATTCCGATGATTTTTACCGTTAAGACATCACCGGTGTTTAAAACTGCAGCAACAGACTCAACCCGGTTGTAGCTAATTTCAGAAACATGAATCAAGCCTTCAACGCCTGGAATCACTTGAGCAAAGGCACCAAAATCTAAAATATTAGTGATCGTCACTTCAACTTCATCATCAACATTGTATTTAGCAATGAAATCATCCCAAGGGCGATCCAATAATGCCTTAACACTTAATTTGATTTTTTTGTCTTCTTCATTTTTAGCGATAACCTTGGCTTCAATTTCCTGGCCTTTTTCAACGATGTCTTTCGGCTCATTGATTTTTTCCCAGGTCAGATCTGATCGATGGACAAAGCCATCAATGCCTTCAAGATCGACAAAGATTCCGAAATTAGTAATGGTTTTAACCACACCTTTAACAATATCATCGACGTTTAATTCTTCAAAACGCTTTTCTTTCATTTCTTTTACTTGTTCCCGACGTTCTTTCATATCTTTTTCAAGAATAATTTTCTGGGAAAGAATCGCACGACGTCGTTTTGGGTTGTAATCAATAATGATACCCTTGACTTTTTCACCAATTAAGGTGTTTAAGTCTTTAACGTAACGCACATGATATTGTGAAGCAGGCATATAAATATCTGTAAATCCAATATCGACAATTAAACCATTTCCAGAAATATCTTTGATTGTTCCTTCTAAGACTGTTTTATTATCAAAGGCGTCACTTAACTGTTTTTGTACGAGACGGTTATCATATTTGATTTTTGAAAGTTTTACATTTCCTGAACCTTCATTTAAATCAGTAACGATACACCAAACTTTGTCTCCTAATTGTACAAGTTCAGATAATACCTCATCGCTTTTCCATGTGAAATCATTCTTTTTGATGATACCATCTGCTTTGTAGCCAATGTTTAAGATCACTTCATCTTCAGCGATGTGAATCACTTCGCCTTCAATTTCAGCACCTCGACGAATTGTTTTTAATGATTCTTCAATTTCTGCTGCGAAATCAAAATTAGCATCATCATATTCGTCTTTTTCAATGGTTTCCACCACTTCCTCAACTACAACAGTTGGCTGTTCTTCAGTCGCCACTTCCGCGACCACGTTTTCCTCAGCAATTTTGTTTTGCTCTTCCATACCTTCCAATACCTCCTTAACGATCCAATCCGGTGTTGATGCCCCTGCGGTAATACCAATCTTCTGATAGTTTCTTACTTCAGCGAGATCTAAGTCCCGGATGCTTTCTATGTGACAAGTTTTTGCGCAATGGGATTTACAGATATCCGCCAGTTTTTGCGTATTCGAACTGTGGTATCCACCAATTACGATCATATATTCTACTTCTTTTGCAGTTTTCGCTGCCGCTGCTTGTCTTTCAGCGGTGGCACTGCAAATAGTATTAAATATAACTACTTCATTGACTCTTGACCTGATCGCATCACAAATTTCATTGAATTTGGACTCGATGATGGTGGTCTGAGCCACGATACATATTCTATCATAACTTTCAATATTTTCCAACTGATTTATATCATTAATTATTAAAGCTTTATTTTGACACCAGCCATTTGCTCCAATCACCTCCGGATGATTTTTATTTCCCACAATAACAATCTGATAACCGGCAGCATCATAGCTTTCAACCTTTTTCTGGACTGCCCGGACAAAGGGACAGGTGGCATTAATGATTGGGAGTCCCTTTTTTTTAATCGCTTCAATGGTTTTCTTGCCAACCCCATGGGAGCGAAGGATGATACAGCCGGTTTCTAAATTATCAACATCGTCGTCTTCAATTATTACCACGCCCTGATTCGTTAGACGTCTGGTTTCCTGGGTGTTGTGGCTAATCGGCCCTAAGGTATAAATGTTTTGTTGGCCCGATTCGATGGTATCCTGGACCATTTTCATGGCATTTTCGATTCCAAAGCAGTAGCCAGACTTATCGGCAATGATTACTTCCATTTTAACCTCACGTCAATTCTAAAGCATAGACCGTATCCATGATCTTTTCGCTTAACTGCCTAGTTTCTTCTTCAGACAGTTTTTTGCCATAGTATTCTTCCAGATAAACAGGCTTGCCAATAATAATCTCTATTTTACTTCTGAATCGGTATTTTCCTTTAATGTGCACCGGAACAATCGGTGCTTTCGTCTTAATGGCAAAGACGACAAAGCCGCTGGCAGGAGGCGTCCGATCTTCCGGATTGACGCGATGTCCTTCCGGAAAAATCCCCAGCAGCTTGTCTTCCTTGAGAATTTTCAAGGAAGTCTTAATCGTCTCCACAGCTACCTTTTCGCGATTAACCGGAAAGGCGTTCACTTTTTTGAAAAACCATCGCAAAAGCGGATTCTTAAACAATTCCGCCTTGGCCATATAATGAATATCCCGCGGTGTTGCAAATGCAATCACCACCGGGTCAATATTACTGATGTGATTGGGACAGATCAGAGCTCCGCCGGTCTCCGGGATGTTTTCCCTACCGGTAATTGTGATCCGAAAGAGAATTAAACTAATGAGATAAGCTATGAAACGACCAATTTTATAAATCATCGACAAGCCTCGTCAATATGAATTTTCATTTCTTCATATACTTCTTCAATGCTCTTCCCTGTTGTGTCAATGACAATCGCGTCCGCGACCTGCACCAATGGACCTTCTAACCGATTTTTGTCATTACTATCGCGGTTTTCAATTTCATTTTTTATCTCTTCCAAGGCTTTACCATCGCCCTTTTCGTCCAATTCTTTTTTTCGTCGCTGTGCCCGTTCCAAAACGTCAGCATCCAGAAAAAACTTAAGGTCAGCCTCCGGCAATACCACCGAACCGATATCTCTTCCATCCATAACCACCCCATGGTCTTTTGCGTATTCCCGCTGCTGAGCGACCAGCAGATCCCGGACCTCTTTAATCCTGGCCACATCGGAGGTATGGCGGGAAACCAGAGGCGTCCGGATCTCCCAGGTAACATCTTTATCATTACAGAACACCTGATTGCCTTCAAACCGGATCACGGTTCCCCGGGCAATTTTTACAATATCGGCCGCGTTATCAAAGCGGTCACCCATCTGATTTAACACACAATGGGCAATGCAGCGATACATGGCGCCCGTATCCAGATAGGTCATCTGATAGGCTGCTGCTATTTTTTTTGCTATGGTACTTTTTCCTGCTCCGGCAGGACCATCAATGGCAATTTGCATCTTACTCTCCCTCATCCAACTTTACAAACACTTATTCAACGGCGTTTCCGGCCAGCCAGCCCGTGGAAACAGCAATTTGGATATTGTAGCCACCGGTCAGCGCGTCCACATCCAGCATCTCTCCTGCAATATAGAGATTTTTAACCCGTTTTGATTCCATCGTTCCTGGGTCTACTTCTTTTACGTTCACACCGCCAACGGTGATGATGGCTTCGTTAAAATCCCGCAGCCCGGCAATACCAATCTTTAACTGTTTAAAACACGCTACCAGCTTATTCCGCTGTTCTTTGGTGATCTGGTTAACCTTTGCGACCGGATCAATCCCGGACAGATCTACCATGACCGGAATCATTTTTGCTGGTAATAGGTCACCCAGGGCATTTCCGAAATCCTTGTTCTGATATTTAAGAAAGTCCCGCTGAATCCGGGCATCCATTTGTTCCATACTTAAAGCCGGTTTTAAGTCCAATTCCAGACTGTAATCTTTTATGTCGCCGCTCATATCAGAGCTAAGTGATAAAACCAGCGGTCCGGATATGCCAAAATGGGTGAACAACATCTCACCTAACATTGATTTGACCTTCTTTTGGCCCTTGGGTGTTTTTTTAGACAGGGTTAAGGTCACATTTTTGAGTGACAACCCCTGGAGATCGCGGGGCCAGTCTTCTTTGGTATTAATGGGGACCAGACCGGGAGCCAGAGATGTGATTTCATGACCATATTTCTTTAAGATCTTAAACGCATTGCCATCTGAACCAGTGGACGGATAACTCTTTCCACCCGTCGCCAGAATCACCGCATCGTAATTTCTTTTTTCTCCATTTTCGAGGAGGATCCCGTTAATGTTATTATTCTCAATTAAAAGACCGGTTATTTTCGTATTTAAATGAACCTGGCAGCGATTGTGTTTCAATGCCATTTTAAAGGCTCCAATCACATCGCTGGATTTATCCGAAACCGGAAACACCCGATCCCCCCGTTCTATTTTTAAGGGCACCCCATTTTTTTCCAGGAAGGCCATAAAATCGGTATTAGTATAGGAATAAAGAGCACTATACAAAAAACTGTGGTTATGGACGATGTTGTCAAAATAATCGCTGATATCAACCGCATTGGTCAGATTACAGCGACCCTTTCCGGTGATATATAGTTTTTTTCCCAGCTTTTCATTGCTGTCGAACAAATCAACCCGATGTCCTTTTTCTGCCGCTGCCACCGCTGCCATCATGCCGCCGGGGCCGCCTCCAATTACTGCTATCCTACTCATTGATTACGCTTTTGTCCTTTCATGAACTAATTTTCCAATTCATCGCCAGTATAGATATAATGTTCTCGCCATATTTCTTCAAGTTCATTAAAAGTCTCTTTTGTTTTTCCGATATTCCTCAAACCCACTGAAATTACCAGCGCGTTGATCAGCGAAAGCGGGGCCACCAGTGAATCCACAAAGGAGTAAACATTACTTTTGGCAATCAACCGATGTTTAGTAAACACATTGATGGGGGCATTTTCATTATCCGAGATTGTAATAATTTTTACCCCTTTGTCCTTTAAAAATTCAACCGCTTCATAAGTTTTTTGGGCATAACGCGGAAAACTGATGGCAATGACCACATCTTCTTCAGTGACGCGAATCAAATGCTCATAGATATCGGAAACCCCATAATTGACGACCCGGACATTATCCAGGATCAGATTAAGATAATAACCCAAATGTTCCGTTAACAAGGTGGTGGTCCGAAAACCAATGATAACCACCTTGCGGGCATCTAAAATCAAGTCGATACAAGATTTAAAAATCTCATAGTCAAACTCCTCAAAAGTCGCATTGATATTTGACAAATCTGATTTTAAGACATTATGAACGGTTTCCTGTAGGGCCTTTTCTTTTTGTTCGTTTTTCAAGGTCATGTCAATGCGTTCAATGGTTGTCAGCTTGCTGTTAATTTCATTTCGTATTGCCCGCCGGAATTCCGGATACCCTTCATAACCGAGTGTAACCGAAAAACGAACGACGGTCGCTTCGCTGACCCCAACACTTTTAGCCACTGTCGCCGCCGACATTTCTGAAACACTTTCATAGTGACTCAGCATAAAGTCGGCAATCAATTTATGAGATTTACTCAGCTTTGCATTACACTTCTTAATTGCTGAAAAAATATCACGGCTTTCTTTTACACTTGAAACGTCTTTCATCTTTACCTCGTTCTCTGGATAATAATCAATGTGGGCGGGGATTCCCGGTTTAGCGTGTGAAAATGATGAGCAGCAAAAGGCGCTTCCAACGTCTCACACCACCTGATTACCGCCTGAGATTCCAGCATTCCCTCGGGGTGACCCGGATAAAGGCAGAGGGTCATTCGTCCACCAGAAACCAGTAAAGACAAGGCTCCCTGAAGCGCTGCCAGAGTTGATTCAACCTGGGTAGTAATTGTCTGATCACCGCTGGGCAAATAGCCAAGATTAAACATGATCGCCTTGACCGTTTGTTCCCCAACAGCCGCCGCTTTTAATGTCGTTACCATCAATTCGTGACTTTGATGAATCAGGGTAACCTGATCGTCGCAGCCGTTTTTTTTAAGGATATCTCGGGTTTGCTGCAAAGCTGCCATCTGAATATCAAAGGCAAAAACCTGTCCGGTTTCTCCGACACATTGGCAAAGAAAGAGGGTATCCTGACCCGTTCCAGCCGTCGCATCAACGACACGATCACCCCGGTTAATGATCGGTCTTAAAAATTCGCGGGCCAGGTCGGTAACCCGCAACGGTTTATTTTTCACTGCAGCCTGCACAAGGCTTGAAAAATTCACCGCTGAAGGCTTTATGAATCAAGACATCCCCTAATTCGATAAATTCATGTTCTTTGAAGTAGCTTGCAAATTCACCGGTGGCACCTGCTACAGATATCGATATACATCCATCTTCAGCCATTTTATAAAGCAGCGTTCTGATTATTCCATCAAAAATAGCCATGCCCTGATCGCCCTTCACGGTCATGATCATCTCGTAAATATCAACCTGTTCTGCCCCATAAAAAAAACGCACCGCACCCAGAATTTCAGATTTGGCTGTATCCTCGGCCACAATGTACAAGTCCCGTTCTTTTTCCTTTTCTGGAAACAATGCCTGAATTTGACTAAAAGCTTTTGGAAATCCTATCTTTACCATTTCTTTTCTCCTTTTAAATAAATAATTTCGTCATTATTTAAATACCGCCATTCACCCGGCTTTAAACGCCCCAAGGTCAGATTTCCCATGGCTACCCGCTTTAAATCAATAATCGGGTGGCCCATCGCGGCACACATTTTACGAATCTGTCTTTTCTTGCCTTCGTGAATCCGCATTTCCAGCAAACTGGTATCCCGATCCATTTTTAAAATCTTAATAGCTGCCGGGGCGCTGCGGTAATCCTCGATCACCATACCATGGCGGAAAGATTCCAGACTGTTTTCATCCGGACAACCTTTAACCCGACCCACATAGGTCTTTTCAAACTCATGACTGGGGTGAGTCAAATAGAAGGTCAGGTCACCGTCATTTGTCAGTAGCAGTAGCCCTTCCGTATCCATATCCAATCGTCCAACGCTATAAAGTCGCTCGTTTATCGGTACCAGATCCAGTACCCGCTGACGACCATGGGTATCTTCAGAAGTTGATACAACCCCTTTGGGTTTATTAACCATGATATATACTTTTACGGCTTCGTTTAATTTTTTCCCCGAGACGATAATTTGATCTTTTTTAGGATCAACCGGAAAACCCGGTTCGTAAATGGTAACACCGTTGATCCTAACCACTCCCGCCTTAATCAGTTCTTCCGATTTTCGCCGCGATGCGACCCCGCATTGAGCCATATATTTTTGAATTCTCACTGGGCGGCCTCCAATATTTGAGCCTCTCCCATGGTTTTTTTTAGCATCTCGGCCAATTGTTCTTCATTGGCGGTGTCTTTGTTTTCTGATTGATGATTGAGCAACTCCAGATTAAAACTTTCCTGTTTGCCCTGCGAAAAAACCTCAAATTCCGGCATCTCTTTGAGACTTGTGAAGCCCATGGTTTTTAAAAAGGCATTGGTTGTTTTATAGAGAATCGGCCGTCCCGGGGCTTCCAGACGACCACCGTCACAAATCAGTCCCCGATCCAGCAAGCGCTGAATGGCACTGCTGGAACTTACTCCTCTGAGTTCATCAACGGCCAACCGGGTAACGGGCTGACGATAGGCAATAATCGCCAGGGTTTCGAGTGCCGCCCGGGATAAACCGGTTTTTTCCTGATGCCTGGTAATTTCTTTGATATACCCGTAATAGTCGGGTTTTGTGGAAAGCTGATAGGTATCCTTAATCTGAACCAGACGAATACCACGTGCTTTTGATTGATAATCCTGTTTAAGTATTTCCATCGCAAACTGCACTTCCGATACCGGTTTATCCAGGCATCGACACAGTTCGGTCATGGAAACCCCTTCTCCAGCCCCAAAAAGAATGCCTTCGATGATCCCAGCCAGTTCATCACTGTTCATTGTTGTCCACCTCCTGTTGAATCTGAAAATCTATAAATACCCGATTTTGAAGCAGCCGCAAACCACTGGTCTTAACCATTTCCAAAAGTGATAGCAGGGTTACCACCACCTCTTCCCGGGATATATCCGGCCGGAGTAGCTCTGAAAAGCTGACCCCGGCGGTTCCGGCTTGAACCAGAACCGCGGTTATTTCAGCGATTTTTTCTTCAATGCTGAACAATTCCCGAATAATCTTCTGCGGTGGAGCGATTGCCTCCAATTCTTCCTCTTTCTGAAACAACAGCCGTTTAAAGCATTGTTCAAGCGAATAGGGATCGATGACCAGAGGCACTTCTTCGGTATTCTGAGGGATGTACTCCGGATCTCTATAGATGGCGCAGCGCTCAACCTGTTCCCGGGTTTGAAAATATCGACTGATCTCTTTAAAAATCTTATACTCAACCAATTGACGAATCAGTTTTGCCTTAAGATCTTCTGGGTCTTCCTGCTCATCTTCATTTTTAGGTAGCAATGCTCTGGCCTTAATTTCGAGCAGTCTGGCGGCCATCACAATAAATTCACTGGCGACATCCATATCCATATCCTGCCAGGTTCTAATCTGCATTAGATAGTGATTCGTAATCGTTGCAATGGGAATATCGTAAATATCGATCTTGTTTTTCTGGATTAAATTGATTAATAGGTCGAGCGGCCCTTCATAGCCATCCAGACTCACTGCATATGCCATAAGCTAAGACCAGATCAGATTGAAAATTGGCAGTAGTATTGCTGAAAACAGGCTCGATATCACATTAATTACGGGGGTGATAATCCTTCCCAACAAACCGGTAAAAGCCAAAATAAAGATCGCAATCATACCATAGCGCTGATATTTATAGTAGGTCATCAGTGCTTTAGGCGGTAAAAACAAGACCAGAATCTGAGATCCATCCAAAGGCGGAATCGGAATGATGTTAAAAACAGCAAACATAATGTTATAAAAGTAAACATATTGCAAGACCGTCATCAACACTTCATTGTTTAGCGGTACCACTGCCAAATAAGCTGCCATTCCAAAAAAAGCCAACAATAGATTCGTAAGAACCCCTGCCAATGCAACCACAATCATCCCTTTTTTACGTTCTTTAAAATTTCCAGGATTCACGGGCACTGGCTTTGCCCAGCCAAAGCGGAATAAAAGCATCGAAATAAACCCCAAGGGGTCGATGTGTTTAAAGGGATTCAGGGTTAACCGTCCGGCATTTTTGGGAGTAGGATCCCCCATTGAATCAGCGGCATAACCATGGGCCATTTCGTGAAAACTAATGGCAATCAGTATCCCCGGAAGGCTTAGTATTAAACTATAAAAATAGTCCGGTGTAAAATCAAACATTATCTTTTACCTCTTTTTCAGTGTTGTACACCTGATTTTACCAGACCGAAAGTTTGATTCGGTAACTGGCTTCAAACCAATTCATTTTTGTCGTTTTCGTTTATCTAATGCATCACGCTTTAACACATAATACAAAATAGATGATTTATTCTAATGCTCTGCATCAAATAAACCATCTATCCTCATTGAACATTATTTCTATTCTGCTATCGACCTTCTTGCGGCAATGGAAAAATAATAACCCAGCGCTGCGACGGTTTTGCCATCAATGAACTGTCCGTTAATAAACAGCGTTCGGGCTGTCCGCACTGGTATTTTAACAACTCGGATAAATTCATCCGGGTCCTCTTCCAAAGGGTCCCACATAAATTCTGTGGCGCTAAACAAAGCGATTTTTTCTGAGCAATAACCCGGGGTGGGGATAAAGTCGCCCAGCTTAAAAAGATTAACCGGTCGATAACCGATTTCTTCCCGGCATTCCCTGATCGCTGCAGCTTCAGGATCTTCCCCAAGTTCCAGCAGACCAGCCGGAATTTCAGTCAGTAGCTGCCGGCTGGCAATCCGGTATTGCTTCACAAAGATCATCTGTCCATCTTTAACAGCTAAAACGGCGACTGCCCCCTGATGTTCGACAATCTCCCGTTTGGAAAAACTGCCATTTGGTAGTTTTACCTCATCAACGCGCAGTTTGACAATCCGTCCATCATAGATGACTTCACTTTTCACGGTTTTTTCATACTGTTTCATGGGAACCCTCGGCCTGTTTTTCTGAAATTAATCGTTCCAACTCATCCATAAACGAAGCGACATCTTTAAACTGTCGATAGACGGAAGCAAAGCGCACATAAGCAACCTGATCCATGGTCTTTAGGGCTGCCATTACCTGCTCACCAATTAGCGAAGATGGTACCTCTTTCATTTCGCCTTGATATAAGCGTCGTTCCAGATCATCCACCACCGTTTTAATGGCATCAATGGAAACTGGTCGTTTTTCACAGGCCTTAATCATTCCATTGAATATTTTATTTTTATCAAATGCTGTTCGCTGGCCACCTTTTTTAACCACAATCAGGGGTATATTTTCAACCCGTTCGTAGGTCGTGAAACGTTTATTGCACTTATTACACTCCCTGCGTCTGCGGATCATTGTTCCTTCTTCGGAAGGCCGCGAATCAACAACCTTGCTGTCATCAAATGCACAATACGGACACTTCATCGGTATTATTCTTGAGTCAAGAAATCTGGAATTGAAAATTCACCAACTGAATCACTGGCACTTTTAACAACTTTTTTAATAACAGCTTTCTTTTCTTTTTCACCGCCGGACAAAAATCCTGTCGCAATAACGGTAATTTTGATTTCATCTCCTAAAGATTCATCAATGGTCGCACCAAAAATAACGTTGGCATCGGGATCTGACGCTTCTCTGGCAATGCTGGCAGCTTTATCGACTTCAAATAATGAAAGATCTTCGCCAGCCGTAATATTAAGTAATACCCCGGTTGCTCCGTCGATCTGGGTTTCCAGCAACGGACTAAGAATTGCCTGTTTGGCGGCTTCTTCGGCACGGTTATCTCCACTTGCTTGACCAACACCCATATGAGCCAGTCCGGTATCTTTCATAATCGTTTTAACATCGGCAAAGTCAAGGCTAATCAGTCCTGGCATGGCGATCAGATCTGAGATACTTTTCACACCCTGGAGCAACACATCATCAGCTAACCTGAAGGCGTCTTTCAGAGAGGTTGATTTATCAGCCATTCTTAGCAGTCGGTCATTGGGGATGGTTACCAGAGAGTCAACATTTTCCTGTAAAAACTCACTGGCAATCTGGGCATTACGCATCCGTACCCGTCCTTCAAAAGAGAACGGTTTGGTGACGACACCAATGGTTAAAATTCCCAGGTCTTTTGCGATTTTTGCAATAATCGGAGCCGCTCCGGAACCGGTTCCGCCACCCATACCAGCTGTTAAAAACAACAGATCGGTATCTTTAATCATGTCAGCAATGGCGTCTTTGCTTTCCTCTGCCGCTTTCTGACCAATCTCGGGATTCCCCCCGGAACCAAGTCCCTGGGTAATTTTTTCCCCGATTTGAAGTTTTTTTTCAGATAAAGCCAAGGCAAGAGCTTGTTTATCGGTATTAATAGCAATAAAATCCACACCCTTCATCCCGGCTTCAATCATTCGATTAATGGCATTGTTTCCACCACCACCGACACCGATAACACGAATTTTTGCAAAATTATCGTAATTCCCATCTAATTCAAACACTTTTATTCCTCCTCTTACTAAACAGCTTTCTCGTTAAAATTGATCGTTTGTATCTTTTTTCCTGAACATTGGATTCGTTTCAGTTGCTTTTTTCATCGTTAATAACACTTCTTCCCCCTATTTGTAAGTTAAAGAAATGTTCACCCCTTTATATTAACCTTTATTTACAAATTTTTCAACTATTGAATAATAAATTAAGTAAAATAACGCTCAATATTTTAGAATCAGACCAAATGTTTTATGAATCGCTCACTCATTCTTTATTTTTAGCGCGGTTTGATGACTGGCTTTGTTCCCACTGCCAGATTAATAATCATATTACTGGTATTTTTATCCAGATTATTTTGGATATAGGCCTTGTTGTCAATATAATTATTATAATCCCATAGAATAAAAACGGTGCCGTTTTTTGTCACAATTTCATAGGTGTTTACTTCTGTCATCCGTACCTCGGATATTTTTTCCAGGTTGCTATCTTTTTTTAAATCTCTAAGAATATTCATAATCGTGTCAAAACGCCAATAGGGTTCAACCACTACTTCTTTACCAATTTCTGTTATGGTAACCTCATCACTTCCAAAAATCAGCGGTATATCTGTTTTTCTCAGGTATTCACCGTCTTCAATCAGCGTTTTGTCTTCCGACAGATAGTAGACCTTGTTATCATAATTCACCGCACAAATTGGTACTGACTCGACCATTCGGATGAGAATTTTGTTTGGCATAATCTTAGAAATTTCCAGTTCATCCAAATTCATCAAGGCATTGATATTATAATTTGCCTGATTGACATCGATCAAAAAAATACTCTCCCCAACGTTAATTCCTGAGGCCTCAACGACCGTCTGCGCATCAACAATTTCATTCCCAACCACTTCAATTTCGGCCACGTTAAATATACCCAAGTTAGCCGCCTGGTAAACACCGAAACCAATAGCCCCGATTATTCCCAGAATGATCAACATGGTTACTAAGCCTTTCATGATGCGTTTGCGCTTGTTTGCTTTTCGCTGTCGTCGACGCTGTTCCCTGAGCTCTTGCTTTGTCGGCTCGAGGTTTTGAAGTTTCCTTATCTTCTTTTCGCTGGAGTTTTTTTTCTTTGATCGTTTCATTCATTCTCCATTAATTTTTTTATTTGTGCATAAATCCGATCTCCGGCATTAATGATGCTTTGTTTTTTAGTGATCTGGCTCATCATTTGACATTTTTTCTCATCTTCTAATAGCGACTCAACGGTTTGAATCAGTCGCGCCCCCGTCAGTTCTTTGTCTTTAATGAGAACACCGCCGCCCGGATCGGTAATCACCCGGGCATTGAATTCCTGGTGATTACCGGCTGCCAGCGGGTAGGGAACCAGAATTGAAGGTACACCCACCGCCTGGATTTCCGCCACTGACATTGCTCCGGAACGGCTAATTACCAGATCAGCAGCTCCTAAAAGGCGGTGCATCTCATTGCTGTAAGCATCAACAAAAACATGACCAGATGGTGAAAGCCCCAGGTGATCCACTTCTTTTTTAATCGATTCATATTGATCTTTTCCGGTTAAATGATAAATAACCCGATCGTCTTGGTCTTTATAGGACGCAATCAGAGACAGGGCACTCTGATTGATGGAACCAGCGCCCTGGCTTCCGCCCATAATTAAAATCATTTTCTGGGTGTCAGACAGATTCAGGTTTTTTCGCAATTCACTTCGGTCAATCTGATGGTAGTCCGATCGCACCGGGTTTCCCGCCAGAAAAGTCCGTTCCTGGGGGAAATATTTTTCGGCCTCTTTAAAACTGATGGCAATCCGATTTACCCGGGTCCCCAACATCAGATTTGTTTTCCCGGGATAAGCATTTTGTTCATGAATCATTGTTTTTATTTTTCGTCGGCTGGCAATTAAGAGGAGCGGTCCCGCGGTAAACCCTCCGGTTCCAATCACCAGATCCGGTTGATGCTTTTTAATTAATTTTTTGGCATCGCTAAGCCCGTCAAAAATCCCCTTAATTGCTGCCAGTGTTTCTAACGAGGCCTTTCGCTCAAATCCCCGGACCCGGATATACTCAATCGGATAGCCATACTGAGGAATGATGTTTTTTTCCATCCCCACCATCGATCCAATAAAGACAATTTCAGCCCCGGGATTTTCAGTTTTTATTTTTTCAGCAATCGCTAATCCCGGATAAATATGCCCCCCGGTTCCACCTGCTGCAATGAGTATTTTCACAATCTACCTCACAATCTTTTTCTTGTTATGCATGGTTTTCTTGTTTGGTTCCAGTTTTTTGCCAAGGTCTACAGTTCGGGAGATATTTAGAATTGGGCCCATCATCGCAAACAAAATAACCATCGAGGAACCACCCGCACTGATAAAGGGCAAGGCCATCCCAGTTACCGGGATGATCGCTGATGCAACGCCAATGTTCACCAATACCTGAAATGCCAGCAATAACATCACACCACTGGTATACAGATAGGCAAAGTTATCCTGAGATTTCTGGGCAATTTGAAATCCCCGCCAGATTACATAAGCAAACAGTCCTAAAACAAGTAAACATCCCACGAAGCCAAATTCCTCGGCGATATTGGCAAAGATAAAGTCATTCTGCAGTTCCGGCAAAAACAGATATTTCTGTTTTCCATTACCCAGACCTCTGCCAAACATCCCACCGGTACCAATTGCCAGGAGAGATTGGGATATCTGATAATCATACCCACCTTTTCCTAAAAAAACATTAAAACGATCCAGTCGCCAGGGTTCGGCGATCATTAAACCAGCCACTGCCAATACCCCAAATCCCAGATAAGGATAAAAGAGTTTAAATTCAACGCCCCCAAAATAAAGGACCCCACAAGCGGCCAGGGCGATGGCCATAGCTGCACTCAAAGATGGTTCAATAGCGGTCAGGCCGCAGATGAGCCCCAGGGGCAACATACAATTTAACAAAAACGGCATATTCTCTTTGATAATGCCGGGTTTCCTAGAAATAACGGTGCTAAAATAAAGAATCACGGCAACCTTTGCTAATTCAGAAGGCTGAAAGGTGGTGACTTTTAAATCAATCCACCGTCTGGCATCATTAACCTTTAAGCCAATACCGGGGATTAAAACGATAATCAAAAGAAAAATAGAAATCACAATGCCCACAAGATAATATTTTTTGTAAACCCGGTAATCAATCTTACTCATGATTCCCATTACTGTCACACCCAGAATAACAAATACTAATTGTTTTAAAAACAGGGAATAACCTTTTTCCCCACTAATGGTGGATGAGTACATGCTGGCACTGAATACCATAATTACCCCAATGCCCGCCAACAACAGGAGGGCAATTAAAAAAGGTCGATCTATTTTTCCATTTTTCATGGTTCACTCCTCGAATTTTTATTGATTTTCGGTCACCAATCGCTTGAAAACTCGACCTCGGATCTCATAATTATCAAACATATCCCAACTGGCACAGGCTGGCGATAACAAAACAGTGTCACCCGATACGGCCACCGCTTTTGCGTGGGCAACCGCTTCCTCGTAGGTGTCAACTTTGGTGATGGTCGTAAAGCCCTTGGCCGTAGCGGCTTTGATTAGATCATCCGCAGTTACGCCTAAAACGATCAGCTGCTTGACCCGCTTTGCCACCAGTGCCATCAGCTCGGAATAGTCTTCTTTTTTATCATAGCCTCCGGCCAGCAGAATAATCGGTTCTGTTACCGCATTGACAGCCGTAATAGTGGCGTTGGTGTTGGTTCCTTTCGAATCGTTTATGTAGGTCACCCCGTCAAAACAGCCCACCAACTCCAGACGATGTTCCACTCCCGCAAAGGTTTTAAGAACCCGGACGATGACTTCCAGTTCAACCCCTGAAAAATATGCCAGGGTCAGAGCCGCCAGAGCATTCATGGTATTATGAGGACCGATAATACCCAGTTCATCTTCCCGACAAACCAAGATGCTTTCTTGACCATTATTAATATAGATTTCGCCCGCTAAACACCAGGCACCATAATCAACGGTTTTTTTATAACTAAAAAGGGCTTTTCTTGAAACCGCCTTTTCACCCAATTCACCGACTAAAGGGTCATCCCCGTTTAATACCAGCAGGTCTTCGACTCGTTGATTTTCAAATATCCGGCCTTTGGCATGCACATAATTTTCCATGCTCAGGTGACGGTCCAGATGATCCGGCGTCAGATTGAGAATCGCCGCCGCCTGAGGTCGAAAAGTATGGATCGTCTCCAATTGGAAACTGCTGATCTCGGTTATAAAAACCTCATCTGCGGTCGCGCTATCGACATAGTTGGTAATGGGGTCGCCAATGTTTCCGACCACATAAGTTCCCCGACCTGAGGCTTTGAATATTTCCCCCAGCAGGGTGGTGGTGGTGGTTTTCCCATTGGTCCCAGTAATCGCAATAAAAGGTGTTTGTGTCAATCGATAGGCCGCTTCGACCTCACCTGTGACTGGAATACCCTGCGCGTAAGCCGCTTGAATAATGGGAATACTCAGCGGCACCCCCGGGCTTATGACCACCTCATCAATCACCGTTAAAATCTCCAGACTCGGCTGAACACCAAAAATCGATTCAAACTCCGGGTTTTTTTCAAAATCCAGAATCTGGGGAAACTCTTTTAAGACGATGCCCGATGATCGGGTGTCCGTTAATAACACGGCTTCGCCATGGCTTAGTAATAGTTCTGTGACCGCAACCCCACTTCGGGCCGCTCCGACTACCAGAGTCCTTTTTATCATAATGCGCTTCTCCTATCCTAAACAAATAAATGCAATGACTACCGAAATCGCTGTAACCACCCAGAAAACAGTGACGACCCGGGTTTCACTCCAACCCGACAATTCAAAGTGATGATGAATGGGGGCCATCTTAAAAAAGCGCTTTCCCCCGGTAGATTTAAAGTAGCTCACTTGAATCACTACCGATAAAGCTTCAAGGACAAACAAAGCGCCAGCAATGAGCAGAAAAATCTGTAGCTGAGTAATGATCGCCATGACTACAACCGCTCCGCCCAACGCCATCGAACCGGTATCACCCATAAAGATATCAGCTGGATTTGAATTATGCCTTAAGAAACCCAAACATCCGCCAATAATGGCACCAGTAAAAATGCTGGTATTAGCTTGGGGCAGGGCCAGAGAGCCGACAAAAAAGAATATTGCAACAATTAAGGTAACGCCGGATGCCAATCCATCGAGTCCATCGGTTAAATTAACCGCATTGACAATCGATACTACCGCAATAAAGGTAAATGGTACATACCAGAATCCAAAATCGACAGTCTGATCCATTAATGGCACCACCATTTCAGAACCAATGGCTGGCGCATAATAAGCATAGAGGGCAATGGCCAGCGCACCAATACATTGGAGCACCATTTTCTGCCAGGCCCGCAGACCCAGATTGTGTTTTTTTGCTACCTTAATATAATCATCAATCAAACCCACAGCACCGAAGTAGAGCATTACCAGAATTGGAAAGAAATCCCAGTTTCCGACTAGCACTGACAAGATCGCAAAAGCCACCAATACCCCCAATTGAATCACCAGCCCGCCCATGGTTGGCGTTCCTGATTTTTCCAAATGGCTTTGCGGGCCTTCTTCTCTAATGGCCTGACCAAATTTTAGCCGTTTGAGCATGGGGATAAATCGCGGTGTCACAAAATAGACAACCAGGAAGGAAATCAGCAGACCAATCAGCCCGGTTTGTAAAACGGTCAGTTCCATTAGCAGCCACCTTCCTTAATAAAATCAATCACCCGTTCCAAACCCATGCCCCGGGATGCTTTAATCAGAATGATATCTTCGGGCCGGACAATCTCTTTTAAACAGGCACCGGCCGAGCGTGCATCAGGAACCTGGTAGACCGGTCCGGCATTGTCATAACCCTGACAAATTAACTGCCCCAATGGACCAACACCGATTAGAATATCCGCTTTACCCTTTGCGTAGTTGCCAACTTCAAGGTGTGCGGCTGGCCCGAAGTCGCCCATTTCTAACATATCGCCGAGAATTGCAATTTTTCGCTTGTTGTCACGGCCCAGGGTATCCAATACATCCAGGGAAGCCCGCATCGCATCAGGATTAGCATTATATGAGTCATTAATCACCTTGATTTCGCCAATCGTGAAAATATCCATCCGATTGCCGCTGGGCACAAAAGCATTAAGCCCTTGTTGAATCTCCGATTGAGTCAAGTCATAGAAATACCCTAAGCCAATAGCCACCAGACAATTATAGATATTATGTTCCCCGGGATAATTAAACGTGAAAACTTCGTTTCGATGTTCCCATTTTACCTGCATTTCAAGACCCGCTTGACTTGTACTATAATTAAAGGCTGTTACAGAATGCTCCCCATCCAAGCCAAAGGTTTTAACCTGGTAGTGATTCTTTTCATTATTTATTTTTTTTAAAAACGCATCATCACCATTAACATAGGCAATGCCATCGCTTGTTAAACGCTGCAAAATTTCTTTTTTGGCCCGATAAATATTCTCCTGGCTTTTCAGGCGTTCAATATGACTAAGTCCGACATTGGTGATTACACTGATATCGGGATCAACCAGTGCGATTGATTTTGAAATATCCCCAAGATGGTCCATTCCCATTTCGATGACGGCCATTTGATGGTCTGCTTCTAAATTAAATAAGGTCTGGGGAATCCCGTATTCATTATTAAAGTTACCCTCGGTTTTTAAGGTATGATACCGTTGTGACAGAACGGATGCCACCAGGTCCTTGGTGGTGGTTTTTCCGCTGCTGCCAGTAATGGCAATCACCGGAATGCTGTAACGATGACGATTAAAACCGGCCAACGCTTTCATCGCCGCTAATGTTGAAGCCACCTGGATGACCGTCATCTCCGCCGGAAAGGAGTGATTTCTTTCCTCGGTCAGACAAGCTCTACTGCCATTTAAAAAGGCCTGACTGATGTAATTGTGGCCATTATTCGTTTCCCCGATAATGGGCACATATAAGTCATTACCTGTTGTTTTTCGACTATCAATCGCAACATTTGCAATTGCCATTAAGCGATTTCCCTGGAGCAATTCCCCCTGGGTAATGTGAAGTATTTCATCAATACTGATACTTTCCATTTATCTTACCTGAACTTTCTTCTTTATTTTCGGTCAATCATAATCAATTCTATATTTAATTTTCAGCCTCGTCCACTGTCCAAAAAGACCATGACATTATATCAAACTTTAAACATAAAGAAAAGCAAGGATTCCTCCCCTTGCTTTTCTTTTAATTTTTTATGGGGCAAATGTTACGTTAACGTCACTGCCCCTCTCCACAACCGTTGTGGCTGCCGGCGTTTGACTTGAAGCAAAACCATTCCCTGTGATTTTAAGATTGAGTCCCAATCCCGTCAGAATTTCATTGGCACTCTGAATCGATAGTCCCTTTAGATCCGGCACAATAACCGTTCCAACCGCCTGACTATCGGTTTCTCCTAAAGCAAGGATCAATTCCGAATTTGGATCATAAACCGAATTGGTGGGAAGGCTTTGATTTACAACCGTGGTCCCACTGGTGGCTGGATCAACAACATATTTTATCCCCTTCTCATTGAGAATGCTGGCTGCAAAATCAATGTTCTGACCTACCAGATCAGGAACAGTGATGGTTCCCTTTTGAATTTCTTCCGTTACAGCACCACCAAGGGTGGTATCAGCAGTGTTATAATTCAAAGCTTGTTTTATTAAACTAATGGCGGTAGGTGCCGCACTGGTACTCCCATAAGCACCTGCTGCCGGTTCATCCAACACGACGTAAACCGAATATTTGGGGTCTTCCACTGGGGCAAAGCAGTAAAAGGAGGTCACATATTTGGAACTGGAATATTCACCATTGATAAACTTCTCGGCCGTCCCTGTTTTTCCGCCAATGCTGTATCCTTCAGAAAGATTGGTCATATCGGAATCATAGCCAACTACCTTACGCATGATTTCTCGGGTTGCTGCCGATGTTTCTTTCGAAATAATCTGTTTTTGGGATTCAATCGCTTTCCCCGTGGTTTCGCTGGAGATAATCGTCGGTTTAACATAGTAGCCATCATTGACGACACTATTTAGCGCACTGACGATTTGAATGGGCGTGACTGCCAACCCCTGTCCAAATGAAAAGGTCGCATAATCTACTTCATTGATCCCGCCATTGGCGGTAGATAGTCGATTAATAATTCCAGCTTCTTCGCCATCTAGCTCAATCCCGGTGGTTTCTCCTAAGCCAAAATTATACACATACTGATAGAAAACATCCGGATTCAATGTTTCAATAATCTGAACCAACCCCGGATTACAGGAATGGGCGATGGCATCCGAAACCGTAATGCTGCCATGTGGTCCGGTGGCGCAATTAATCACCGCATCACCGATCTGGATGGACCCATCACAATACACAATTGTATCTGGCGTTACTACCCCTTCTTCCAGGGCCGCTGCGCCAGTTAGTGCTTTAAAGGTGGAACCCGGTTCATAAATAAAACTAACGGCCTGATTCTTATACATCTCTGCCAGTTGTTCTTGTTCTGTTTTACCAACCAGATCTTCTGCATGTGTCGCGACGAAGTTAGCATCCAGAGTAAAAGGATCATTAAGATTGTAATCCGGCGTGGTCGCCATTGCCACTACTTCGCCAGTTTTGGTTTCCATCACAATCGCAGTTACACTTTTTGTTTTCCAGGTTGTCGCTGCTTCCTCAACCGCTTTTTCGGCCATCAATTGAATATTGCTATCAATCGTTAAAACAATATCTTCTCCCTGAACAGGTTCTTTTAATATTTTTGTTTGCGAAGGAATCTGGTTTCCGTTGGCATCTTTTTGGAAGTAAACAACCCCATCCTCGCCGCTTAAGACGTCTTCATAGGTGGATTCCACCCCATAGAGACCACTGTAGTCCCGCCCGGTAAACCCCAGAATATAGGAAGCAAAATTTCCATTGGTATAATAACGCCGATAATCATCCAGCAATTCGATGCCATTATAACTTTCTATGTTGCCGTCTTCGTCTTTGATTGCTTCCGATTGCTTAATTTCCAGAGCCAGGGCATTATCGACTTTCCCCAAAATTAGCACCGGCTGGTTTTCTTTACGGGTCGCACGATCGTAAAGGGACTCATAATTATAATCCAAATCTTTGGAAATGGCCGCAGCCACCGCAGCCGGATCTTTAATGCTAATCGGTTTAAAATAAAGGGTTCCGTCCTCAATACTGACACCATCAAAATTATGACTCAGTACAATAACCGCAGCGCCCTGACTGATACCGGTTTTTACTTCAACAATATCATTTTCCAGAACGATGATCTTTTTCATAATATCTTCAACTTTTAAACCCAGCTTGCTACTTAATGTTTGGGCCAGGCGATCGGGGTCTTCGACCTCATAGGGGATCACATTAACCGCTGTCGCTGAGGAATCTTTAGCCAGAACATTTTTGTTCCGATCGTAGATATCACCTCGTGATGCTTTAATGGCCACCTCTTCAACAAGTTGATCGACCTGGCGCTCATACTTCCCGGTTGAATTTACAATTTGCAGGGAAAATAATCTCCCAATAACAACAATTAAGCACAATGAAAGTACAACCATGGCAATCATGATGCGATTTTGTTTGCCGATCGGTCCAATCTCTCGTTGTGCCTTCTTTTTTATATTCACATTTTTTCTCCAAATTTTTATTCAATTAAGCTTACCTGATCTAGCTTAAATAAACCCTAACCTAAAACAAATTCTCAAACCAACTTCTCACAATTTGTGAATCCGTCATCAGTGACTCTTCTTTTTTCTCCGTCACCAGTTCGCGTCGATATTGTTCCTGGACCGGTTCGGTCATCCCATAACCTCTGGCTTGAGCCTCAATCGATTGAAGATTCATATTTGTTACTAATTGACCTTCTTTACTGTCGTTAACCTGTACGGCGTCTTCCAGGGTTTTCTGAAGGTCTCTGATCTGCGTATTTTTTTCGGTGATCACAGCGTGCTGAAATAAGATCCCAACCATTGCCGCAAACGCAATCAACCCTATAATCATAACATAGGAACTTGTTGTCATGCGCTTTTCTTTTTGTTTGGGCATTTTTACTCTTTTTTTTGTGGTCGCCATGGAACGCTCCTTTTTTTAACTTTCTGTTCCCAGCTTTTCTACAATCCGTAGTTTCGCACTTCGCGAACGCCGATTTTCTTCAAGTTCATCAACACCTGAAACAATCGGTTTTCTTGAAATAAGCTTTACTTCCGGTAATTTCCCACAAACACATTGGGGAAAATCCGGCGGGCAAGTGCAGGGATTGGCTTTCTCTTTAAAGAGATGCTTAACAACCCGATCTTCCAGCGAATGAAAGGTAATGACACACATTCTTCCGCCTGGCTTCAAGGCTTCAAGACCCTGGGTTAAAGCATCTTCTAATATTTTTAATTCCCCATTGACTTCCAGTCGAATGGCTTGAAATGTTTTTCTTGAGGGATGTTTCTCTTTAAAACGTTCCTTGGGAGGATACGCCTTCTTGATTATTTCACTTAACTCTAAAGTGGTCGTAATTCGCGCAAGCGTTCTGGCACGAACGATTGATTTGACGATTTGACTGGCAAACTTTTCTTCTCCATAAAGAAAAAGTATTTTTTTTAGTTCCCCGGGGGCATAGTCGTTGACCACCATTTCGGCGGTTAACTCTGCTGACTGGTTCATTCGCATATCCAGCGGACCATCGTTATGATAAGAAAAGCCTCGGGTATCGTCATCCAGTTGAAATGACGAAACCCCGAGGTCATATAGAATACCGTCGATTCCAAAGAGATGGAGGCCCTTTAGAACCTTGGCTAAACTGGCAAAATTACTTTTTACAAAATGACGCTGACAGGTAAAACCCGCCAGACGATTTTGGGCATACTCTAAAGCGTAATCATCCTGATCGATGCCAACCAAAATGCCGCTTTCATCCAATGATTCACAAATCCATTGGGAATGCCCACCCCCACCCAGGGTGCAATCCACGTAGATACCATTTGGTTTGATGTCCAGACCGTCAATGGATTCCCGTAGTAATACGGTGGTATGTGAAAATGTTTGTGGCTTCATTTATATTCCCAGCATTGCCATATTATTGGCAATGTCCTCATAATTTAAATCTTCATTGTCGTTATAGTTTTCCCATAATTGACTGTCCCAAATTTCTAATCGATTTGAAACCCCGATAATGGTCACCTCTTTTGTTATTTTTGCATATTTGCGGAGCGAAAGTGGAACACTCGCCCGGCCCTGTCGATCCAGCTCGCAATCGGCGGCACCGGCGAAGAAAAATCGGGTAAACGCTCGCGCATCCTTATCCGATACCGGTAGAGATTTTAGTTTACTTTCAAAATTCTCCCACTCTTCCATGGAAAAAACAAACAGGCAACAATCCAGTCCTTTTGTTAAGACAAATTGTCCACCCAGAGATTCTCTGAATTTTGAAGGAATGATCAATCGTCCCTTGTCGTCGATATTATGTTCATACTCTCCAAAAAACATCCAGATCTACCTCCTTCATACTTTGTTCTTCCATTTTCTTCCACATTATACCACACTCCACCACCCTTCACAAGTTACGAAACCGGCTATTAAGCAAAAAACAAAGTTTTATTTTGTTAAAATTTCCCATCAATTGTATTAATTTTATATCAAAAAACTTAAAAATAAATTCACAAAACGTCTTTCCTCCTAAAATCAACATTATAACTTGTGATTGTACGCATTTTGGTTTAAACTAATAAAATAATGAAAATTAAGGAGTAATTTAGAATGAGAGCAGTAGTTACGGTTATTGGAAATGACCGCACCGGAATAATTTATAATGTATCTAAAATTTTGGCTGAAAATGATGTCAATATTGAAGATATCAGCCAGACCGTTATGCATGATTTTTTCACCATGATCATGTTGGTGGACATGACAAACATGTCTGTTGAGTTTAATGTCCTGAAGGCCGCTCTTGAAGAAGTCGGACAAACCATCGGCATGTCCATCCGTATTCAGCATGAAGATCTTTTCAATGCTATGCACACGATTTAGGCGGCCACGATTATGGCAATGTTTAAAGACGTCCTCGAGACGGTTAGAATGATTGAAAAAGAACGGCTGGATATCCGGACCATCACCATGGGAATTTCATTGCTGGACTGCATTGATTCCTCCGGATTAAAAAGTCGCCAGAAAATCTATGAAAAAATCACCCGTTTGGCTGAAAATTTAGTCAAAGAAGGGGAACGCATTGAAAATGAACTGGGCATCCCGATTGTCAATAAGCGGATCTCGGTAACACCGATTTCACTCATCGCCGGTAGCAGTGATGACAAAAACTATGTGGAATATGCAAAAATTCTTGATGCCGCCGCCGCAACGGTCGGCATTAACTTTATCGGCGGTTTTTCCGCCCTTGTCCCCAAAGGGTTTACAAAAGGCGATCGGATTCTCATCGACTCCATACCAGAAGCCCTGGCAACAACCAATTGCGTGTGTTCATCCGTTAATCTTGGTTCCTCGAAAGCCGGTATTAACATGGACGCTGTTAAACGGCTGGGAGAAGTGATTAAAGAAACCGCCTACCTGACTCGGGAGGCGGATTCCATCGGCTGTGCCAAGTTTGTCGCCTTTGCCAACGCGGTTGAAGACAATCCCTTTATGGCAGGCGCCTTCCACGGCGTTGGTGAAGCCGAATCCGTCCTCAATGTCGGGGTCAGCGGGCCTGGTGTTGTCAAACGGGCTCTGGAAAAAGCCCAGAACGCTTCCTTTGGGGAAATGGCCGAAATCATCAAAAAAACCGCCTTTAAAATTACCCGGGCCGGTCATCTGGTTGGCACAACGGTAGCTGAACGCCTCAATGTCCCCTTTGGCATTTTAGATCTGTCCCTGGCACCAACCCCGGAAATTGGTGACAGTGTTGCCCGCATCCTTGAGGAAATGGGTCTGGAACACTGTGGCACCCATGGTACCACAGCAGCCCTTGCGATGCTCAATGATGCCGTTAAAAAAGGCGGTATTATGGCCTCCACCTCGGTGGGTGGCTTTAGCGGTGCCTTTATCCCGGTCAGTGAAGATGAAGGAATGATTGAAGCCGTGGAATGTGGCGCCCTGACCTTTGACAAACTGGAAGCCATGACCAGTGTTTGCTCGGTTGGTATCGATATGGTCGCCATCCCTGGCGATACCCCAGCTTCCACCATTTCTGGGATCTTAGCGGATGAAGCCGCTATTGGCGTCATCAACAATAAAACCACCGGTGTTCGCATTATCCCCGTTTATGGAAAAGACGTTGGCGATACCGCCGAATTTGGTGGACTACTGGGTCGGGCACCAATTATGCCGGTGAATAAAAACGATTGCTCAGTTTTTGTAAATCGTGGCGGACAGATCCCCGCCCCTATTCACAGCTTTAAAAACTAGCGCAATCGGACTGGCAACTTGGGGGACCCACAACTGTGGGTCTCCTGTTTTATCGAAAGGAGCTAATAAATGAATGTCGAATTATGGGAAAAATGTGTAACCTTTCACGGACATCACTGTCCCGGCCTGGCCATTGGTGTCCGGGCTTCCTTGGAGGCCATCAAAGCCCTTTCCCTTGATATGACTGGGGATGATAAAATTGTTTGTGTCGCTGAAAATGAATCCTGCAGTGTTGACGGTATCCGGGTGGTGCTGGAGTGTACTGGAGAAAAAGGTAATCTGTTCTTTATAAAAGGTGGAAAACAGGCTTTTTCTGTTTTTAATCAAACCACCGGTGCGAGTATCCGTTTGATTTTAAAAGAACTTCCGCCAATGGAACGTGATGAAATGGAAGCCTTCCTGCTTAACGAACCCGACGCGACAATACTTTTCGATTTCGAAAAACCCCATTTCGAATTACCTGAAAAGCTTAACTGAGTTTTAAAAACACCACCATGATTAATCCGGAACGATTAATCATGGTGGTGTTTTTTTATTCACTCAGCCATTACCACTTGCGGTGCCATCGATAACTTTGATATGGTATAATAAATAAAATAATTTACTATAAAATCTTATATCGAGGTACTCATATGTTTACTTTGCCCGTTTATACAGCTCCTGATTTTACCGAAACCTTTTTTGTCAAAGCCCCCAGTGTTCGAACGATGCCTGCTCCTATGGATGGTGTGGTTCCGGAGAACTTTTATGCCACGACCATCTTTCCCGAGTATTTTAAAATCCATGATACCTGGCAGCTGATGGCTGAAAGTCGGATGGACTGTGTGGTTGTCATTGCCAATGATCGACCCCATGCCATCGAATTCAGAAATGTCAAGAAAGGCGATGCCGTTGTCGTCGGACGTCATGAAGATGGCGGAAACGGTGTTTATGTCGATCATTTTGCCTTCAGTAAAAAACATCCAGATGGTGATAATTTTTCGTTTCGTACCTCTAATTCCCGGGAAACCGCCTACTCCCGGGACTACGACCGACTCTATCAACTCTTGGAATTCGAACGGGATAACGGCTATATTCTATGGGTTCTCGGCCCGGCGGTAACCTTTGACCAGGACTCCCGAAATGCCATGACCCATCTGGTGGAAATGGGCTATGTGGATGCCCTCTTTGCCGGAAATGCCCTGGCCACCCACGACTTGGAGTCCCACTTTTTTAACACCGCCTTGGGTCAGGACATCTATTCCAAAGAAAATAAATCACTGGGTCACTATCACCATATCGAAACCATCAATCGGGCTCGGGGCTGCGGTTCCCTGGAAAATTTAATTGAAAAATATAAAATCGAAGATGGTATTGTCAATTCCTGTATTAAAAATGACATCCCCATGGTTTTAGCCGGTTCAATTCGCGACGATGGGCCTTTACCTGGCGTCTATGCTGATGTTTACAGCGCCCAGGATGCTCTGCGGGTGCACACCAAAAAAGCCACTACGATCATCTGTCTGGCAACTCAGCTCCACACCATTGCCACCGGCAACATGACCCCTTCCTACCAGGTGGTTGATGGTCTGATTCGGCCGGTTTATTTTTATACCGTCGACATCTCCGAATTTGTGGTCAATAAACTAAAGGACCGGGGCAGCCTCAGCTCCCGGTCGATCATCACCAATATCCAGGATTTTGTAGTCAATTTACAGCGAAATTTATCATTGAAGTAATTATCATTAAATAGAAAAAGGACTTTTGCCAAAGCAAAAGTCCCCACCACTCGATGATTGAATTACATAATAGAAGGTAAAATTAAAGGTAGTACTGAAAAATTAAGCAATTGTAAAACCCAAATTGTACAGGCCGGGGGGTCGATGTGGCTGTCTGCGTAACTGTTAAAGGCTAAGCCCGCAAACTCTCCGATTATCGCTGCCAGGATACCCGTGATGGCGGCAGCTATAATGGCGGCCACTGGGCTTAATGTTCCTGAGAAGACAACAATCGCTGTTGAAGCAGCTGGCAATACGATATGATGACAGCCATAGAAAGGCAGTCCCATGCAGGCAAAGATCAGTCCAAAGGCGGCGATACCAAAGGCAAAGCTACCCATCTGTGAGAATAGATATCCAGCTTCACCTGACCCGGCTAAAGCCATGCTGCCGAAAGCCGCCGCAATACCACCAACCAGAATACCAAAACCTGCACCCAGAACGATGGTGAACATCAAATCAGAGCCTTGAGGCAGATAATGTCGTGTTACACCAGCGGGAGTTTTACCTGTTAAACCGGAGTCGGTAAAAATCAAACGTACTAGAATGGCAGAAATGACAACACTTAAAGCAACTGTGTCGGTCCATGCTGCGGAACCAAGTACATTTGCGCCAATTACTGTGCCGATAACAAAGTTTAATAAGTAACCAATAATACCAAAAATTCCGCCGACCAGTAATACGGATGCGTCTTTTAATCCTGCTAGTGGGGTGATAATATCCCCGCCAACTTCCAACTTTCCAATTTTTTTAGCATAAGCAGAAGCGGCAACCGCACCAGCAAACGCAACACATGGTGAGAACCATGATCCAAAGCTGACGATCCCAATGGCTGGGGCTCCAAAATCTCCGGCAAGAATTGCGGCAATGACTGTTAACCCAGTAAAAATAAATGATGGCACACCACCGATGGCGGCTGCAAATAACCCGCCGCCAAAAGCAGCAATTAATAATGTAAAATCCATCTCTTTTTCTCCTTTTAAATAAAATTTGATTGTTGTAAACATAAAAACGCCATCGAGTGGTTCTGATAATGTTTACATGCTCAGTTTAACAAGAAGGTCAAATTTTTACTATGGTCATCATCACCCAAATATCTGTCCTCCGTTGTGCACCATTTACAAGGGTTGCTATCAAAACCGTGTACACCATCACTTATGATTCTACACATTTATTATTTTTTTCAAAAAAACAAAAAAAGAGCCGGAGCTCTCTTAGATTAAGGGGTCTAGTATGGACTTTACATCATCCCAGTAAGGGGTCACAATCCCTCTTAGTTAGAATAAACGATGGGTCAGAAAAAAGCATCCGCATTGATTAACAAAATGATGCTATTAATCTGTGCGTGGTGCACAGTATTTACAAAAATTTCTCTCTGTGATTATTTACTAAGCCCAACCCTGATGCGAAAAGCTACTGATGTTTTAAAAACTCTAAAATTCGAAACGAGTACGCTAAGTCAAACTGCACCTTCGGTGCCGTTAACTCCAGCTGAGTAAGCGATTTGATTCGATCGATGCGATAACTGAGGGTATTTCGGTGAATATGGAGGGCTTCACAGGTTTCTTTATAATTGCATCCATAATCGATAAGTGTGTTTAACGTATAGAACAACTCAGATTGATGTCGTCGGTCATATTTCTCAAGTTTCAACAAACCAGTTTGAACAAAATCCCTGAGATTATTTCCAGCCTCACCGGTTACCTTCTCAAGCAGATGAAAAAACTTATAATCATCATAATTAAAAAGGCGCTCTTTCTCATGAATTGTTAAGCCAATGCGAATGGCTGCCTTCGCATGAAAATAATGGCATTGAAAATTCTCAATCCCCTGAAAAAATTCGCTGATGCCAATTCGCAATCCATGTTTTTCCATAAATATTTTTAACCGACTGATCCCCTTATCCGTTTTTTCTGTTTCCAGATCCGTACATAAAACAACCATCTGATTACCGTAAAAAATTGTATGGGATTTAGGAACGACGTGATACAAATCATCTCGTAGTGAGTCTTTAAAGACCTCCTGATTAAGATTGGCATCATCTTGTTCAGAAACCAGGACACACAGATTATTACTGGTATTAAGCTCTGACTCCAGGACCCAGGCTTTGAAATCTTCATTTTCCTTGTCTCTACCTTCAATCAGATCCTTTAGAATCCCCTCATTCATATTGCCGCGGATATACTTATACATGGGAATCTTTATAATAATTTCTGTCAATACTTCATTCGCCAGCAGCAATAACTCTAAATATCCATTCGTCACTTCAGTTTTTTTAAAAAACATCACCATCGCACCGGCGTATTTCCCCCGAATGATCACAGGCGATACCAAAGCCTTTGTCTCACTTTCCAGCCCGACCACATAGGGCGTTCGTTCCTTGGGAAAGCGCTTGACCTCTTCAATATTAACGAGTTCAAAAATGAATTCGTGGCTACAGAATCCTTTAGAAATGGCAAACTGCCACGAGCGATCTGTGATCTCAGAAGTTCGACTCATTCCACGAATCGAGAAGTTAATGTCAATAAATATAACTGGTTTTTCCGCCAAATAACTAATGGTTTCCACTACCTCTTCCACAGTATGGTTGTCCAAAAGTAATCTTAATAAGCGATTGCTTTGTCTGTATCTCAGTTCTGTTTGACTATCCATAGCGGCTCTTTATTTTTTGCTCCATTTCAGTTGTTTAAATATTTCCCCGATACTTCCCTTAATAATAAGATTTGCCCGGGAATCCATCGGCGTTGAGGATTTATTTACCAATACCAGATTCCTGCCACGATAATAATCGATCAGTCCTGCCGCCGGGTAAACACCCAGAGAGGTTCCCCCAATTATCAGAACCTCTGCTTTTGTGATGGCCCCAACTGACTGGTTTATGACATCGCTGTTCAGCCCCTCACCATACAATACTACATCTGGCTTGATCGTCCCGCCACAGCCGCATTCCGGCACTCCCTGACTTTCCTTAATTGTTTGAACCGGATAAAACTGATGACAGTGCATACAGTAATTACGATAAATCGATCCATGCAGTTCCAGCACCTTTTTACTCCCCGCCAATTGATGAAGTCCATCAATATTCTGAGTAATTACCGCCTTCAGTTTATCCTCGGTTTCCAGCTCTGCCAACTTTATATGGGCAAAGTTTGGCTTTGCTTCCAGATGCAGTATTTTATTACGATAAAAATGATAGAATTCTTCGGTATTATTCATAAAAAATTCATGCGAAAGAATTGTTTCTGGTGGATATTTGTAGCTCTGGCTGTACAACCCATCGACACTCCTGAAATCCGGAATGCCACTTTCAGTGGAAACACCGGCCCCGCCAAAGAAAACAATATTTCCTGATTCTGCTACCAATCCTTTTAAGTTTTCAATATTGGTCATCTTATCCTCTTTTCTCAAATCTTTTCTGATTGTTCAATTTCTTTTAAAAAGAATTTTACCATATCTAACGCTTTTTTGCCTGACTGCTCGTTAAAATCATATCCATAAGGATCAGCAAAGCCATGTTTACCTGGAAAAACGAATAGTTCAACTTTTTCTTTCTGGTCAAGCTTTGAAACAATCGACTGAATATCAAAGGATTCTTCCTGTTCCGGAAATACCAGTAGACAGGGACAAACCGGGTTGACCTCCGGATAGTCCCGGATTCGCGATCCATAATAGCCGATTATCCCATCGCAGTTATGGTTCTCTGCTAACCGCCAGGCAATGGTCGCTCCGACACTTGATCCAAATACAATGATTTTTTTATAACTATTTTTTAGCTCCTCAATACTAAGCGCTATCTCTTCGTATCGATCAAAGCCCACTTCCACCTTAAAATCACGATATGCTTCATTACTTTCGGAGTATCTATAAACATGGTCTCGCCTGCTCAGATTCATACAAAAGCTATCATAACCGTGACCAATAAAAAATTCTGCCCAGTCTTTTATGTATTGGTTAATTCCATAAATTTCCGGGATAATCACAACCGCTTTTGCTGATCCTATTTTTTGTTTAGTCTTCTGCAATTACACTCAATCCTTCCTTCATACTTGAACATCCGATTTCGTCGATTTGCGGTTTAAAAGATAAGCATTTATTCCTTATTCGCGTCATTCGTTTTTCTTTTTTTTAGTAAGCTGCCTAGATACATACCCAATAACGCAACTGCCCCATAAATACCCCCGTATATCAACGCTCTTATCTCAACAATCAAAAATATTGGTGGGAAAAAAATAAAACCCATAAAAATTGGATAAAGCCAGACATTTCCGTTTTTCAGTCCATATATAAAAGCAGAAATGAAACAATAAGTGGGAATAATCAGCAGCATAATGGATGTGAAAAATTTTGAATTTGCATCCATCGTGGGTAATATAAAAAAGATCAAAGAGGTCATGATCAGATACGGCAACACGGGAATTAGTAAGGGTAAGTTTTTTTTCATAATCGGCTCCTATTTGCAAAATCAACTGAAGTTATATCAGTTTTTATGCATTTATTATAGCATGAAAGTATCATCTTATGAGCTAATTTTTAAGAATATGGCTATTAGAAGAGCTTTTAGAACTAACTTCTGTTTAACCTTCACAACTGCGTCACAGCTCTCGCTACGCCTGCGTTTGGGGCTTTGGCCCATAAAAAAATAGCGATGAATATTGATTTTTAAGTGAACTTGAATCAACGCTTCACTTTACTGCCGTTTTACTCGCTCATGCGGCACTTCGGCTACGCTGCGCCTCAGTCGCCAGATGGCTCCTTCCTAAAAATATAAAAAGAGCGGTGATTAAACCTTACTGCCGTCTAATGATTCCGTGCAACTCCGTCTCCGCTGCGCTACG
>NZ_JAXQGA010000023.1:0-52345 GCF_034438075.1 Acetobacterium sp. K1/6 | reverse complement strand
CTGCCTAATCAAAACGCGAAAGGAGATTTATCTAAAAATTTCTAATTTCGTGTCTTGACAAGCGTGTACATTATATTTCCTGACCCACAATTCCGGTAAATGGATAGATAATAGTTTTATTTTTCACGTTGTATCCTCTTTTGTTTTAATTTTAATTCATAATTTTAATTTATCTCAATAAGCTCAGCTTACTCTACTGTATTACTCAACGGTTTTGCAATGTCGTGCCCCCAGAACAAACAGGACCACCAGATAGGCGACCAGAATTCCGGCATGGAGCGCCATTTGCTGAGATGATTCTCCGGTCGTCCGTAAGGCAATATTGGTATGGGTTAAGGGCAGCAGGTAAATAATCCATTTTAATACTTCTGGCATCTTGTCAATGGAAAAAAAGGTTCCACATAAAAACGACATCGGTGTAATCACAAAGCTGGTAAATTTGGCCATATCTGAATGGGAATTAACCAGCAGTCCGATTAAAAAGCCCAGCGCGGAAAAAACAAAACAGTTTAATAGGGCAATCAAAATAAAATAAGGTGTAATCACTAGATCATTGGTGAAAATCGATACCATGATAATAATCAGGGTAGCCGAATAAATACCATAGAATGCCCCTGCGATGATTTTTCCCAATGCATAGACGGTCATATTTATCGGTGAGATCATATAATCTTCAAAGGTCTTGTAGAAAATTCTAGAAATATTAATGGTATTGGCGGTGTTGTTAAAACTGGTCATCATCGTGCTCATCCCAATAATCCCCGGGATAATATAGGCCATATAAGAAACCCCACCGATCTCAACCCCACTGCCTAGTCCCCAGCCAAAAGCGACCAGATAAAGTATCGGTGAAATGAGAAAACTGATGCTGGTAGCTACAAATTTTCGCTTGAAAACAGCAAATTCCTGCCAGAGAATACCGTATAATCCACTCATTATAATTCCACCCTTCTGTTTGTGAATTTTAAGAAGACATCCTCAAGGTTTGAGGGACGGATCCGGATATCACCTTCTAGCGAACCGGCATATTCGTTGGCTTTTTCTCTTGTCGGAAAGAACTCTTCATGGGTTTCTCCGTCAGCAAAATATTCCACCGTTACCTTGCCAACCTCTTCGATTAGATTAACCGGAGTGTCCAGTCTCAGCAGTTTTCCCTTATCAATCAGTCCAACCCGATCACAGAGGATCTCCGCCTCTTCGATATAGTGGGTGGTTAGCAGCACCGTTAAGCCCTTGGATTTCAGCCGTTTTAACAAATCCCACATTTTCCGACGGGCGGCGGCATCTAGCCCCACCGTTGGTTCATCTAAAAGCAAGAGCTCCGGCTCGTGAAGCAGGGCTCTGGCGATCATCAGCTTGCGCTTCATCCCGCCGGAAAAATTCTTGGTGAGATCATCTTTTCGTTCTGTGAGTTCCGTAAACGCAAGCATTTCAACAATTTTTTGTCGTCGTTTTTCTTTTGGCATCTTATACAGCATCCCGTGCACTTCCAGATTCTCCCAGGCCGACATTTCATTTTCCAGATTATTCTGCTGCGGGACAACTCCAATCTTTGCTTTGATCGAAATCAGGTTCCGATCAATACTTTCTCCACCAATGACAATATCTCCACTTGTTTTTGGTGTCAGGGTACTGATCATTCTCACGGTTGTTGTTTTTCCAGCGCCATTGGGGCCCAACAGGCCAAAGAACTCCCCATCCGCAATGGTGAGATTAAGCGCATCAACCGCTGTTAGACTTTTATATTTTTTTGTCAAATCAATTATTTCAAGCATTTGTTTCCCTTCCTCTTAAACCTTTTAATTCTCCAATAATTGCGAAACTATCCGCAACATTCACGGCACTTTCGCAATTCCAAACCGACATTTTTTGTTACCCTGCAGTCTTATTCGCTATAGTTTTCCAGATCCCCCTCAATGTCCATATAAATTTCCCGGAGTTTTTCGAGACTTTCTGCTTTCGCCTCCCACATCCCTCGCTGGGCGGCCTCGAACAGGCGCTCGGTCATATTCTGAATGGCCCAGGGATTAACGCTCTTGATCCACTCCCGGCGCTCATTGTTAAACAGAAAATTCTCCGAAATCTTTTCATACATCCAGTCTTCAACACTATCTGCAGTAGCATCCCAGCCAAAGACAAAGTCCACCATTCCCGAAATCTCCTGAGCACCCTTGTAACCATGCTCTTTCATCCCGTCAAACCACTTGGGGTTCAGAATCCGCGAGCGCATAATTTTAGCCGTTTGTTCTTTGACATTGTTTAGCGAAACCCGGGCTGGATCACTGCTATCCCCACAATAGGACTGGGGTTTATGACCCGAGGCGGTGCGGACCGCGGCAATCAGGCCGCCATGATAATTATAAAAATCATCGCTTTCTAACATATCAATTTCCATGGAAGATTCGTTTTTTATGGTAATCTGCGCCTTCGACAATCGTCGGGCAAAAACCTCGGTAACCCGTTTACCATGAACCTTTTTACCATAGGCGTGGCCACCCCAAAAAGTATAGATCTTGCCCAGATCGGTAAAATCTTCCCAATTCTTGCTGTTAATTAATTGGGTCACCCCAGCCCCGTAGGTTCCCGGTGGATCGCTGAAGATCCGCATCCCGGCTTCTTCCTGAGCAGTTTCAATACTGGCACCGTTTTGAATCAGCTCCCTGACCTCATTTTGAAAATTTCGTTTGATGAAGTTTTCTTCATCGCTTTCATCCAAACTGGCAACCAGGTTAACCGCTTCCTCCACCGATTCAATCAGATTGGGAAAGGTATCCCGAAACAGTCCGGAAATACGTAGGGTCACATCCACCCGGGGCCGTCCCAGTTCGGAAATGGGAATGACTTCCAGTCCAATAACCCGGTCTGAATTTTCCAGCCACTTGGGCTTAACCCCCAACAGATAATAGACTTCAGCAATATCATCACCAGAGGTTTTCATGGTTTCTCCGGCATAGACCACAATCACCATCGTTTCCGGATAACACTGCTCGTCTTCTAAATAGCGGTCGATCATTTTTTGGCCCAGCTGTTTGCCAACCTCCCAGGCGGCCCGGGTCGGCACCGCCGCCGGATCAATGGCATAGAAATTGCGACCGGTTGGCAATATGCTGACTCTGCCCCGGGTGGGCGCTCCCGATCCCCCGGGCGGCACAAACTCGCCATTAACCCCCTTAACCAGATGGGTCATTTCATCGGTGGTGGCGGAAAGTTTTGGCATCAGGGTACTGTTCATAAATTCGAAAACCGTCTTTAAATCAACCAGATCCGTCGGATTAACAGCTTTAAAATGACTTTTGATGTGGTCACTAATGGTGTCTGGTTCAGTCTTATTTTGCAGGTAATCTCTGACTACTTCCCGACTTAAGGCTTCAATCTCATTAAATTTCATCAAGTTAGTGACCCCTTCGGCATCCCGATGCTGGGGGTTATCTTTCAAAAATTCGTAATCCATCCCCATCGCTTTGGCAGTTGCCTGGGTTAATGACGGGATCTTGCCATTTGATAACCGCAGCAGGGAACAAACCAGCTGATAAAGCCGTTCCGATTCCGGCACCTGTCCAAAAATATGGAGTCCATCTTTAATTAAGGTATTCTTAATGCCTTCCACCCAGGTATGGAGTTTTTCTACAAAGGCTGGAAACTCTGCTTCCATCTCTTCCTGGCTGATATCCAGGTCGGTGAGGTAATTTTGTTCAATCACAATGGTTTGGATGTTTTGCTGGACAAAGGAAGTTTTCCCCTGGTCGGTGCTAACCGCCCGGTAATATTGTTTGATCAGGTCATCCAGCTCTTCCATCTCGTCATAGCTGCCACTCTGCGCCATCGAAGGAATCAGATGATCCAGAAGAACCGCATAAGAACGCCGCTTGGCCTGGATGCCTTCACCTTCGACGGTAATGCTGTAAGGATACAGATTGGGCAGGTTGGAAATGGCAATATCGGGATAACAGGCTGCCGACAAGCCAATTTCTTTGCCCGGCAACCACTCGAGCGTGCCATGGGTTCCCACATGAATCACTACATCGGCCTTAAAGCCATTTTTTAGCCATTTATAATAGGCAATATACGGATGGGGCGGTACAATATCAGTGCTGTGATAAACCTCTTCAGCTTTGTCCTCATAGCCCCGGGCTGGCTGGAGCCCAATGAAAATGTTGCCATTAAGAATTCCCGGCACCGGCATCTGATCCTTAAAGACCATGTTTTCCCCGGGCGGATCGCCCCAATCCCGGATCATCTCTTCCTGGACCTTACTTTCCAGCGCCTTAAACCAGGGCTGGTAGTCACTCTTATCAATCACCGCGACACTGCGTTTAAGGGCTTGTTCAGCCGATAAAAAGCGGGTGTCAAGGCTGACGGCGTCGATAATTTTTTGGATGATCTCATCGCCGCTATCAAAATCGTATTTGGTTGTAATCCCATCGGCCGCCAAGGCCTTAACCATATCAAAAACACTTTGGGGTGAATCCAGACCAAAGGCACAGCCGATCATATCATTTCGAGGCGGCATATTATGAAAGAGGATCGCTACCTTCTTGTCGGCATTCTCCTTTTGTCGTAGCTTTGCCCAATTGAGTGCCAGTTCGCAGATATTGACGACCCGATCCGCTATCGGTCGGTTAATGGTCTTATCGCCGATTTCATCTTTTACAAAAACCGAATAGGCAATCGTAAAGCTCATAATCTGACCGTCAAACTCCGGATAATAAACACTTCCGGGAAAAGACATGGCATCGATTCCGCACAAATTATCACACCAGTTTTCATAGCTCTGGAAGGTGGTCAGGGCCTTAATCACCGGTACATCGATGGCCTGATAAATGCTCTTTTCCACCGTTTTGGTACCATCCCCGGGATCTGAAAGGATACTTTGCGAATGGCTCATGGTGTTAATGATCACATCGACATTTGCGATTCCGGCGGTGGTGAAAATATGATCAACGACCCACTGAAAGCCTAAGCAGCCAATGGCGGGGTTAGGTGCTGAGGACGAATAAACCGCCAGCGGATGGGCTCCCTGTTTTCTGACTTCTGCAATCAGGGCATCAATGTGTTCTAAATTGTTCTCCTGCACCAATTTGCTGTACATTAAAATACCGACCACTGGTTTTTGGCTTGCCCGGGCTTCTTTAAGGGCGGTTTCAATGCTTTGTTCTTTACTTGATTTTTTGCTTGCTTCTGCGTTTAGTTTCTGGCCTGGGCAATAAATACCTTCCCAGCTGGAATGACGGGGCTCGCTGTATGCGATGTTAAGCGAGCCATAATAGGCCCCCAGGTATTTAATCAGGTTAAGGCAGTTTTCGGTGCTGGTGTCCAGAGCATATTTCTGAATCTCCCCATGTTCCCATGGTGAAATACCAGATTTTTTTAAAGCAATGACGTTTTCTTCATCACAGCCGGACCAGATAAAAAAGCGTTTCTTATTTTCAAATCGCTCCATCAGCGGCGCGAAGCTCTTAAATTGAGTGAGTCCGGCATGAATAAAAATCAGAATAAAATCAGCTCTTTCCAGTTCTGCCATGGCCGCGTCAAATGCTTCTTTGGAATCATCCAGCTTGTTGCTGGTAAGAAAGCTGACAGCAATTTTTGTTTCATCTTTAGTTACCGTTTCATTATTGGAAGATCCTTCACTTTTAAAAAGCCTGACAGCTTCCTTAAGATTGTAGGTGTGATCCATCGGTGAATGAATAAATGTTATCCGATACATATTTGCGCCTCCAGTAAACCAACTAAACAATCGGTCATCTTCTGGGTCATGGCTTCAATGAATCCATCTTTTGTGACACCTTGCCAGTCAGTGCCATTAAACCCTGCCAACTGGGGATTCATCCGTTTTAATATCTGCTTGGCTTCAGAAACTGTTTGTTCCATGTTGATCAGATCCCAATCGAATTGGTCCAGAAGATGAACGTAGAGGGAGGTAAGAACCACCAGTTCTGGTTCCTTATCCAGCTTTTCCAGCAGGCAAACAAATTCCGGCTTGGCTAAGTCATTCCCTGTTTTAAACTGATCCCAGATCGTATCCAATTTAATACCAAATCGCTGCATCCGTCTTAAAATGCTGAATTGCTGCTCGGGGCTAGCGCCCGTCTGTAAAAAAAGTGCTTCTTTTACGGCTGGTTTAACCGCTAATCCGAT
This sequence comes from Acetobacterium sp. K1/6, assembly GCF_034438075.1. Classification (NCBI taxonomy): domain Bacteria; kingdom Bacillati; phylum Bacillota; class Clostridia; order Eubacteriales; family Eubacteriaceae; genus Acetobacterium; species Acetobacterium sp. K1/6. The sequence goes on along the minus strand of NZ_JAXQGA010000023.1, from coordinate 46,207 downwards.
CAATTCCCCCAGTTTACTGTGTTTGCCGGCAAACTGATAATAGTTCGGGGATTCCCCGTTAGCGATCAAGATGGTGCCATCAGTTCCCGACCCGGTGGCCAATCCCCGAGAATACATGCTCCCCAGCAGCAGCTCCTGAATCGCTGCTGTTTTGGCCTCAGTGCAGGTGACCAACGCCCGGGTCAAAGTTTCCGGCGGCATGTTGCCATCGATGTAGAGGATAATATTAATCGTCCCCTCTTTGATTTCATGGAGCTTCCCATTAACCTCATACCAGGTGGTGGGATCGCCGACCCGACCACCATTGACCTCAATGCCTCCGGTTACGATGACGGTCACACTTAAGTTTTTATAGGCGACGGTTTTAATCGCCACATTTTCCATCGATGCAGCGGTCGTGATGCCTGCGGTATAATCGGCATCCAGGCCCAGTTCTTCGGTAATGATCTTCATGTGCTCCTGGTAGGTTTCCGCCCGGAGTTTACAGGCCATGCCAGCACCCTGGGTGGCGTCGTAATTAAAGACGGATTTAAGTTCTTCAGAATATCCGCCATTTAGGTGGGCTGTTGATAAAACCTTCACTTTTCTTTCAAAACAAATTACAATACTTTTCTGATAGCGGTGAACCGCTTCTCCTGTTGGTAACCGATGTATACGCATACTCTGATTCTCCCTCACTGAATTAATATTCATTCTCTACTCTTCTCTACCCCCTTTAATTGGTTCATCTCAGCCTATTAATGAATCAACAATTTCTTCAATGCTATCGGTATTAAACTGAGAATCATCAAAGGGGCGCTTCCGCATCCGATGGGGCAGAACAAAGATGGCCGCTTCTTTAATATCCTGGCTGGTCACCGATTCATTGCCATGATAGGCGGCGATCGTCATCGCTGTTTTCATCATCACGATATCAGCCCGATGACCATCGACTCCCAACGACATGGAAATTCTGGCGATGGTTTCAAGCAGCTGGTCATCAAAGCGGACATTTGGCAAAAACACCGCGGCATTTTGAATCCGCTCAACCTGTTCATTTTGATTGACTTTATACAGCTCATGAAAGGCGTCATTGTTTTCTTCAAAATCCAGACGTCGCTTAATAACATCTACTCTTTGGCTAATCTCCCCTTCACCGACAACATCAACAACCAGGCCAAAGCGATCCAGCAATTGCGGCCGTAAATCACCTTCCTCGGGATTCATCGTCCCCACTAGGGTGAATTTCGCCGGATGGGTATAAGAGATTCCCTCCCGTTCAATGGTGTTGACTCCCATAGCCGCTGAATCCAATAGAATATCAACCACATGGTCATCCAGCAAATTGACCTCATCAACGTAAAGAATATTACGGTTAGCCTGGGCAAGAATCCCCGGTTCAAAGCGTTTTTCACCGTGTTTAATAGCATGTTCAATGTCCAGCGTTCCCACGACCCGGTCTTCGGTGGCACTGACCGGAAGATCAATAACCTTCATCTTGGCTTTGACGATCGTGCTATCATGGTTTTTTATCTTTTCACGACAGCTCTGACAAGCTTGATCCAGATTGACTGGGTCACAGGAGAATTTGCAGCCTTCAGCCTGATCACGCTCCGGCAAAAGATCGGCCAGGGCCCGGACCGCGGTGGATTTAGCGGTTCCTTTTTCACCTCGGATTAAAACCCCACCCAAGGATGGGTTAATCACATTGAGAATCAGGGCCAGTTTCATTTTTTCCTGACCCACGATAGCAGTAAAGGGATATATTTTCTTATTATTCATTTATTATTCCTTTTCTTGTACTCGACATTTGCTGATTATAAGGAAAGCGAAACCGCAGTGACCAGACTCATGGCTTTCAGCTCATCAATCTGATAGCGGTCAGCATCCATTTGTTTCGCTAGTTTTTCAGCCAACTTTAGTTTTACAAAACGCTCATCGGTATCGATGACAATGGTTTTTATCTTTTCGACCCGAATCTTTCCAGCGGCTTTCATGGCTTCTTCAAAAGGATCACCCCGGTCGCTGTAGGTGGCCCGGCCATCCGAAATCAGGACGATTACCGGCAGCATATCCGCGTCTTTATATTTTCCGGCCTTCACCACCTCGTAAGCCATATTCAACCCTGCTGCCAGAGGTGTTCTTCCCCCAGTAGGCAGCGTTACCAGTTTCTTTTCGGCTAACTCAACACTTCTGGTCACACCCAGAGCCAATTCGGCGGCATCATGTTTGAAAACAATCATCCCGACCTTATCCCGCTTCTGATAGGCATCGTTGAGCATCGCCACAATGGCACCCTTGACAGCCTTCATCCGTTTATTGGCCCCCATGGAACCACTGGCATCAACGACAAAAATAATCGTATTTCCAGTTCGTTTTTCCCGAATCTTCACCCGGATATCGGATTTTTTAATGGCAATTGCCATCCCATCCTTTTCCCGGTCTTTCTGATAGGGTGCAGCGGTCCGAAGCGTGGCGTCCAAGGCTATGTCCCGGATTTCACCATTTATCGGAGAGCGGTTCCGCACATACCGTCCCTGAAGCGACGTGGTTACCATCAGGCTCCGTTTTCCACTGCCTTTGGAGATCGTCGCTTTTTCACTGTCTGAAATCCAGCGGGCAATCTGAAAAACAGATTCCGGTGCATCCAGATTTTCTGTTTCGCCCTGATAGAAATCATCCTCCGGATCACTCTGATCGGTCGTCTCATTCTCCGGCTCTGCTGATTCTGGCTGCTCTTGCGGTGGCTGTTCCTGATGTTCTTCCGATGATTCCGAATTTTCTGAGGAAGGGTTTTCGGGATGATCCGCTACTTCCGGTTCCGATTGAGATTGATCAGGCGCCTGCTGGTCCTGCTCTTCCGATTCTTCTGGCGTCTCAGGCGCTGTCGGCGGCGTAGCCTCCGGCACACTGTCTGCTTCCCGGACACGATGGGGCAGCGCATATTTAGCAGCTTCTTTGATATCTGAAATATTCAGTACCTTTCGTCCATCCTGGGCGGCTATGGCCCGAGCGGTTTCAATAATCACCAGCTCGGCCCGATGTCCAGCACAATTGGCTTCCTTGACCATCGATGCCGCCAGATTCATGGCATTTTCTGAAACGACAATAGCATCGATTTGATCCCAGGCGCCTTCAATCTGGTTGGATAAGGTTTTCATTTCTAAATGCCATTTCTTTTCGTAGTCGGCCGGGTTTTGTTCAAATTCAATCCGTCTGCGAATAATTTCTGCTCGAATCCGGATATCCGTTTCCCCTTCTACCTCGACATATAAGCCAAAGCGATCCAGAAATTGGGGGCGTAATCCCCCTTCTTCCGGATTCATACTACCAACCAGCATAAATTTTGCATCATGCCGATAGGACAGTCCTTCACGTTCAATAATGTTTTCTCCGGAAGAGGCTGCTTCCAACAGTGATTTGACCAGATGATCACTTAACAGATTGACTTCATCGACATATAGCAGATTACCATCCGCCTTTTTCAAGATTCCCGGTTCAAATTTTCTTTCCCCATATTTAATCGCATGCTCAAAATCGATATTTCCCAGCAGGCAGTCCTCAGTAGTGTTGAGTGGCAGTTCCACCAGCGCCGTTTCCTTTGTCAGTCGACAGACTCCTCGAACCAAGGTTGATTTAGCGGTTCCTTTTTCACCACTGATCAAAACCCCGCCGATCTTTGGATTAATGATATTCCAGATTAAAGCATTCTTTATTTCCGTCTGTCCAACAACCGCTACAAAGGGAAATACGGTATTTTTCATCATTTTTCGCTCCTCTTAACCAAGTGACTCCAGGCTTCCTTCCATTTCCAGGCATAGCTTTTCCAGTTTTTCGACACTTTCCTTTGAGGCATGCCACATTCCCCGCTGATTAGCCTCTAATAATCGTTCAGCCACATTCTGGAGAGCCCAGGGATTAACTTCCCGCATCCAGTCGGTGGTTTCTTTATCGAAGGCGTAACGGTTGGCAATGGCATCATACATCCAGTCGTCAATGACGTTAGTAGTGGCATCCCAGCCAAAGGTAATATCCACCATCGCCGAAATTTGTTTGGCCCCCCGATAACCGTGATTTTTCAAGCCCTCAATCCATTTGGGATTGTTGACCCGGGTTCGCATCACCCGGGAGGCTTCTTCATGGAGGCTCAGGGTTTCGATATGATCGGTGTCCGAAGTGCTGGGCACGTAGGCCGGCTTCTGGGAACCGCTATGGGTCGTAATCGCTGCAACCATGCCGCCAAAATAATTATAAAAATCGTCGCTGTCAAGCATGTCCACTTCCCGGGTCGATTCATTCTTCACCGCCACATTGATCTTGCTAAAACGCCGGGTAAAGACCTCTGGCATTTTTTCACCATGGACATCCTTCCCATAGGCATGACAGCCCCAGGTGGTGTAGACGGTCCCCAGATCGGTGACGTCATTCCATTTCTGACTTTCGACGACATTTTTGGTACCGGCACCATAGGCTCCCGGTGGATCACCAAACACCCGCAGCAATGACTGGCGTTCGGCCTGTTCCAGGGAAATACCCTGGCTAACCAGTTCAGCTACCTCTTCTTTTACATGCTTGCGGATATAGTTCATCTCATCGGGCTCATCCAGTGCAGCGACCAGATTCACTGCATCTTCCACCCGTTCGATCAGATTGGGAAAGGCATCCCGGAAAAGCCCGGTGATCCGTAGTGTCACATCGATTCTGGGTCGTCCCAACTCTTCCAGTGGGATCGCTTCAACCCCAATCACCCGGTCAGTGTTCCCCAACCAGACGGGTCGGGTACCCAACAGATAAAAGGTTTCGGAAATATCATCCCCATAGGTCCGCATCGATTCAGTGGCATAGACCAGCATCGAGACGCTCTCCGGATATTTACCTTCATCCTTCTGATATCGCTCCATCAGCTGATCTCCCAATACCTGGCCGATTTCCCAGGAAGGTCGGGATGGCATCGCACCAGGATCGACAGAATAGAAATTTCTACCCGTGGGCAGAATTCCAGCATTTCCTCGAGTCGGTGCCCCGGAGGGTCCCGGCGGGATAAACTTCCCATGGATTCCATTGATAAAGTGATCCAGCTCGTCGGTAATCCGCATCACCCGTGGCAACACAAAGCGACAGACATAATCCAGAGTTTCCTGCAATCGTCTGGTGGGGTTTTTATCACTACACTCAAACAGTTTGATAATTTGTGCAACAGCCTCGGGTTCATAATTTTGCTTTTCCAATTCCAGAAAAATATCACGACCAATTTCATCGGCCTCTGCTAATAGAATCCCATAGGATTTTCCATCACTGGTCGCTTTATCCGGTTCAGCCAGTAAGGCTTCATGATCCAGACCCAGTAAATCACAGACCCCATCCCGCAGCGAGGGGATGGTGCCATTACGGTTTCTGACCAGCATTTTCAGCATGTTCCTGAATTTATCACCTTTCGGAACCATCCCAAAAATGTGAAAGCCGTCATAAATATCACAGGCCTGAACGTTGGTAACCCAGGAGTGAAATTCATGGATACAGCCATCAATATCCGTTTCCATTTGTTGGGCGGTAATGCCAATATCGTCATGCAGATTCATCCTGATGGCCAATTCCTTGATTTCCTGCTGAATAATTGGCAGCTTTTTAGGATCTGCACTCTGAATATGATAGTACTGTTTCATCAACTCATCCATCTCAGCGAGTTCATCGTAAACTCCGGCTTCAAACATTGATGGCACCATATAATCCAAAAGGGTGGCGTAGGTTCGTCGCTTGGCCTGGGTGCCTTCACCGGGAGCATTAATAATATAAGAATAGAGATGGGGAATGGTACCAATGCAGATATCGCTATAACAATTTTTGGACAGCCCCACTTCTTTGCCGGGCAACCATTCGATGGTGCCATGGGTACCGACATGAATAATTACATCGGCTTCAAAAATTTTTTCAACCCAATTGTAAACCCCAATGTACTGATGGGGACAGGGGATATCGGTGCTGTGGTACATTTCTTCAGCCTTATCTTCAAAGGCTCGGGGGGGCTGCAGTCCGATAAAAACATTACCATTGAGAATCCCGGGAACGAGCAACTGATTCTCCACCGCCATAAAATCGCCTACCGGTTCGTCCCAATATTTGACCAGATTTTCCTGGATTCGGGGAATAAACTGATCAAACCACTTTTGATACTGTTCTTTCTTAACTGTGTCAATACTTTTTTTAAGCATCGCTTCCGGCGAAGACCAGCGACCGTCATTCGTCAATCCACTGGTAATACGGTCAATAATTTCTTTCCCATCCTCAAAATGATAGGCGGTAAAGATTCCACTCTCCTCCAGCGCATTCATCATCTCATAAACCGAAACTGGCGTATCCAGTCCGGCGGCGCCGCCGATGTTATCATTTCGGGGCGGATTATTATGAAGGATGATGGCCACCTTCTTTTTGGCATTATCTTTATGCCGTAATCTGGCCCAATTATGCGCTAGCGTAACAATCCGGTTAACCCGTTCAGCAATCGGTTTGGAAACCCGTTTCGAACCAAGGGGAGTGTCTTCATTTTCGGTGGTGGCAAAAGGATAGGCAATCACCTGACCGTCAAACTCTGGCTGAAACACACAAAAGCTAAGTGAAAGGGGGTCCAGACCCCGCACCGATTCATCCCACTCCGCCAATGATTGCAGGGTGGTCATGGATTGCAAAACCGGTACTTTGAATAATTCGAAAATGCTGGTATCTTTGAGCTTTGAGCCATCCCCCGGATCGGAAAGAATCGTCAGACTAAACGCTGTGGTATTGATGATGGCATCGACAATCACCTGACCATCCTGAATCATACAGCGTTCCAGCACATTGCGGATACCTTCACAGCCCAGATCCAGATCCGGCAGCATATCGGAATAAATACATAGGGGATTGACACCCTGATTTCTAATCTCACGAATCAGGGCATCGATATGAGCCAGATTATCCTTCTGAACCAGCAATACGTTGATGATAATACCAATAGTAAATTGACCATTGCTGCGAAGCTCAGTTAAATAAGCGGTCTCATCGGAGCTATCGCGATCTGGATCATAGATCCCACTCCATTTTGGCAGCACCGGTGGATCAAGGGGATATTCTCCACCGGCAAACTGATTGCCGATCCACTTGATCAGGTTTTTAAAATTTTTTACGCTGGTCGACTTGAAATATTTATAAATCGTCTTGAAGTCCTCCGGCATAATGCTGCAATCCGGAAAAACCTCACCGACCTCTTCTTCTATAGTAGTGTTAATAAAAAAAGGTTTCTGCTTTTTAAACTGATTAAAATAAGCATAAAAAGGTTTGAAAAAGGATAATGAACCATGAATGTTCATAAAAATGAAATCAGCTTTTTCTGTTACCTCAACACATTGGGCATAGACTTCACTATTTTCTAGCTCCGTTGTATTAAACAACGCCACCCTAAACTTACCGGGATAGTGTTTATCTAAATTGACCAGAGCCTCCCTGAAAGTCAGGAAAGGCTCCATACTGGTCATAATAATGACTAAATTTAACATTTTTTCACCTTATTTGGCGACGGCAGGCATTTGTCTGAAATGACTGAATTCCGCATCCGGATAGAGGTCAGAGTGGAAAATGGCCGCCAGCTCCAGATATTTTTCATCAATGGTATGATAAGTCGACCAAAAACTATCGGTAATCTGCCATACGTTGCCACTGCTGTAAATCGGAAGATCCGCCGCTACCGGCACCTGATCGGTGATCGATTTAATATCCGGCCCATATTTTGGCATCCCGGAGTTAATATAATAATCAGCCTTTGAAACCCGGCTGTAGAACTCTTCCGGGGTTATAACGATAACCCCATCTTTGCCAACCCCAATGTCATCAAAAAGGTATTCACCGCCAGCATCACGAACCATTTGCGCCGCTTTTGATCCGGCATTCTGAACATAAATTTTCCCAGAAGAGACAATGGCCCAGGCAACCTTTGGTTTTTCTTCATTTTCTACCTTGGCTTTCATTTCGTCAATACGAACCATCGCTTCATCATAGTATTCAGCGGCTTCTTTTTCCAGATTATAAAAAGCAGAGTAGTATTTAAGCCATTCCATGGTGCCCCGATAATCGGTTTCGGTACTTGATGAATCATAGAGATAAGGAATGTTATTCTGGGATAGCATCTCCATCAGCTTCTGCTGTTCACTACCCATGCCAGTTATAGTAAAAACAATCTTCGGCTTCAGGGATTGGATCACCTCATAATCATAACTGCTGCTGGTGGCAGAATTAGAGCCAATATCTTTGATTTTACCTTCTAGCATGCGATTTTTCATCGCATCGAAATCCCACTCTTCGGCTTTTAAACGCACCCCAACAATGCTGTCAAACAGCGTTTCGTCATCAAAGGCTCGTAAAAAGCCAACCTGGGTGGTACTGGTATAAACTGACTGATCAATCGGAATGGTAATCGATGGTAGATCCTTGTATTCCTCTGGAGCTTCCTGACCTTTTTGCAGCAGTAACATTTGTTTTCCTTCACCATCGGTGACTATCTTATTATTATTATCAAGATATTCGATGTTAAAATTTTTGGCATACTGCAATTTGATGGTATTGCCATCCTCGCTTTTATAGCTCTTGTCAGCAGACTGACACCCTGTTAATCCTACTAACCCTGATACTACCATTACCGCAGTGACCGCAATCACCGCTAACTGTTTAAACTGTCTTTTCATTACTCTTCTTTTCTCCTTCTGAGTTTGTTTTTATTTCATTTGCCATGACCATTTCTGAAAGGGTCGTCACAAAAGAATTTACCATTTTTTGAATCACCGCTTCAGCGGACTCATGTTGTTTTGTTGATAAGTCAAGATTAATTGATTGATCTTTGGCAATCTGCTTAAGAATTATTACCCCGCCATTGATAGCTTCCGATCCAGACAACAACCCCCAGCCCAGCTGATCCATCAGATGAACATAGAGGGAAGTCATGGTTACCAGCTCATCCTCCTGATCCAACCGATGGAGACGATCGATCCATTTGGGAAAATCGCGTTGACCTTTATGACTGAGTTCATTGAATTTTTTAAAAAAGGTTCCCTCGGTAACGCCATAGCGTTTCATTCGCGCAAATAACCGATGCTGGGTAACCGGGTTTAAGGCCATATGCTGATTGAGGGATTCTTTGACAGTATCCCGCACCAACCGACCAATCAGTTCTCCCAGCTTGCCATGCTTTCCAGCATAGGTCAGTCGGTTAGTCGACTCGCTATCGCAAATAATCATCAGGTTATCCGTTCCTGATCCGGTGGCGATACCGGTTGAGTAAAGGCTGCTGGCCATCAATTCCTGACAAGCGGCTGTTTTGGCCTCGGTTGCTGTCACCATGGCTCGGGCCATACAGCCTTGTGTCATATTGCCACTGACAAAGACCATACTATTAATGGTTCCCGGTCTTAAATTAATATACTCGCCGTTTTTTTCATAGCTGGTAGCTTTCTCACCAATCCGCCCGCCATTGACTTCCAGACTAGCGGTGGTAATAGCCGTCACGGTCAGGATGTCATAGGTTTCGCTTTTAATGGCCGCACTTTCCATGGACACAATCGTAGCCATCCGTGCTACCGTGTCCGGAGCCAACCCCAACTCCTCCCGGATAAAGGACTGCATTTTTTCCTGCTGACCGGGTTCCATGTGTTCGCACAACCGACCCGGCCCGGGGTTGACATCCTGATTAAATATCGCCGTTAGATTTTCCTGATAACCACCATGCTCCATGGCGGTACTGATAACCTTTCGTGGTCCCGAAAAAGGCACCACCAGACACCGATGATAGCGATGAATAGGATCTCCGGTAGCTGTTACCCCCAACATCATCTCAGCACCCACTTCCTGTTTGTGGCGGGATGATCTGCAAAATCTCGGCCGGATTTTTACAGCATTTTATTTTTTCGGCCCAATCACCAAACCGTCCTTTTAATTCGCTTTGATCAGTTAAGCTAAAAACTACTTTTCCCATTTTGATGGCATCAATGATTAAATCCAGATTATGCTCATTCGTTTTTCCCACCGGAAAGCCGGTGTCAATAACATAGTGCATTTTTGCCATTTTAGCTGCTGCATCTTCGTAATGTTTTTCGGTAATCCGACTAAACGAGTCTTCTTCAACAACATCGCAATTGAGGGCCTTTGCCACATGCAAGTCAATGTCATTGCTATGCAGTACCCCGCAGCACATGCCAAAACCAGCTCGGGATACGGCCCGATAAACGCCGGTTCCAGTGCCATTTCCGCCGGTAATAAACACTTCCGGTAATACCGGTGAACAAAATTCGAGGCACCCTAACAACTCATTATAATTAGCCCCTTCAATTGAGTAAAGACTCTGAATTGTACCAGTTTTGATAATCTCTTCTGGCGTTCCCTGAGCTTTAACCTTACCCTTTTCAATCAGTAAAATCTTCTGACAGCCTTTAATAGCAATATCAATGTCATGGAGGGATAGCACCACGGTGATGCCTTTTTCCAGACAGAGTTTTCTTAAAATACTGATGACTTCCACCTTGTGCCGAACATCCAGATGACTGGTAGGTTCATCCAGAACAATCAGCTCGGGTTCCTGAACCAACGCCCGGGCAATCATGACCTTTTGTTTTTCACCATCGCTAAGTTCGAAATAATAGCGGTTTTTCAGATATCCAGCATCAACCAGATCAAGCGCCTCATTAACAATCTTTTCGTCTTCTGCTGATAGTCTTCCCATAAAATTGGTATGGGGATATCGACCCATTGAAGCAATTTCAAAAACAGTCAACAGTCCCAACGAGACCTGTTCAGTCAGCACGATCGCCATTTTTTTAGCCAGTTCTGCTTTTTTGATGGTCGCTATATCCCTTCCATTAATTTCAACTCGCCCATTTACCGGTGGTTGCAATCCCGTTAAGGTCCGCAAAATCGTAGATTTTCCAGACCCATTGGGACCCAACAAACAGATCAGTTCTCCTTTTTGGGCACAAATATCCACTTGTTCAACAACTACCTTTTTATCATAACCAACATTCAGATTTTCAGTGAAGATTACTGGTTTCATAGCTCATTTCCTTTCGTTTTATGGACGAGTAAGTAAACAACAATCGGCGCACCGATTAAGGCCGTAATAACCCCCAAGGGCAGTTCAATGGGGGAAAGAATCATCCGTGCAATAAGATCACAAACCCCGGTCATCAAGGCCCCAGCGAAAATGACCCCCGGTATCAGAATGCGATTATCTGACGTCCCTAGAGTGATTCGCACCATATGGGGAACGGCCAGGCCGACAAAGGAAATTGGCCCGGCAAAGGCGGTGATCGTTGCCGTCAAGACACTGGCAATCAGAATCACAATCACCCGGAATTTTTTCATGCTGAGCCCCATGGAAATCGCATAATTCTCACCAAAGAGCATGGCATTTAATGGTTTACTCAAAACAAAAGCCAGAATAATCATCGGTAAACCGATGCCATATAAAAACTGGACCTGTGGCCAGGAGAATCCCGAAAAACTGCCCATCGACCACATCACAAAGCCATGCAGCTGTTCTTTGTCGGCAAAAGCGGTCAGGATACTGGTAAAGGCATTGCAAATAAACCCGGCCATCATCCCGATGATTAAAAGGGTTGTGATGTTCTTTACTTTTTGAGCGGCAAAAACCACCACCACCATCACCAGCATGGCACCCAGAAAAGCACCGGCAAACAAACCCATCGGGGGCAGGGACTTCAATCCGAATGAGAATCCACCTAATAGTACCAGCCCCACGAACAAGGTTGCCCCGGATGAGACCCCTAAAATATAAGGCTCGACGATTGGATTTTTAAAAAATATCTGCAGCAACAAACCGGAAAGTGCCAGACAGGCTCCCCCCATGATCGTAGCCAGGGTTCTGGGTAGGCGAATATTCATAATAATCGGGCCATAGGTATCATCTGCCACTGCTTTTCCCGACAAAATAGATAGAATATCCGGAATACTGATATTGATGGACCCCACACTGATGCTGTATAGCGAAATCACCACAATGGCCCCAAGAATCAAGACCAGGATGCTGATTTGTCGTGCTTTTCTGTTTTTTATACTTTCCATTACCACCTCTGATTCATAATTTTCGTTGCTTTTTTCTTCATTATGAAACCTCCATTTATATTTCTAAATTAATACTATCGATGCTAACCAATATTTTCGCAATTTCCCCTGCTAGCTCGCAATATTAATTGCTCTGACAGTTTTGCTTTGTCCTTTAATCAGAAATGTTGATCTGACTATTTTGTAATTTTCCCAAGTATAAAAAAAGGCTCATTATCTCAAATTGAGACAATGAGCCCGTAAAACGGTACGCAAATAAAACCTTTTTTCTGTCTCTCGCAGAGTTTTGCATAAACAGGCAGGTCTTCTGGCTCAAGCGTCAACATACCCTCCTACCTTCCCATATTTCTACAGTGGCATTCCTGGAGGAACTCTTCTTTTACAGCGGCGGGACCGCGGAGGATTTTCACCTCTCTTCCCTTTTAATCGGCCTGCAATACAATGGATTGCAACCGACACCTGTTTTTAATTATTCAATTTTTAAACTTAGTCCTTTTAAACCCGTCTTATTTCTTAGCTTTTTTTGAGTCTGTTTTTTTTGGCTCGTCTTCTTTTTTCTTTCGCTCCACAAATCGCCCCATTAAGAAGGCAATAATCCCGACCCCGATTCCGGTTTGAAGACAGAAAAACAAACTTTCCACTTCACCGGGTATTTCACCGTTTATCGCCGTTTCAAAAATTGGGGTAAACCAGGGTTCATACTCTGTTCCGGTAATCTCAGACACAACCCCACTGCCCGCATCATCAGAGCCCCCAAACTCGGCATCCTGCAAGATAAACAGGGGGACCAGAGCAATGATTACTGCCAACACTAAAAGACCAATGACTGTTTTTTTTGTCGCTGTCATTATTTTACACCTCCGGTAAGATATCCCAGATCATTAAGTTCTGGTTGTGCATAGGTTTCCAGCCCGATTATAATAACCACGGTTAAAATTCCTTCGATGATAGCCAAGGGAACCTGAGTCGGTGCAAAGACGGCTAAAAATTTAACCATCGAAGCGGCAACGCCACCACTTTCGGAAGGATAGGCCATCGCCAACTGGAATGCGGTAACACAATAGGTAAACAAATCGCCAATTGCCGCTGCCAGAAAAACACCGACATGCTTATTAATTTTTATTTTTTTACAAAGTATAAAAATTCCGAAGGTTACAAAGGGGCCGGCAATCGCCATTGAAAAGGTATTCGCGCCCAGAGTCGTCAGCCCACCATGTGCCAGCAAAATAGCTTGAAACAATAGGACAATGACGCCTAAAATACTGACTGCCGCTGGTCCAAACAGAATCGCGCCCAGCCCGGTCCCGGTCATATGAGAACAACTGCCGGTTACGGATGGAATTTTTAAAGATGATAACACAAAAACATAGGCTCCAGCCATAGCCAGTAAGGTGATGGTTTTAGGATTTTCTTTGAGTGTTTTTTTTATCGACATGTAACCCTTAATTAAAAATGGAATACAGATCACGCCCCAGGCCACACTAAAACCGACTGGCAGGTAACCTTCCATAATGTGCATCGCACTGGCCACCGGGGTAAACCCAAATACCAGGGCGATCGCAGCCGCAGCCGCAATAAATCGCTTCTCTCTTGTTGTTAAACTTGTGTTCATAGTTCCTCCTCTAGTTTTTATCTATATATTATAAGGGTTTGCGAAAATTCTTGAGCGCTCAATTTTGAACTCTCACAAAGCCAACTTAACTTAAAATCGATTGCGCAATTACTGCTATCGTAACCATCTACCTAAATGACTCTTTACCGAATATTTTTTTGTAATAAAACTTTAAGCGCCTGGGGAGTGGTTGGATAGTTGCTTTCGTCCTTTATCATTTTGTTTTCAACCAGCATCTCATAAACATCGAGCATGGCTGGCCGTTTCAGATTTGCCTGCTCCAGGATTCTCGCGTTTTTAAAAATCTCCAATGGCGTTCCATCAGCAATAATTTTTCCCTGATCAAAAACTATCGCCCGCTCTGCCCAACGATAGGCAAAATCCACATCGTGCGTGGAGATCAGCATCGTTTTGCCTTCTTCTCCGAGCTTTAGTAGCACCTCTTCTAACATCTGGGCATTGAGGGGATCCAGGGCCGCGGTTGGTTCATCAAAGATAATGACCTCTGATTTCATCGCGATAATATCAGCAATCGTCACCCGCTTTTTTTCGCCGCCACTTAAATAATGAGGCGGACGATCTTTAAAATCGAGGATGTTCATGTAGGTTAGGGCCTCATCGACCCGGCTGATTACCTCTTCTCGAGGCAGTTTTAAATTCATCGGGCCAAAACCAACCTCGGCCATGACGGTGGAGGCAATGATCTGATTGTCGGCGTCCTGAAAAACAATCCCGATATTCTTGCGCAAATCTTTTATATTCTTTTTATTAATAATTGTGCCCTGATAGCTGATTTCGCCGTGATCGGCTTTAAGTACCCCATTGGCATTAAGAAAAAAGGTCGACTTACCAGACCCGTTCGATCCGATCACCGCAATCTTTTCGCCCTTAAAAATATTCACACTGACCCCATCCAGCGCCGGGTTTCCGTTTCCATAACTGTAATAAAGCTCGCTGACCTTTAGTATTGGTTCACTCATAATTAATGCCATCAATCCTTTCTAGTGCGTAAAAATCCCAAGCAGAATCAGAAAAATCATGAAGGCAGCCCCAATTATCAGGTGACTCACCTGAAGCTTCTTTTCTTCTTCCAGAAAAACCAAATCGCCGTCATAGCCTCTGGCTTCCATGGCGGTATAATAAGCATTGGCCTTTTTAAGTGAAACCACCAGCATATTGCTGGCGACACTGCCAAAGGTATAGCAGGCAGTCTTAAAATCACTATAGCCCTGGCGGGAATCGGCAGAATTTCGTATGTTATTAAAAACATCCAGCATAATAAAAATATACCGATAAATCAGGTTCATTAGCTCAATAATCAGCTTGGGCACATGGGCCTTTCGGAGCACCCCGATGATTTCTGAAGAAGGTGTGGACAAGGTCATCATAATCATGGCGCTAATGGCACCAAAGACTTTCAGAATCAGAAAGGCCATTTCCTGGAGCTTGGCAACTGAGGTAAAGAGATAGCCAAAACCAAGAAAAAGATTAAACTGCCCGATCGGCTGGCTTGAAAAATCAACCCCAATGGCAATGGTTCCCAGAAGAATAAAGGTAATCGGTATCATCAGTACCGAAATATACGCTCCCAGCGGCAGTCCGCCTTTTAACACCGTCAAATAGGCCATGCTGGCGATTACGGCCAGAGACACAAAGGGATTATTTAGCCCAATGCAAAGAAGCAGGGTGGTAAAGGAAAAAACCACTTTAAAGGTCGGGTTCCACTGTCTTATTTTTGAGGCATAGGCATAAAAATCAATGGCCGATCCTTCGCCATGTTTATGTCCAATTTGATGATGGTGTCGCTTCTGATGATGCATTGTTTCATGCTCCGGTTTTTCACCGGTTTTTACAACACTGATCCATTTATCTAAACTTTTTTCCACATGAAGCCTACCCTTCTATTGTTTGCTTGTCTTGACGCTTACTGATTCAACTGACCATGGCAAATTTTTCCCACACCTTTCATCAACTCTTCAATTGAAGAGAATTTATTGCTGCAGTTTTCTTCAATCCGGTCGACCAGAATAATTTTCATCCCCAGTTTTTTAGCGGCTTTGATTTTGTCCACTACGCCACCCATGTTGCCACTTTCCTTGGTTACCAGGACCGACGCCTTACAATATTTAAATAATTCAATATTTAACGCTTCATTATAGGGGCCCTTAATGGCAATGATATTTCTGGGGTTAAATCCCAGACTTTCGCATTTACTTAAAACTTTCCAGTCTGGAAGCACGCGCAGATAAATCCTTTTCGAGAAGTCGGGAATCCTTTTGAATGTTTCAATCTTATTACTCCCAAGCGTAAGTAAAATATTGCCTTCGCAGTTTTCCAGAACATCACAGGCTTCTCCGTAGTTCTTAACGATGGTAATGTCCGGGTCATCCTCATATCTGATCCGCTCCCGTTCATAACGAAGATAGGGCAGGGCTTCGAATTTGCAGACATTGATGGCGTTTCTTGTTATTTCTGTTGAAAATGGATTGGAGGCGTCAATTAAACAGGCCGGTTTAAGCTTTCTAATCAACTGGGTAATGTAATCTTTGTTCAGTTTACCCTGATAAATATCCAGATTATTAAACTCATCCAACATACCAGCTCCCAATCGCGAAGTAACCGTCACTGCCGTATCCTGTTTTTTTTCTAGTAGTCTTTCAATCACTGTCTTTGCGTCGGTTGTCCCGGCTATTACGAGTACTTTTGACATTAATTCTCCATCCTATTTCTTACTTTTTTGCACCAAAAAACCTCATTATCTCTAAACAAGACAATGAGGTCGCAAAAATGCGTACAAAAATAAACCTCCTCCATCTCTCGTAGAGTTTGAGATACACAAACAGGCAGGTCTTCTGGCTTGAGCGTCAGCATTACCTCCTGCCTTCCCAACTAAGTGGTGGCATTCCTGGAGGAACTCTTCTCTTACAGCGGCGGGACCGCGGGGGATTTTCACCCCTCTTCCCTTTTCACCGGCTTATAATACATGGATTACAGCCGACACCTGTTTATCTTATTAAATTCTTATTCTTTTTTTAAGTCTCTTGTACTATATCAAAAAATAGTAATTTTGTCACGGATTTTTTTGTCGGATTTTTTATAACTTGAAAAGTTCCGTTCTTAAACCCAGCTCGACTAATGACAGACCGGCGATGGAAGTCACATCGGTTTCATCAGGATCCACCAGCACGATGGCTTCTGAATCGATGGTATCAATGGTTTTTAAATCATCAGTCAGACCAACACCCGTTTTCTTTACTTTAGTTTATTTATTTTTCAAAGCTTTGCGTGCCAGTCTTGCTGGTGTGATGATGCGATCTTGATAATCAAAGCACTCTTTGGCAATAACATTACTCAAAAGCAACAGGCAAATGAGATTTGGAATGGCCATGAGGCCGTTCATGGTATCCCAGACGATTTCCAAAGCAATGGTTGAACCGATAAAGGTAACCAGACAGTAAACAAATCGATAGATCTTAGTTGCTATGGGCGCTCTGATAAGATATTCCAGGGATTTTTCGCCATAATATTCCCAACCCAAAATAGTTGAAAAAGCAAATAGCATAATACCAATGGTTATAATCCATCCTCCGGCAGGTCCTAATGCAGATTGAAATGCCATAATAGTGAGATTCACACCGGTTACCAAATTTCCAGAGGCATCCACACTGCCTAATGCACCGGAAGAGGCAATGACTATGCCGGTAATACTGCAGGTTACCAGGGTATCAAAAAAGGTGCCGGTCATATTGATATAGCCCTGTCGTGAAGGATAGTCGGTTACTGCAGCCGCTGCGGCGATGGGTGCGGAGCCCAGGCCCGCCTCATTGGAAAAAACCCCCCGGGCAACGCCCCAACGCATCGCGGTTAACATACTGGCAATAATCGTTCCACCGACACCACCGGCAATGGCAGTGGGAGAAAAAGCCATCGTAAAGATTTCAGCTATGCCGGCTGGGACATTTTCATAATTAATGATAATGACGGTTAATGCGGCGATAAAATACAAAACAGCCATAAACGGTACAATTATGCCGCAAACCTTTCCGATACTTTTAATCCCGCCAAGAAGCACAGTGATCGCCAGACCTGTAATGATGAGTCCGGTAATCCAGGTTGGCACCCCAAAGGTTCCATAAACCGCATTTGAGATGGAGTTGGCCTGGGTCATGTTGCCGATACCAAAAGAAGCGGCCACTGCAAAGACTGAAAATAAAACGGCCATTGTGGATCCCAGCCATTTAATTTTAATGCCATTTTTCATGGCATACATGGGCCCTCCGGACATTTCGCCCTGTTCGTTGGTTTCCCGATATTTTATGGCCAGTACACTTTCACCATATTTGGTGGAAAGACCAAACAGGGCACTGATCCACATCCATACCAGGGCACCAGGACCTCCCAGTACCATGGCCGTTGCCACACCGACGATATTTCCTGTACCGATGGTGGCGGCCAAAGATGTCATTAACGATTGAAAAGGGGAAATATCCCCACGTTTTTTCTTCTTCGTTTTCTCGGTTTTTACAAAAATTGATTTCAAAGCATAACCAAGGTTACGCCATGGCAAAAACTTTAACCGAATGGTTAAAAAGATTCCTGTTCCTACTAAAAGCATTAGCATAACAGGTCCCCAAACTAAATTGTTGATCGCTGTAACTATTTCCGAAAAGTTCATGTATTCCTCCTGAATTTTTAAAGCAACTTAAATATCGTAGCATAGTTAGTCGGTTTATGCCAAGAGACTCAAGGTAATGCTAGCGCTAAAAGGTAGGCTTCTTTAATACTAATCGAAACTATTCAAAACATACGTTTCCATAATAAAGCGGCTCCCCAGTGCTGATAATCACATAAAGCCCCTTTCGATATTCGTTATAGTACTCATTTTGAAACGGCGATTCAGTGGCTTTTTTCTGGGTCACCACATATTGATCCGGTGACAGTGTTTTAATATGGTATGCGGATCCTTTTTTTGATATTTCATCGTGATTCCTACCTTTCCTGCAACTGTTTTATTATTACCCTATCTTTCCGAGTGCTAATCAGTCTTCAATAATATTAAGAAAGGCTTCAAGACCATTCACTGGCTGTTCAAGCGGTTATTTCTACAGATATAGGCTGTCCGGTTCGCCGTGAATCATCTGCTGATTGACGGCAAACTCATTGATCTTTTTCAGATCTGTTTCGCATTTATTGATTTCAACCGACGCCTGCTTATCACTATTCAATTTTTATTAAATCCTAAATCTCATTGTGGTATATCGAACAAATGTAATTTTATCACGAATTTTTTTGTGCATTACATCCTCATCCTGAACGCTTTATTTTTGACCAATCTCGAAAAATCCAAGTCCATCAATAGCGGCTATCATCTTATGAAGATAATCATCACTGGTAATCGGCCATTTATATCCTTTACGGAAAAGCATATTAGTGGTAAACCGTTGTTCACTGCCCAGATAAGCAATCTGCTGGTGCGAGCCGGTATCGGTGTAGGCAATGATCCCCGATAAATAACGGGTCAGGCGGTCATCATTCATCGCTGTTTCCAATCGTTTCTGGAACTCTTTTTCGCTGATGATCGCAATCTCAAATCCGTAGCGCCCCATCGCGGCAATCACATCAGCCATTGTGATATGATGATTATTGTAGGGATGGAAGACCCTGAAATGGTCAGCCGTTTCGCTGAGCTTAAGGATAGCCGCCGCGGTGGAATCGATTGGGGCAAATTCCACGGATGCTTCCAGACCAGAAAATGGAAAGGCCCCAATCAGTTTATAAGCTTTCAGTTTACCCATAAAGGCATTGGAATTAAAATTGATCTGGAATTCTCCGTCAGAATTCCGGGCCATCAGATTTCCAACCCGCATAATTTTCGCTTTCAATCCCTGATTTACGGCCTCCAGAATATATCGCTCGGCCGTAAATTTACTATTTGCATACTTATTGTCGAGATCCTGACCGATAAAAAGATTGTTTTCTGACAGCTTGGTATCTACCGGCGGCTGACTGTCAATACTGGTACCCGCAATGCTATGGGTAGAAATCTGAATCAGCCGAGCTTCTTGGGCCATACAATAATCAATCAGCAGCTGAACCCCACCCACATTAATATTTTCAATTTCTGTTCCAGCGGCAAAATGCTTCACATTAGCCGCACAATTGATCACAGTATCGACGTTAATCGCATTTAAGCAATTCAGAAAAGTACTGTCGGTAATTTCTCCTTCGACAATCTGAATGCGATTTCCGAAGAACTCAGCATAATCCTTATTAAAGTAGAAGACCAGCATGTTTTTCAAGCGCTTCTCACCACTTAAGGAACCCTTCGGACGCACGACACAATAAGCCGTGCCAGGATAATTCTCGATAAAGTTCTCCAGAATATGAACTCCGAGGTATCCAGTGGCGCCGGTCAGCAAAATATTCCCCACGCACTCACCCGCGACATGCTCGGCTTTTCGCAGTTCATCCATGGTATTAAATTGTAACACCCGATTAATCTCATTGTAGTTATAATTTCGGACTTCCTGTTGCCGACAACCGCCCTGAAGTGGGACGTGTCCCTCATTTTTCATAAATTCAGCCATTTCCCCAGGGGTCTGATATTTAAAAATATTGGCATAACTGATTTTAACGCCACGTTTTTCCGCCTTAATGGTTAGTTTTGTTGCCATCAGTGAAGTCCCACCAATTTCAAAGAAATTGTCATTAGTCCCAATCGGTTTAATCCCCAGGGTTTCTTCAAATGCTTCGCAAATTTTCTTTTCAAGATCAGACTCCGGCTTCACATAATCGCCAGTTTTGGTTAGCTCCGGTTGCGGCAACGCCTTCATATCGATCTTGCCATTTTGATTCATGACAAATTGTTCCAACTGCGTGAAATAGGTGGGTACCATGTATTTAGTCAGTTTTTTCTTTAAATGTTTGGCTAGCTGATCAGGATTAATCCATTTCCCAGCCGTATAATAGGCACAGAGATATTCTACCCCATTGATTTCCTGAATGGTTACCACTCCCTGGGATATACCCGGATAGCGACTGATCAGGGCTTCAATTTCACCCAGTTCAATCCGCAGCCCACGCAGTTTTATTTGATGATCCATCCGTCCCAGCACTGCCACTTCACCATTTTCAGTCCACTTCGCATAGTCTCCGGTTTTATATACCCGTTCATTATTAAAGCTGATAAATTGTTTGGCTGTAAGTTCCGGATTATTTAGATACCCCCGGCCAACTCCTTTACCGCCAACTAGCAATTCGCCAACGACCCCAATGGGCAGCAGGTTGCCATCCGGGTCACAAATATATTCCCGGACATTAGCTAGCGGCGCTCCGATGGTGATCTGGTCGTTTTCCAAATGTCTGGCATTTGAAGAGATGGTGATCTCCGTGGGCCCGTAGCTGTTGAATAAAACCGCATTGGTCAGACCTTTTAGGATATTATACAGGTTCGATGGGTATTTTTCACCGCCACAGATGATCAGACGGGCTGATCCCAAAACAGTTTTAAAAACTTCTGACTCCAAATAGGAAATCATCCGGGAAGGAGTTGCGGAAAACCCATCCGCCCCAGATTCCTTGAAAAAGGCCGCCAAATCATTGGGGTTATTCACCTGTTCTTCGTCAGCAAAGGCAATCGTGATACCATTGAGCAATGCTGTCATATTCTCTTTCAAAAATACATCAAAGGCCACAGTGGTAATCGATAATAAGGTCGACACATTGTTAACCAGTGCCTGAACAAAGTTATTATTGGGTATATTAGCCACATAATTGGCCAAACCTTCCTGTTCCAACATCACTCCCTTGGGTTTGCCGGTGGAACCCGATGTATAAATGAGGTAAACCAGATTATCCGGAGCAATGTCTATCTCTGGATTTTTATCGTCATTGCCTTTTAACAACTCATCAATATCCAGCGCCCGATCAAATCCTGCTGAGATATTTTCATTGCTGGTGATCAGATATTTGGCGGCACTATCAGCTAGAACCTCGGCAATCCGCTCACTCGGATATTCAGGATCAACAGGAATAAAAGCCGCTCCTGATTTGAGAATTCCAAAGAGGGCAATATGCAGGCGGCTGTCGCGATCCAATAAAAACGCAATCTTATCCTCCGGTTTGATGCCCTTTTTTATCAAAGCATTCGCGACCCGGTTTGACAAACGATTCAACTGATCAAAGCTCAGCCGACCATCTTTAGCAATTAAGGCCGTTCGCTCTGGATAACTTCGAGCCATTATTTCAAAGCGACGAACTGGAATTTTTTCATCCAACTGGGCCTCTGTCACGTTAAAACTTTTTAATTTAAGACGATCTACGGCCCCTAACATCGACAGTGATTTCACCGGCTGTTCACTATTACTAATCATCTGAGCCACTAGCTGTCTAATGCTTTCTGTCAGGCGCATCATCATTACCTGGGAATAAAGGCCCTGGTGATACTGCGTCTCAATCTCATAATCACATCCCCGCGAATTGATATGAATGGATAAGGAAAATTTCGGTTTCTGCTGTCCCATTTCGTTTATTTGTAAGGGTTCACCTGCTAGTGTTACGGCTTCCAGTACCCCGGCCTGATAAGCAAAGTTAATCGTCGGGGTCAAGTGGTGGGCTTCGGCAATTCTGGTAAAAGGATAAGCTTCGTGACTCATCGCTTCAAACAGCAGATTCTGAACCCGTTTTACAAAAGCTCCGACCGCTTCATCATTCTGTATCTCCAGACCGATGGGTAAGGTTTTAACCAGCATACCGATACTGCGACCGACCCGAACATCACCCCGCCCATTGGAAATAGTGGTAAACTGAACATCTGGATTTCGAGAATAACGATAGAGCGCCATAATCAGCCCACCCATAAACAGACCGCTGGGAGAAATTCCCTGACTTTTGCAGAAGTCATCAACCACCTTACCATCAACTACCAGCTTTTCTGACGCCAGCAGCGCTTCCCCTGAATGATTACGATCACCAGGTATCACGGTCATTTCCGGCTTGATGATCGCGTCAAAATAGGCTTGATCCGCTAGATAGTCTTTTGTTTGCTGATAATCAGCTTCTTTCAAAGCCAGATCAAAAGCCGTGTACGCTTCTTCCTCCAGTGGACTTCCATCATAAGCCGCTACCAGATCGGTCAGAAAAATCTGTAAGGATGCGCCATCAAAAATGATGTGATGGAAATCACAAAGCAGATAGATCTGTTTTGGCGTTTTTACGATAGTCACCCGATAAAGCGGCTCCCTGTATAGATCAAAAGGTTTAACAAACGCCGCCTTAATCTTTGGATATTCCGTTTCCGTGGATTCTATCAATAATACCTGGGGCTCGGCCTGATCATTACGTTTCTGCGTAACGCTACCATTTTCATCGACCAGATAAGTTTTTAAATAGCTGTGTCGATTGATCACCTTTCCGACTGCCTCCACCAGCGCTGCGGCACTAATCTGATTTGACAGCTTTATTTCCGAAGGGATATTGTATTGTAACGCCTGGGGGTCTTTCTGACACTCCAGATAAATTCCCAGCTGATTTTCAGTAAGTGGATAGCTTGGCTGTTTTTCGTAACTAACTACCTCTTTCTTAGTGGCCGAAGCTGAATTCGTTACCAGTTTTTCCAACTTTTCAATGGTTTTATTGCTAATAATGTCTGTCGTTTTTATTTCAATCCCGCAGATTTTATGAAGCTTAACCGACAAACGAATGGCCATCAACGAAGTAAAGCCAATGGTGAAAAGGTCGTCCGTGATCCCAAACTCGTCGGTTCCAACAATCTCGCTGATAACCACAAATATTTGCTGTTGCAATGCATTCTTTGGCAAAACAATCTCGCCCCGGGTAATCATCGGCTCTGGCAAAGCTTTTTTATTAAATTTACCATTGGGGGTCAGTGGCAACTGTTCCAATTGCATATAGGCGGTAGGAATCATAAAAGAGGTCAATTTTTCGGCCAAAAAGGCCTTTAATTCCGCCACATCCACTTCCGCTGGAGCCGTATAATAGGCGCAGAGGTGCTGCGTTCCGCCCAGTTCCTTTACATCGACGCAACAAGCGGTGATTCCCTCAAACTGAGCCATCCGGCTTTCGACTTCACCCAGCTCAATCCGCAGTCCCCGAAGCTTGACCTGACCGTCCATCCGGCCGATAAATTCAATTTCCCCATTTTCCAGCCATCGAACAAAATCCCCGGTACGGTAGATCCGTTGACCCTGCCATTTTATAAATTTTTCCCGCGTCAGTTCTTCTCGATTGAGATAACATCGTCCCACGCCGGCACCGCCCACACAAAGCTCACCGATGGCGCCAATGGGTAATACCTGAAGTTGCTCATCCAGGACAAAGAGTTGATAATTGCCAATCGGACCACCGATCAAAAGGCAATCCTTTTCGGTCTGGAATTTACGAACGGTCGAAAAGATCGTGCATTCGGTCGGTCCATAGGCATGGAACAAATCATAGTCTGGCAGCGAGATCGAGGGCAGTTTTTCACCACCAATAGTCAACGCCCGCAAGCTTTTATTATCAATTTCCTGAACAAACTGGCGCCCCAGTTGGGTTGTCATAAAAGCCAGGGTGACCTTGTTTTTTTCATAATATTCGTTGAGCGCAATAAAATCCAGTCGGATTTCCGATGGAATAATGCAGACGCCAGCGCCGGCGGTAAGATAGGGATAAAGATCCAGCATATGGGCATCAAAGCCAAAATTGGCATAAGCCCCACATCGGTCGGCGTCTGTAACCGCGTAGTAAGACTGGAACCATTTGCAGAAATTAGTCAGATTGCCATGCTCCAACACGCACCCCTTGGGCATTCCGGTAGATCCTGAGGTGTAAAGCACCACAAACTGATCCCCAGCTTCCGGCATTTCCAACGTGATCCTCTTATCATCTGCCAGATTTTCTAGCACTTCCGTTTTGATAACATGCCCGGCAAAGTCGGGGAGATGTTCTTCTGGCAGGTTGTTTTCGCTAAGAATCAGCTTGACATCGGCATCTGCCAACATATAGGCCAACCGGTCAGCAGGAAAGCTATAGTCCAACGGCATATAAGCAGCACCGGCTTTAAGCACCGCTAATGGATAAACAACCATCAGCTCACTGCGGTCAATCATAATTCCCACCACGGTTTCTTTATGAACCCCCATCTTTTTAAGATGTTTGGCTAGTTTTGTGGTTATCTCATCAACCTCTTTAAAAGTCAGGGTTTTGTCTTTAAAAACTACCGCCACTTGATCTGGTAATTTTGCCGCTTGGTTTCTAAACATTTCGACAATACTCTGAGCTTGATCCGAATAGACCTGATCATTCTGGTTAAAGTCCCTTAGCAAACGACTTTCTTCGCTGGCCGCGATCACTGGAATTTTAGCGCAGGAGATTTCCGGGTCATTAATAATTGCCACAATCATACTTTCCATGGCGGCGGCCATATTAAGAATCTGATTCTCACCAAAACAGGCGGTTTTGTAATCATAGGCTATCGCCTGAAGCCCCTGGCTATCGTCCTTTGCCAAATTTACCCGAATCGTAATCCCGGCAATCCCAGTATTCATCACTCCTGCAGTAACCGGATAAGGCATCGCTTTAGTGGCATTGGAAACAATGGCCACATTCATCAGTTTTTCGGATACCTCTGCCGGCTGATCTGTAAGGATTAAGTCAAAGGGATAGCGAGAATGGCTAAGACTTTTTTTCATGGACTCTTTTGAACTGATCAGAAACTTTGAAAAGGGGGTTTCGATTTCAAAATCGGTCATTACCGGTACCGTACTAACATACATCCCCAGCGAATGATTGATTTCATCATCATAAATCCGATTGCCAAAACCCATCGAAAGAACTGCTTTTCTGGCATTATTAAAGCGCGCAAAATAAAGACTTGAAAGGGCCAGCATAAAAACAAAGGGCGATACCGGCTTTTTAAAACTGTTTAAATAGCCATTCAGTTTCTGGGTCGTTTCCGGTTTCAGTTCTAAAATATGGCGTCTGGCAGCATTGCTATCAGTAACATTTATTCTTTGCGAAAGATCCCCAGCATCCTTTAATAGCTCCTGCCAATAAACCTTATCATCCTGACAATCCGGCGATTCCAGATAAGCCTTTTCAACCACTTGATATTTCATCGTGTTGGAATGGAGCTTAAACAGCTCTTTACCTGCTGTCAAGGTATCATAAAGCGAAATAATATAATCACAAAGAATATTAACACTGGTACCATCACAGATCGCATGGTGAAGCAGCAAATGAACCCTGGTTACATCGGCACCTTTAATAATCCCAAAGCGAAACAAAAATTGATTAAATACCTTACCAAAAGGATAAAGATCGAGCGTTTCCATGGATTTCGCTACTGCTTCGCTGGTTTTCTCCTTCCAATCATAAACACTTATCTGGGACAGATCCGCTTCGCTCACATATTGACTAATCTCACCATTGTCGTCCATATCAAAGCAAATATTCAGATCCTCGGTATTGAGTACCACATACTCTAAAACCTGTCTAAGCTGTTCTTCACTATCTGGGGGAAAGGAAATAATCATCGGTATATTGTTGATGGTGGTGTTTTCCACAAATAGTTCACTGTCTAAAATCCGCTTTTGCGGATGGCTGATGGGTTTACTTTTCATTTTGTTCCTCCGTTTTTCAATTTACATACTGATCATGGTATTGTTAAAGTTCAAAACATAGCTGTAACGAAAATCTGTCGCCATTTCATGTACTAACCGCAGCCCATAAGTTTTTTCGACTCCAAAATCATGAATATAGGCCACCGGATTAAACGGCCGGCCGTCATCTCTAAAGCGCAGGACCAGATCTGAATCAATAATGGACAACCGAATATCGATAACATTTTTTTCTTTTTCCTTAAATCCATAGCGGATGATGTTCACACTTAATTCTTCCACAATCACCCCGACATGGTTGGTTCGCTTGGCATCAATACCATTTTCCCGACAAAAATCCATCATTGTCTTGGAAATCCCGGTAGCATCAGTAAGTGAATTGGAAATCGTCACATCCATTAGACGTGTATTTGTTTTCTCGAGCAGCAAAATCGGGATTAAATCCTTTTGCGACCTTTTTTTGATAATCCCACCCGTTATTAATATTAAGGTTAAAACAATCATTTCATTTAAAACAAAGGCGATCCAGATTCCAACTTCTCCAAATTGTAATCCCAATAAAAAAACCAGTGGAAGTAAGACGAGATTATTCTCAAAAACGGTAATCATTGAGGCAAACCCGCGTCGATTGACCGTTTGATAATAACTGGTCAACAAAAAATTAATCCCGAAAAATGGTAACGAAAAGGCAAATATCCGGATGGCTGTCTGGATGGAAGTCATCATCGCCTCATCTCCTGAAATACCAAATAGTCCCGCCAGTTGCATGGGAAAAAGCAAAAATATAACCATGAGAACCCCACAGAGTATTGCAACCAGTGTCATCGCCGTTTTGATGATCACCTTTATACCGCCATAATCCTTTTCCCCGTATGTACACCCAACCACTGGCACAACCGTTTGAGCTGTTCCGCCAATAACAATACTCGCGGTGGAAATCATATTCAGACAAACTCCAAAAGTTGCCACACCAATAGGACCAATGCTAATAATCAAAAATGAATTGATCGCAAGATTTTTTATAAACCCCGTTATTCCAAACAAAGCTGATGGCAATCCGGTTAATAAAATATTTCCACAATTTCTGAGTTCAGACAGCTTCGGTTTAACGAACTTTAAATTTCGTTTTGAGGATAGTAAATAGATCAATACAAACATGGCCCCAACAAGATAACCGGTTACCGAAGCCCAGGCAGCCCCGCTAATCCCCATTTTAAAAACACCCATATAAATAAGATCACAGGTCAAATTGACGACATTTGCAATAATCAAGATATTTGCAGCCAGTTTAGGAAATGAGTCTGCGCGCATAAAATAAACAATCCCGGGAATAACAACCAATGCTGGGGCACCAAGGATTAACACCGAATAGTAATCTTTGACCAGTGGCATTAAGGTACTTCCGCCACTTAAAATCTGGCTGATCTGATTTGAAAAAACAAAACCTGTTATTCCCAAAAATCCTGAAATCAGCAACAGTCCAAGCACCGATAAGGTAAAATTCAAATTGGCGCCTTCGTGATCCATCCGTCCTTTACAATGGGCTACAACAGTGGAGCCCCCCACTCCAATCAGCGCATATATTGCATAAAATAGAAATACAATGGGAATACAGATGTTTACCGCCGCAAAAGCTTCTGTTCCCAAAATATTTCCAACAATAATTCCATCTACAATCATGCCCAGGGACAATGCCACATTCATCATAATTGTCGGCAGCAGATAGGAGAAAAACTTCCGCTGTAACAAAACGCCTGAGCGCTCAAATATCGGTTCTGAATTCTCGTTTATCATCAATTATCTCCTTTTAATTTTTTCAATACGCATCTAATACTTTGTGATCGATTTCAAGCGACTAATTTTCATGTTATTATTATGCTCTGAAAATCTCGCTTCTTAAACCCAGCTGAACTAACGACATACCGGCGATCGAAAACACATAGGCTTCAGCCGGGTCCACCAGTACAATGGCTTCCGAATCAACGGTATCGATCGTTTTTAAATGATCGCTCAGTCCAATTCCTGTTTTTTTTAGCAGACTTTCCTTTTTTGTCCAGATTTTTGTAAAGGTCAGCGCTTTGTTATCACTTTCATTAATTAGTTTCAGTTCATTTTCATTACAAACATGTCCGGCAAGTTCCGGATCATAGTTTTCAACTGTTTCAACGTCGACCCCGACCGCTGAGTGATGCACGGCGCAGATAACCCCTTTTTTACAATGGCTAATATTGAAATGGATCTGGGGATAATCGATTAGAAATGGTTTGCCCCGCTCGGAATAACTGAACTGTATTGCCCCCGAAACACCATACTCGCTTTTTATCCCATAGTTTAATAAAACATATCCCAATACCGAAAGCTTTTGGTCAATTTTCTGACGATAAGCTGTTGCCTTGTTTTGACGTTCGGCAGGAAGTAACCTCAAACTACTTCTAAAAAGATCATCTGAAAATTCGTCTATCCGATCAAATATATAAACCGCCATTGATTACCTTCCCCTTTTTATTTGCAATAGCACCATTGTAACAAACTTTTCATTTGTTTACAATTTCTTTCACAAAAAGGGATTAAACTGTCTTGAAAAAGACAGTTTAATCCCTTTTTATGGAATTTTCACTTTAGCCTAAAAGCAATCTATTACAACGTGTTTTAATATTCTTCCCGGATTCCAAATTCAGCGTCTTCCACCCATTCCTCTGGACGTTCAACCAGGGTAATCAGGTTAGCAAAAATATTATAATGATTTTCTTCCTGCTTAACCAGATAGCCAAATAATTTTTTTATCTGTGCCTCTGTCGATTCTTCGAATAATTTTTCATACAGTTCAATACTGTCTTTTTCCATTTGTAGCGCCATTCGGTAAGCATCTAATTGCTTGGGTATTTCTTTGAATCTTTTTTTAAAATCACCCTTATTTTTAAAGACGTTGTCAGTATTCGCGAGTGCTTCATTGTCACCTAATTCATAATTTACTTTGTCGAGCTCTTTTTTTAGTAGTGCCGCATGATCTTTTTCATCATCGGCCAATAATAAAAATACGGCATTAAGTGAATTATCCTTATTCTCTTCTGCTAGTCCCCGATAATATTTTTCGCCATCATGTTCCATTTTTATTGCAAATTCAACTGTGTTCATCTTTTTTACCCCTTATTATTTATAGAATCGTCGCTTTCGCGATAAACCGATTAATCTACCAATTCCAAATAGTCGCCATACCCCTGAGCTTCCATTTCGTCTGCCGGAATAAAGCGCAACGATGCGCTATTGATGCAATACCGCAAGCCACCAGTTTCTTTGGGTCCATCGTCAAAAACATGACCCAGATGGGCATCGCCAGTGCTGCTGCGGACCTCGGTTCGTTTCATTCTCAAACTCGTATCACTTAATTCTTTGACCAGCTCCGGGTCGATCGGTTTAGAAAAGCTTGGCCAGCCACAGCCCGACTCAAACTTGTCACTCGATGAAAAAAGCGGCTCCCCAGTGGTGATATCCACATAAAGCCCTTTTCGATATTCGTTATGGTACTCATTTTGAAATGGCGGTTCTGTGGCATTTTTCTGAGTCACCGCATATTGATCCGGCGTTAACGTTTTTAATAAGGTGTCCTGATCTTTTTTTTTGTATTTCATCCTAGTTCCTACCTTTCCTACGACTATTCTATTACTACCCCATCTTTTGGGGTGTTAATCAGTCTTCAATAATTTTAAGAAAGGCTTCAAGATCACTGACTGGCTGCTCACAGCGATAGTCTTTGCAGATATAGGCGGTGGGTTCCCCATGAATCATCTGCTGATTGACGGCAAATTCATTGATCTTTTTTAGATCTGTTTCGCTTTTATTAAAAAGCACCACTGAAAAAGGCAAAAACTGCTTATTCAATCGGCGATTCATCTCCCGGATTGTGGTATCTTTTTCATAACCGGCAAAGACCACCTCAGTGGTTGGCTGTTCATGGAATAATTTTACGCAAAGCATCATGGTACTCGCCATCGGTGCCTGATTCAGGTTTCCGGCAAAATAGCTAAACATGCCATTGACAATATCGAGGTACCTTTGTTCTCCGGTTATTTTCCCGATTTTAAGCAAACAATAGGCCGCCAGCGCATTTCCCGATGGCTTGGCGTTATCATAGATTTCCTTGGGCCTGGCAATGAGCCTTTCAGCGTCATTTCCGTACTGAAAAAAACCCGCCGTTCCAAATTCATCGCCAAAGAGATTAATCATCTCCACTGCCCGAACAATCGCTTTTTCCAGATAATCGGTTTTAAAAGTGGCCTGATATAATTCCAGATAGCCCCAGATGACACTGGCATAATCATCCAGATAACCCAGAATTTTAGCCTCACCCTTGCGATAGCGGGCATAAAGTCGGCCGCTCAGCCGGGTCATGTTATTCTCTATAAATGCCATCGTCTCTTCGGCCTGTTTGATATAGACAGATTTGTTAAAAACCCGGCCCGCCATGGCCAGAGCGGCAATCATCAGGCCATTCCATGAGGTCAGGATCTTGTCATCCTTATGGGGATGAACCCGCTTTTCCCGCTGAGCAAACAGATCGGCGGTCATCTCATCGAGGGCTTTTTCAAGCTCTGGATTGGCTTCGATGAGATCAATGTCACAGTCAATCATATTGGCAATATTTTTGCCCTCAAAATTTCCTTTTGTCGTCATTGGATAAAATTTGAAAAAGACCTCGGCTCGCTTTTTGCCCAATATTTTTTCGACCTTATCCGTGGACCAGACATAAAACTTGCCTTCTTCCCCCTCAGAGTCGGCATCCTCGGCACAATAAAAAGCGCCTTCCGGTGATCGTAAATCCCGATTGACATAGGTGATCGTTTTCTGGGCAATTTTTTTATAGAGTTCATTACCCGTGGCCTGATAGGTTTCGGCATAAGCCATAATCAGTAAGGCATTATCATAGAGCATTTTTTCGAAATGAGGAACCAACCATTGTTCATCGGTTGAGTAGCGGGAAAAACCAAACCCGATATGATCAAAAATGCCACCCTTATACATCTGCTGCAGCGTTTTTTCCACCATCACCAGGGCATCCGGCTGTTTAAAGGCCTGATAGCAACGTAACAAATAGAACAGGTGATGGGGGGTGGGAAATTTAGGGGCCTTACCAAAACCACCATAACAATCATCAAAGCTTTCATCCAAAAAATCATAAGCATCGTAAAAAATGCTCTGCTTTAATTCCGGTTGTTCTTTTCGCATCTCCAGATCATTGAGCAGTCCTGTCATCTTATTCGCTGAATGGACAATGTCTTGATTGTTTTTTTGCCACTGACTGTCGATGCCGATGAGCACATCGATAATACCAGGATGCCCAAGCCGAGATTGCTTGGGCAAATAGGTGGTCACATAAAAGGGTTTTCGATCGGCGGTTAAAAAAACATTGAGGGGCCAGCCTCCCTGACCAGTACTGACCTGGGAAAAGGTCATATAAATCTGATCAATATCCGGCCGTTCTTCCCGGTCCACCTTAATGCTGATGAAATATTTGTTGAGAATTTCAGCTACTTCTTCATCCTCAAAGGATTCTTTTTCCATCACGTGACACCAGTGACAGGTGCTATAGCCAATCGACAAAAAAACAGGTTTATCTTGCCTTTTGGCCAAATTAAACGCCTCATCCGACCAAGGATACCAATTAACCGGATTATAGGCATGCTGTAATAAATAAGGACTCATTTCATGAACAAGTCGATTCGCTTTCTTTTGAACGTCGTCGAGAGCCATCTTCTTCAACTCCTTTATCGAATTAGTTATCACCCCTATTATGATTCTCAACCATTAACTTAGTCTTTAATCTACGCTTCAAAATTCATAAACTCCTGTTCCAGTCGCTTATTGATCACCTTAAAAAAAGCAACACTGATTGTGATACCAATTATGGTATAAAACGCATAACCGAGAAAGTCGTTGACAAAATATCCCAACAAAGCACTGACACCGATCAACAACCCGCTATAAGCCATGCCGACAAAAAGTGTGATAATCACATTCATATTGTTCTTAATGGCTTTCTGGGGATTATCCCAATTGAGCAGCGGGCGGTTCATATCCATGAATAAACCGAATAATAAAATCGGTAATGATCCCAGAATTCCCAGGATAACCGTTAACAGCAGCGTCGACATGGCTAAGGGAAAAAAGAATTGAATCGCGATGATTGTAAACACAATTCCCAGACTCTGAATCAGCAGCGCTACACCAGTTCGTCCAACGATCTGATCGTTGGCTGTCACTGGAATCATCCGGGTAAGCCAGGACGCCTTGCCTTCCCGAGAAAAGGTGGTCGCTGTGGTGGCTGTGGTGCCTCCAAAAAAAATAAAAAAGGCGATCAGTATATAATTAATCAATATCGGCATCTCTCTGAAAAATTCCTGCATTCCCTGTAAATCTTCCGCGGGTATCTCGATAAAATAAAAGCTAAGGAGAACACAAAGCGGGGCAATGATCACCACGCTGACATTATTAAAAAAGTAAACCGGCGTCCGCAACAACAGTCGCAAATCCATCGTAAACACCGCCATCGCCCCATGGCTCTTTTTACCAAGGGCTTTGCTTCGCTGGGCGCCGCTTAGCTTCCTGCTCTTTTTCATAATCTTTCCGCTGACAATACTCTTAATATAAACCCGTTCGCCAATCGCTACCATCAGGGCGCAGGATAACGAGGTAATCACCAACAGCGCGCCCACCCAGGGAAAGGACATCAGCGTAATTTTATTCAGCGCCCAGGCCATTAAAAAGCTGGTCGGCAGAATATAGCCAATCGTGTTTAAAAGCCCCTCGTTGCTGGTCAGCATCCCATTGATTAGCTGTTGAAAATCAACCTCATCACCACTGCCAAGTTGGCTGGTAAACCAGAACTGCACTCCAAAAATAAGGGCAATCCCTAAAAATACAAAAACAATCTGTAGCATATCTTTACGACCTTTAATGGACGCCGATTGCATCACCAGCATAACCAGAGCAGTCACCATTGAAAGTGGCAACACTGGAATGGTTAAAAATACCAAAAATGATAGTAGCAGATAAATCAGCCCCATTCCCTGGCCGATCCCGTAAATGATCAGAATGGGCAGAAAAACAAAGCCTGCAAAAGCATACTCAAACACCAGGATACTAAGAAATTTAGCGAAAATCAGCTTTCGCGGGCTGATCGGCAGTGGGATCAGCTCTTCCATGTTATCGGAGAAATAAAACTCCGAAAGAATATACATAATTCCAAAAACGAAAATCAGCACCGTTGCCATGATGTAGCCGACACTCAAAAAAACTGAAGTCTGATCAATCATTGAAAGCCCAATATAGGTGGCCGTCATCAACGAGATAAACATAAAATATGCCGGTATCAAGGCCACTGGAACAATAATCAGGGTAAAGAGTTGTTTATAGAATTCCTTTTTATTGTATTTCTGATTATAAAAAAACAACGATATCCCCAAGGATTCATTAATAAAAAGTCTGGTCAAACTGATAATTTCTTTCATTATTCTGTCAACTCCAGGAAAATATTTTCAAGTGATTCCTGGCTCCCGGCTTTTTCACGAATTTCGGCCATGGTTCCCACCTCAATGATCTTTCCCTTTTTAATTATGGCAATCCGGTCACAGATTTTTTCGGCCACATCCAGTACATGGGTGGAAAAGAAAACCGATCGTCCGCTATCGCAATGATCACGCATGATTTTTTTTAGTTCAAAAGACGCCTTCGGATCAAGACCGACCATCGGCTCGTCCAGTATAAAGAGCTGGGGATTATGAATGAGTGCCCCCACCAATGCCAGTTTCTGCTTCATCCCATGGGAAAAGGATCCAATCGGATCGTTGACGGCATCCTTGATTTCAAAAATATCCAGATATTTCTCGATCCGTTCCTGTCTTTCGGTAGCGGCTACCTGAAACACATCGGCCATGAATTTTAAATATTCGATACCTTTAATCTTTTCAAACAGTTCTGGGGTATCCGGGACATAGCTGAATTGTTTTTTTGCGTTCAAGATGTCTTTCTGATTATCAATCCCATTGATCGTTATTTTACCGCCATTGGGGGCCAGCAAGCTGACAATCATTTTAATGGTGGTCGTTTTTCCAGCACCGTTAGGCCCCACAAATCCGAAAATTTCGCCGGGATGCACTTCAAAGCTGATGTTATCAACTGCTTTCTCATTCTTATTTCCATAGGTCTTTGAAACCTGTTCAAGTTTTAACATAGTCACTCCTTATTTCTTTTTTTGATCTAGTTTATTTTAACACAACTCTGGCCTTTTACGATGGTAAAATTTAATATTGTTTTTAGAAATAAGGCATACAATAGAGAAAATAGACTATCGGCATTAAAAAAAGTAACTGGTCCGCGGCGATATGCGTAAAGATCGCATCAATGATCACTTATTTTTTAGAACTGCCTCAACCCTTTAAACGAAAGCAGGTAACCGCGTGATCACACAAAATGAAATTGCAGCATTGAAAGCCCAGGGAATCTTAGCCCAGCAACAGGAGGGTTATTTTTCGATCCGGATTTTAAGTCGGGCCGGAAATTTCACCTCCGCAGAATTCCAGACTCTGGCGGAAATCGCCAAGAAATATGGTCGGGGTTATCTGGGTGAAACCACTCGATTGGCCATTGAAATACCTTGGATCGCTTATTCTGATATTGAAGCGGTTAAATCAGCTCTCACCGCCGGAGGATTGGTTTACGGTGGCACCGGTAAGAAAATTCGGCCCCTGGTCGCCTGTAAGGGTACGGTTTGTCAACATGGTCTTTATGACACCCAAAAGCTGTGCAGCGTTTGTCATGACCAATTCTTCGGTCGGGATCTTCACGCCAAAACTAAAATCACCTTTGTGGGCTGCCCCAATAATTGTGCCAAAGCGAACACCAATGACATCGGTCTCGTCGGACAATCCTATGTTCAATTTGACTGGAATGCCTGTATAAACTGTGGCAAATGCACCAAGGTCTGTCGCGCTCAATCGCTAACGATGCTCAATCAAAAGCTCCTCTGGAACGAACGAAAATGCGTCAATTGTGGCAAATGCGCTCAGGTTTGCACCACCGGCGCGATCACCGAAGAGGTTCGCGGCATTGCCGTTTATCTGGGTGGCCGGATGGGTCGGGGTTACCGCTTCGGTGACCGTTTAACGGACCTTTATGCAGCCGAAGAGGTTCCTAATCTGATTGAAAAAATTCTGGAAACCTATCTTGAACTGGGTAAGGACGGTGAACGAATCGCTGCTGTTCTCGACCGCATCGGGATCAACGCCTTCGAAGATTTTTTGCAGGAGCGCCTGGGCGAGTAGCTGCCAACTTTTAACAAGCTGGTACCAAGCGAACACTATAAAGAGGGCTGATTTTTCAACCCCCTTGAGGTTGTCGACAAACTATCGTACCGACCAATTGTTAATCTGTTGTTCGCTGCAGAATCGGACAGGCGATGCCGTGTCCGCTCTGATGCATACAACATGATTTAACAATTGTCGGTACTGGGTTATCTTTTTTGACAGTCAGAGAGGGCTGATTTCTTAGCCCTCTTATTATTACCATTCCGTATATTTTGCCGAATTTTTCTAAAATTCTTTGTTACTATAAATCCGTAACGAAATAAGATAGGAACCGAACACCATTATGACGGTAAAACCAAGCAACAAAAAGAAATAAATCAATGGATTGATCGCTTCTGGTAGCGGGATCTGCATCTGTGTCAACAACAGAATCAGGCCGGTGGGAATTAAGGCACTTAAAATCAGCATCAGTCGGGCTTTTTCGGCGCCAAACTGGTAAATCAGCGGAACTATCAATGAACCATAACAAAAAGCAACTAAATAGAGCACCCCGATAATGACCAGAATTTCCATCGAAAAGCTTTGTCTCATGATCATGTTTCCAACGATACCGACAATCAGTGCTAAGACTGCCCCCAGGGTGTTTAAGAGCGCCATCACCAGGTATTTACTGAGCACCATTTCTTTTTGGGTCACTGGCATGGTCAAGGCGTAGGCATCCCACTTAGCCAGATCGTCATAACTAATCGTGGTCACCACCATCATCGCAAACATCAGGATAATCATACCAAAGATAAAACCATTTCCCTGGGGTATGTAAATAACTGCAAAAAGGGTAATCATTAATCCCAGCATTTTAAATGTACTTTTTAAATTAATCAGATCTTTTAAAATGAGTCCCTTCATTATTTTTCCCCCCTTACATAAAATAGCATCATTTCTTCAATGGTTACCCCATCCACAACGGTCTCGGGATATTTCTTTTTAATGGCAACCTTATCGTTAACCAGTACCTCAAAGCTGAACTGGTTTTTGCGATAGCGGATATACTCGTTTTTTTCGAGCCTTCGAAAATCTTCTTCTCCGCATTTAAGAACCCCCATTTTAGACAGCAGGGTCTCTTTTTCCTCATCCAATAATATTTCACCCTGATGGATAAAGACAATATAATCGGCGATCTTATCGAGATCACTGGTGATGTGAGAGGATATCAAAATGGCATGTTTTTCATCCTGGATAAACTCCATAAAGACGTCCAAAATTTCCTCCCGGACAATCGGGTCCAGTCCACTGGTGGCTTCGTCTAAAATCAATAACTCCGGTTCGTGGGATAGTGCCACCGCAATCTGCAGCTTCATTTTCATCCCCCGGGAAAATTCCTTGATAATCTTATTTTCTGGAAGATTGAATTTTTTCAGGTAGTTCTGAAATAATTGCACATTCCAATTTCTGTAAATACTGGCCAGCATCTTAGAGATATCACCAGTCTTTAAATTATCGTGGAAGTTACACCCATCCATCACAACACCGAGGGATTCTTTGATTTTTTTCTCATCTTTTAAGGCGTCCATTCCCAGCATTTCAATGGTTCCCCCATCCCGCCTGACCAGATTAAGCATGGCTTTAATGGTTGTCGTTTTGCCGGCCCCATTCTCACCAATAAAGCCAACAATGCTGCCTCTGGGCACCTTAAAGCTGACATCTTTTAGCTTAAAATCTTTATAATTTTTATTTAAATTTTTAATTTCGATGGCATTCGTCATGTTATTCTCCCTTATACAATAGTTCTAACAGCTCACTGAGTTCCTCCCAGGAAATATCACTGCTTCTGGCAATATCGACCGCTTTCTGCAGCAGCTCTTCGACCAGTCTTAGTTGCTCTTCCCGGATAAACGACAAATTCTGGTTAGCGACAAAACTGCCCTTACCAGTGACTGTTTCAATAAACCCATCCCGCTCCAGATCCGAATAGGCGCGCTTGGTGGTAATCACGCTGATCCGCAGCTCCTTGGCCAGAAAACGCATACTTGGCAAGGCGTCCCCGGGACTCAGCTCACCGCTGATAATCATCTTCTTGATCTGCATAGCAATTTGCTCATAAATCGGTTTGTCGCTGGAATTGCTGATGGCGATGTTCAACAAGTCACCTCATTTCTTATGTTATAGTGTGTATATACTATATTCACACTATAACCATTTCCGTACTGTCTGTCAAGTTTTTTTGAAAAAAAATAAGCGGGGGGTTCTCCCACTTGCATCTGTTAGATCATTAACCGAGTACCAACCATTGTTATATCTGATTGTATGCGTTGGGGCGAACAGGTGATAGCCTGTCCGACCCTGTAGCATACAAGGGATTAATAATTGCTCGATACGGCACTCTAGATTCAACCCTAATCTCAGCGCTCCAGCTTATTCCCAGCTCTGAACGCTCAATTTTTTCTGAAGTTTTTTAAGCTTTTCCCGTTCCACTTTATAATTGGGGAGTACTTGTTCAACAATTTTCCAAAAGTGAGAAGAATGGTTCATTTCAATGAGATGGGCCAGCTCATGAACGACCACATAACGAATGGTGGTTTCTTCAGCCATCACCAGATACCAGGAAAAATTAAGATTGCCGGCACTGGAGCAGGAACCCCACCGGGTTCTTGCACCATTTATTTTGACGGCCTTGGGTTTTAGTCCCATATGTTTTCCCAGATCTTCCACCATCGTGCTGAGCACCTTTTTTGCCAGCGTTCGGTAGATACCCACCAGACTGGTTTTTAATTCCTCGGCCGACATCTGAGCGTAAGCGTAGAAACACTGGCCATCATAGCCATAGGTCGGTTTTTCGACCGGCACCAGGGAGAATTCGCGGCCCAGAAAAAGCAGCTTGGTACCAAAGCACAGCTTGAAATTCGCCCGTTCTTCTGCCTGTCGTGCCACTGCCCCATAATGGGTGTTAATCCAGTGTTGATGCTGGTTCACAAAATCCGCAATGACTTTTTTAGGCGTTCCGTTGGGAACCCGAACCTCAATTTCGGCATTTTTGGTAATATAGAGGCCCATGGTTTTTCGTTTTGAATGTTTGATCGTATAATTCTTTGTCATCTTCGTCCTATTAGTTTTCAATCCGTTTTATTTTTCAATCCGCACCTTACTGCCGCCGACACCGGCCTCACCGGGGGTAATCAGCAGTTTGACCGGCATCCGGTTCTTGATCGATTCCACATGGCTGATGATCCCCACCTTCAGGCGGTCGTTATGGAGCATTTCGATGGAGTTCATCACCACCTCCAGGGCATCTTCATGGAGGGAGCCAAAGCCCTCATCGAGGAAGAAAAATTCCAGTGGTGCCCGTCCTTTTAACTGTATTTCAGCGGAAAGCGCCAGCGCTAATGATAAGGAAGCCAGAAAGGTTTCCCCGCCTGATAATGTTGAAGCATCCCGGGCGGCCCCGCCGTTTTTGTAGTCCCGGATAATGAATTTCCCCTCATCATCGGCTTCCAGTCCGTAATTGCCGTTACTGATCTCGGTAAGCCGTTTCGATGCTTCAATGGAGATGTACTTGAGCCGGGAAACGGCGACAAATTCGACAAAGCGCTTGCCGGAAAACAGTTTTTCCAGATCGGCAATTAGTGCCAGCCGGTGATCCACTTTTTCCTTTTCGGCTAAATAGCTTGCCAGCTCCGCCAGGCGTTTTTCTAAATCGTCAATGCTGGTTTTTAACCGGATTTCCAGGCCCTTCTGCTGTTCAATGCTTTCTTCTAACAATTGATGGGAGGTAACAATCTCATCATAAGCCGAGGTGGTCATCGCTCTGCCATCAATTTTTTTGTTCAGATCTTCCAGCTTGCCACTTAATTTAGTCCGGTTCTGATAATAACCCTCAATATCCGCTGCCAGATTTTTAATGCTATCCTCCGCAATGCAAGCATTTTGAGCAGTGATCAGATCTTTAAAGCCCAGGGTATTTAACTGCTTTTTCAGGGCTGTTTCAGTCGTCTCAAATTGGCTTTGCAGGGTCTTAAGATTGGCTTTTTTAATGGTCACCGTTTCCTGGGTTTTGCCATACTCTTCCCGGGCCGATTCCAGTTTTTTCTTCGCCGTGGCCCAGGCATTTTCAATCCATTTGATGTTACCGATAAATTTATCTTTTAATTCACCCAGCTCTTTCAGCTCATAATCTTTTCCCAGTTTTTCCTCAATGGCGGTTCTTTTTTCTTTAAACTGCCTGGCCTTTTCACCAATGAGCAGCAAGAATTCCTGCACCTGGCGGTTAATGTCATGAATGGTTTCGCTGAGTTTCTCCAACTGCTGCTGATGGGCAGCAAGCCCTTTTTCCAGCTTTTCAAGGCTATCCATTAATTCGCCCCGCCACGCATCCCTCTTTTTAATGGTTTCATTGGCGGCATCAAAATCAAAGGCTTTTGGAGCCATTAGCTTTATTCTTAATTGGGCTCCTTCTGCTGTCAGCTCCGTGAATGCTGTTTCCTTCTTCTTTTTAAGTTCATTCACTTCCTGGGTCTGAAGAAACAGGGCTTCTTTGGTTGCCGCTTTTTCTTTGAGATCTCCTTCTAGCTTTAATAACTGGTTTTTTGCTTCATGATTCCGGGTTTCCAGTTTTTTTAGCAACACTTCCCAGGTTTCCAGATTCTTAATTAGCTCAGTATTAGCGACCTCCAGTAACTCCGGTTGCCCTTCGGGAATAGCTTCCCCAAGACTGATGATTTCAGTTTTCAAATTCTTCTGATTTTCAACCAGAATGGTAAAACTGCCAGTTAATTGGGCAATTTCCGCGGTCAGTTCGGCCAATTCCTTTTGCTGCTGCAAATAGGTATTATTGATGACCTCCACCCGGATTGCATCATCCGATTCTTCCAGATCCGCCGTCAGAGGATGTTCGGTTGAACCGCAAACTGGACAGGGTTCTCCGGCACTGAGCTGTTCTCTGAGTTTATGCCCCATATTTTTATTTTCCAACCGCATCAGTTGTTTTTCTACTGCCGCCATTTTTTCTTTTAACAGCTTTTCAGTCGACTTTTTCGACTCAATGGACTGAACCAGGGTGTCAATCTGCTTTTCCAGTGCCGCAAGGCTCTCTTTGCTCTCTCTTTGTTTGAGAAAACGGTTTTTGCTGCTAATGATCGCTTCTTTTTGCTTGCCGATACTGTCCCAGGTAGCCGGTCGATTTTTTTCATGGGTGTTAAGTTCCTGTTCGATAGCTGACTGTTCGCTTGCTAAAAACTGTCTTTGTTCTTCAAGGTTTTTCCCGCTTTCGAGCAGTTTATCGATTTCGCTTTGGTTTTTTAACAAACGCTTTTCATCATTTTCGATTTCGTTTTTCAGCCGCGCAATTTCTTTGGTGATATCAATCCCCCGACTGATTTTTTCGCGATGATCCGGTTCGATCCGACACTTTCTTTCCTCTAGACGCTGCTCATTAAGCTGCTTTTTTACCTTTTCCATTTTCTGAATCAGTCGTGCTTTTTCATTTTCCAGGCTGATCTTCTGATGATTTTTCGCATCCATTTTTTTATTCAGATCATGGATTTCCGTTTCCAGAGCCAACTGGGCTTCTTTCCAGATAATGGCATCGGCCACCTTTTCCAACTTGCTCTGAAATTTAAAGAGATTTTCGCTTTTATACGCGTCGGTTTGACTAAAGCTCTTTTCACAATCTTCTTTTTCCAACAGCAGTTGTGCCAGTTTGTCTTCACTGCCAAGCAGACTGCTTCCGCTTTCTTGAACCTGGTTTTTGAGGGTTTTAAACGCTTCCAGAAAAGGTCGCACTTCCAGGGCCTTTTTCCCCAGCGCCAGCTGCTGTTCTTTTTCGGTGATTTCTATTTGCTTTGTTTCAAGATTTCGGACTTCGTCTTTGACGTTCTTCTGCTCAGTGAGTAAACCCATTAAAACCTTGGCTTCAGATAATTGGGTACTCAGCTTATCAAACCGTTGCTGGTTTTCTTTAAGCAGCTGATGGTTTTGCTCGTAGCTGCTCTTCTTTTCGGCCAGCACTTCTGGTGTAACGCCTTCATAGGTCTTCATGCTGCCGACGATCTGGTTGAGCTTTTCAACCTCATTGATTCTTTCTGTTTTCAGACGGTTGGAGAGATCATCCCCATATTTGGATAGGTTAAAAAGCCGCTCCAACATATCCCGCCGGGGCTTTCCTTCCAGCTTTAAGAAATCACTGAATTTTCCCTGTGGCAGCACCACGGTCCGGGTAAAATCGGTGAGACCCAAACCAATAATTTCCTCACAGGCACTGGTCACCTCGGTGGTTTTATCCGCCAGCACCAATGCCCCTTCGGGTCTTAATTCCAGCAGCTGACATTTTCCCTGATTGATGCCCTCATTTTTATTGCGCTTAAACTCGCGGCTGACCTGATAGGTTTTCTCTTCCTGCCCGGCGATGACAAACTCATACACCACGCTGGCCTTTTCATCGTTGACATTGATATAATTACTGCTGTTTCGGGACAGTTTGCCATAAAGCGCCAAGGTAATGCCATCCAGAATGGTAGACTTACCGCTGCCGGTGGGTCCGAAAATACCAAAAATCCCGGCCTGGGTCAGAGTCTCAAAATCAATGAGCTGTTCTTCCTGAAAACTATTAATCCCTTTAATTTTTAGTCGGATTGGTCTCATTGTTTATCCTCCTCAGCAACCAGTGAAAGCAGCAGTTTTAGAACCTCATCATCGGCTTCAGTGCCCCTTTCACGGCGGTAAAATTCTTTAAACACATCCCCAAAGGACTTTTCTGTCAGCGCTTCCAGGCTGGCCTCGGTTTCTAAGGTGGTCAGCCGGGGGATCACCTCCAGAATATCATCCTTATATGCTTTCATCTTTTTGATTTCATCTTCCCGGATATAGTGATCGGTCTCAATTTCCAGATAAACCCAACAGGATCGCTCCCCATTAGCTTTGCATCTGGCAATGGCATCATCGACATTCTCGCATTTCCAGACCTCGATAGGCTTATAAACTTTTAGTTCAATTTCGCGGATCTCATTTTTAACGGTAACGCCCTCTGCAACGACAATTTCCACCACCATGCATTTTTTTCCATAGGCGATTTCCCGGCGGTTAAAATGAATCGGTGAACCGGCATAGCGTCCCCGGCCATTGGTGCCGGGAATCACCTGCGGTTTATGAATATGTCCCAAGGCGATGTAATGGGCTTTTTCGGGAAAGCACTGGCCATCGACAATATAGGTGCCACCAAGCTGAATAGTCCGCTCTGATCCGGCTTCCTCGCTGCCCATGGCAAAGATATGGGTGGTCACCAGATTAATGGTATCGTCTCTGAAATGAGACTCCAATTGCGAAAAATAGGTTCGGATCCGGTCACTGTAGGATTTTTGATTTTCATCGTCGGCGGTGGTCAGATCATATAAAACCTCATTGAGCCGTTTCTCACTGGGATAAGGCAGCAGCAGTATCACAGCCCGTTCGCCGTTGATTTCAATCTCCACATAACCTTCCCCGGATTCCACCACCTGATGTTTGCCATACACCCCGGTTGGAATGATGGTCTTTGGCACCCCGGCCATCAGAATACCGTGATCCCGGGCCAGCGGTCCCGGCGCTTCAAGGCGCTGGGGATTGTCGTGATTGCCGGCAATCACCAGAATCAGCCGTTTCCCACCGTCGGATAATTGCTTTAGGGTCTCATAAAACAATTCCTCAGCTCTGGCCGGTGGGTTATAGCTATCATAAACATCTCCAGCAATGATCAGTAGATCTATTTTTTCTTCCCTGACTATTTTAACAAAGTCCGCCAGAAAGCAGGCCTGCTCATCCATCCGGCTGTGACCTTCAATATTTTTTCCTAAATGCCAATCGGCGGTATGTAATATTCTCATTTGTGCGACCTCACTCATATCCGTTTTGTTTATTATCCCACAGTCGCTTTTTTTTGTATAGACTAAAAAAACTCCGGCAAATGCCAAAGCCAGAGCGTATTGTATGCTTGTATAATTTTTTATTTTTCCTTTGAACAATGTGGATTCTATTTAGGCGAATCCAAGTTAGTCATTTGCACTTTCTTTTGAAGCAAGTAAGCCTTTTGTCAAACAAAATCCAGCAAGGGTTGGGATGAGATAAACGGCTGGTGCACTCCTAATCAAAACCGGATTAACATTTATATATGTAAATAGAACAAATGCTGGTGTATACGGCATATAATATAAAAATCCAACAATAAATGCTATAGTCATAAACGATCCATTTATCTTAATTTTAAGTGCTGCTGGTTTTCTGGTCAATAATTCTAACAACATTCCAAACATCATGCTAATCAGAGGCATCGTAACATCCGTAAAGAAAAACCCATCACTGATAAAAAATGGCAAGGTTGAATTAAAGTTTGAATTTATAGGACTGTTCTTATATAAAAATCTCATCTTGTCAATAATATTAATATACAACATTATTAATGGTATAATAAAGTATGGGTAGATTTTTTTTAATATATTCAAAATAAACACCTTTCTTTTTATGTAATCTCTTTATTATTCTATTGTTTGTATTGATACATTGCATTAAGAAGATGTTTCGTTTGAAAACAAACCTTCAAACATAAAAAATCCGGATAAAATCGGAATGAGGCACATCAATTGAATCATATATTTCCCACTATAAATCGTTGGTATTGGAACAAGAATACAAAAATTTATCATATAATATATCGCTGCGCACATAATTGCAATAGCAAAATAAATGATGTCAACTTTGAATCTCAACTTTTTTCTCTCACTCAGAAAATGTAGCAGAAAACCAAGCACAAACCATTTAAAAAAGCCAATCAGTATCATCCCCCTATAGCG
The DNA here is from genome assembly GCF_034438075.1 of Acetobacterium sp. K1/6. Taxonomy (NCBI): domain Bacteria; kingdom Bacillati; phylum Bacillota; class Clostridia; order Eubacteriales; family Eubacteriaceae; genus Acetobacterium; species Acetobacterium sp. K1/6. The sequence goes on along the minus strand of NZ_JAXQGA010000023.1, from coordinate 1,791 downwards.
ACTAAAATAAAAAACGGTGCTCAGCGGTTCCATCGTAATAAAGCTGTTTTGAATGGTTATAACCCAAAAATCCATCAGTATAAAAAACAGCAGATACCCGATCATTAGACCAATTTTCAATATTTTTTTATTCATATTATCATTCTCCTCTGACTAAATAGTACCATACTAGTCATCTTTGAATGAGTTAATAAAATTATTGACTTGAGCGACTTCAGAAAAATTTGCTGTACTATCTTCGCTTTTAATTTCAGCATAGCAGCTAACTTTATAACCAAGCGTAAATATCAAAAGTGCTGTGTCATCCTGGTATTTTATATTCTCTTTTTTGTCACCTTGCCAAGTAAGATTCTTCTTTTTTAAAAACTTATTTACATCCGTACGAGGTGGAAGGAGATATAATCGATCCCACCCATGTTTTCCTGTAACAATTGCCATATCCGAAAAATTTCCATTCGCATTTTTTAATGATGTTCGAATTTCATAGGTAATATCTGTAGCACGATCTGAAAATGGTTCGAAACGATCCATTCCATATGAACGTGCACCGATCAGCATCAAAAGCACTGCACATATGGTGTACACAACTTTTTCGATTCTTTTTTTTGATTGCTTAAAAAAGATATTTAGGATGATTAATATCCCCAGAAGAACAAAACCGATCTGCATGCTTAAACTATTACCTGATATCAGGTAATAATTTAATAAACCGATAATCAGCACACTAACCGTTACTTTAAATACTAGCCATATCGTTTCCTTTGTCATTCCATACCACCTCTAATTACAATACATTTTAAGTCAAAACTATGAATCGATAAGTACCCGTACTAGCCCATCAAGATAAAATTGAAAGCAAAAATTTCTTTGATGTTGGCAAAATATGAAACGCCAGAATAACTTACGCCGTAAACAGCATCAGTAGTAATGTTCTAATTTCTGGTAACTACTTTCACTTAGCCTTAACGAAAGGATCTTGTTACTCTTTAGGTAGATGTTGCAATAATAGGTATCAAGTGCTTTTTCTCTCACTTCATATCCTGAAATAAATTCAAGTTTTACCGGTTTATTAAAATGATAGATTAGATTATCCGATTGGATGTAAGATGTCGTCGTAAATATGTATGTATTTATTAGTAATATTAACAAGCCATATACAATCATATCTAAATTCTCATTTGGATTGACATAGACTACATTTCCCAGACTTATAATGAATGTAATTTTTCCAGTCAATACCATTATAAACATCAATATTTCGAAAATGCTTTGACTTCCTTCATAGGGATATTCAAGGACTATCTTGAATTTTAAGTTTTCGTAAATTGAAAAAATCAAAAAAGCGGAAAAGGCGACTAAGTAACCATAATCAGCAATCTTTGTTGCTGTGGCAACGAATAATATTATCATTATAATTAACAAAGTTAAATCGATGTAGTACTTTCTTTTCATGTTTTCAGCATTCTCCTTACAGATCCAATTTTACTTCATTATTTGCCACTAAAAGCATCACAGAATATCCATTCAAAATGCGTTAAGAAGACCGCAATCATACCATCTATCATCGCAAAAGCAGAAGACATCATCCATCTTCTGCAACAGGCGCTTGATAATGCCACCCGACTGATAGCAGAGTTTAGAGACGCTGCCTTTTCGCTGCCGGAGTACCAGCTGCTTAAACTGGGTGTTTTTGATACCCTAACCAAGGCTTTATTTGTTTTTTGCAAGTACTTTTTGCAGAAAGTTGCAAGTTAAAAATACAGAATGTTGCATTATGGAAAATCCATAGTT
>NZ_JAXQGA010000022.1:19397-56183 GCF_034438075.1 Acetobacterium sp. K1/6 | reverse complement strand
CTTGATTATATGACGCCGATTGAATTCAAAACAGCAGACCTTAAAAAAGTTGTCTGAAAAAGTGTTGACAATCCATATTCCGCTGTCAGTTCTTGGAGTTCCTGCCATGTTTGAGGTGTTCGATGTGTAAATATCATACCCTATTCTCCAGTTCTAATTTTCATAATCTCCTACAATTCGGCACATCTCAATGACACTATCATAGACATCATTTCCTTCAAAATATTTATCATAGAATTCAAACCACTTTTTTATTTTCATTTCATTCTTAATATCATTTTTAATTTCAACCCAATTCGCACCCATACGAAATTGCATATCATCGCTCGAAATACGATACTTTCCATCTTTCAAAAACACCTCTAAATCTTCTCCATAATATTCACATTTAAAATCAGGTTTAATGATATCTGTAATTTCAAAATTTTTATTCTTGTGCTTAATGATATTGTCAATACATTTGGCACCATTTAAAAATTCTTTATCATTTTTAACAAAATCATTTTTTAAGGCATGCGTTTCACAAATTTGCACAAAACTCTGGACAATACTATACAAACTCATCAAAATTTCATTCGGTATTTCAGTAAATATCTCAACTTCTAAATAATCAGTATTTTTATCATAACCTAATTCTAAATTCCATTGTTCCTGTATGGTTTTATCTTCATATACTCCACAAACATTTACATTTTTATCGGAATAAACCTTATATATTTTCGCAAATTCTTTAACATTTTTTTTAAATTTTTCTCGTTCCATTTTCTTTATACAGTTTTTCATTATCTCCTCCAGTCAAAGATTTTTTTCTTACATAATTGTAACATATATCATTTTCAATATTTCCTGAATTCCAAAATGCAACGTTCGTACTAGTTAAGTCATAAATATATTAACATAGAAATCTTTCAAATAAATATCTTCCATATTAAAAGTTTATTTTTAAGCCTATTGGTACTCTTCATTCCATAAAATTCAACTTGTCATAAGGTGTCTCTCGACACCTTATGACATTATACTATTCCGGGACCTATTCAGATAAAGATTTTCCAATTGTCTATCTTGCCTTCTACACCGCAATCTTTCATGTGTCTTGGTATTATAAAACCTATACAAGCCTGTATCCTTACTAATCTGATTGTCAAATGGAATCACTGCACTACCACACTTGATAAGTCCCATCCCCAATGGACTGTTAGTTACAAATCGTAGTTGTGCCTCTGACACTCCGATAACCTCTGCCATATTTGAACTATCTGTATTAGCCTGTTTTTCTGTACATAAACTCAGAGTTTTCAGGCATTGTGCTACTATTATGCCATTTGATTAAAGTTGGCTCTATGTCGAGATTTAGTACCAATAAAAATGAGAAAATTAACACTGATTAACTCCTTGTATGTATATTTAAATATTAGAGATTTCTTTCAATTTCATATCTCAGTTTAAATAATATCGTAAACGTACAAACTCATGATTAATGATTCTTTATTTTTGATACGTGTTTTGATACTATTATATTCCAATGACTCCGATTAATTGAGAAGAAATAAAAACAGAATCAAAAACGGCCGTTTTTGATCCTTGTTTTATTAGAACTTTACTTCAACAATAATTAAGTCATTAGTACGATAGCATTGCAAAAAACACTTCTTTTGTACACATTAACATATATAACACTTTACTTCCTACAAAACATTTGATAGGATTAAACAAAAAGGAGGTGTATTAAATTGAATATTTCTTTTAAATACGCAGTTGAAGGCAGTCCAATTGACTGGTTTTATTCTACATTAAGCAAACCGCAATTAATTGAAGCTAATCGTACCGAAAGTGCAGAGTTTGCTACAACCGATAATGAATTCCAAAAAACTGTTGAAAAAAACTATCGGTTTATTGAAGACACGGTTTTAAGGCTATCTGGCGAAAAACCTCATACCATCAAATACTTTTCCATACCTGACTATGAAACTTGTGATATGGAAATTTGTGCTCTTGCAAAAATATCGAATAATGGTACAACATACACATTTACCAATAATAAACAATTTGCAGATTTTTTAAGCGATTTTAATTTTTCAATAGAGACACTTAGATAAGTATGTTAAAAAAAAGCATAAGTTTTGCCTGTTTTTATATCATCATTTATATACAATAAGATACAATCTATGGGAGTGTTTCAAGTTTTGTGTATTTGCGAAAATTGATGTAGAATAAAGAATTGAATTAGTGATAAGAAATACAGAAATTATCACCCTAATTCAATTCTTTTTTTGATATCTAGATATTATTTTTCAATTCCTCTATTAAGATTCTTTCCATTTCAAGAACATCCGGAAAAACAAGCTTTTTACCTTGTCTTATCAAGCTTAGAACTCTTTTTACCTTTTTTTGAAGTTCTCGTTCTAACATACCATCAATTTTCACGGGATTCTCGGTTTCTCTTTCGATATATTGATTTTTTATATATTTAGGAATAACTGGACTCATGTTTTGAATCAAAAATGCTTTTTCGTGACCAAGTACATTCCCAAATACTATCGTATCGCATCTCCCATATTTTTCAATTTTATGGTCATAAAGATTTTTAAATTTTTCTAATTTTGAGGAAATTGGAACTAACCAAAATATTTTTGACTTCTCATCATAATATGCGTAAAAAGAAGGTCTGTCATGAAATATTCCACCAACCATTTCTCTATTATTCATTAAATTAGCATCGTTGAATTTGGTAAAATATTCATCAACTAAAAAATAGAACCGTCCATGTTCCATAGCTATCTCCTTAAAAAATAAAGCTCTACCCGATTCAGGATAGAGCTTTAAAACATTTGAACTCGACCTTTTATGAGTCGCATATCGAGTAGCGACAGCTATTTGAACTCGATCTCTTATGAGTCGCATGTCGAGTAGCGACAAATATTTGAGATAGATAATCTATCTACATATAAATTGTACTCCTGAATAAATGGATTGTCAATACTCTTTAAAACAATCTTGTCATACAAATATTATTAATCTTGTTTCCCGAGGAAACAAATTAAGAAAGAACCAGGTTTTTAAAATCCGGATCTTCGACTATTTGCTTCTCGCTGCTCTTTCATAAACAGATAATCTGCCCGGCTCGTGACATTACCTGGTTTCTTGCGACATTCGTCTAGAAACATATGAATCTTCTTTTTATTTTCAGTCCCTTTGAAATAGACCGTTTCTCTTGCGATAGCTTCCAGTCCTGGCAGCTCTACCTTTAAATATTCACGGCTTAAACCGTTATTTACCACAAAATAGACTTCATTATATTCATAATAAAGTTCCTCAATGGCATATGGGCTTTCCTTCAGGTACAGATCCTGCATGATATAAATCAGTGATTCCAATGATCGGTACTCAATGACCTTTCCGACACCCACCAGGTCCCGTTCTGAAGCAATGGTTTCTATATCATTTACTCTTAGAATCTCGGCCCCATACTTTTTACAGAAAATGCCATACGGCGCTGTCAGGATGATATTTGCCTGACGCTTGATCCGATAATCCACGCCTTGCTTGGGGCTGACATTAAGGATTGTGATTCTATTTGTCCTAAAAAAAGCATCATATTTTTCAAAGATCTTTTGAGCCACTTCATCGTCCCGGATCCGAAACAGCGTTCTGGGCGTGATATAACCATCCTGTTTCAGCCAGACAACTGCCTGTGGCTCCATCTGCCTATAAATCCGGCTTGGTGGATAGAGAACATCATCTTTATGACTTTTCACATATTTCAAAATTTCCTCTATTAGCTCATCTGATTCATTTAAGATTCGCCGGATCTCATCCTCTGATTCCTTATCACTATTGTTCTCTTGCTTCAGGAATGCACCGTAGATACTACTTAGTAAATCCCCTAACTCAAAATATTTCTTAGACAGGGTGTCATTAATAATAATCGGCTGTTCATCGATAAAATTTGACCACTGGTAGATTCGAAAATCGATCCCTGGAAAAATGTGTTCGATTTCTTCCCGGCGCTTCAAACGCTTGGCGTTCTTTAAAAGGTTATCTAGATGTTGCTTTTCTGCAATCGCAAAATGTCTGATGCATTCGGATCCAGTTCTCAGACAATTCTGATTGATTGAATTTTTGATATAAAATACGTTTTTAATGGGCCTTCCACACACTTCACAGGTGACTTTCTTATCGTCCGGGAGCAGATCCACACTACGGCTTGTATCAATTTGCCATTCATTCTTGGCCTGGGTCACGATATCGTTTCGCATCCGGTAGATATTCAGTTCTTCTTCGGTCGCTTTTTCTTTTTTCAATATCTGCTCATCAATGGTTGTATGTTTTTCCAGTCTTTTTTTGAGTAAAGGATAGTCGTTTATCACATCGCTGAACAATAACAAATTTCGTTCTTTTTTGATAATCAGCTTTTTCAAATGAACCTCCCCTTTGTGGTATTGTTTTCATTGTAAGATTAATGAACTGTTTTGTCAAATTATGAAATATATTCTGCAACTAATGCTCCTTACCTTCAACAAACCATTTTGGCTTTTCATAATAGACATAGACGTCTTTATTTTTAATTCGACAAAGATACCGGGTTCCCTGTCCGCCGACCTTCAAAGACGATCTAGGCCGGATATCAAAGATAAAGTCAATATCAAACTCTCGACCATCTTCCCACAATATCTTCATCGGAATGATCTTTCCATCTTTTTCAAATTTTGCAATCACCGGCACAAATTTCTTCTCCGCCATAAATAACTCCTTTTAAAAATATGAAATGGGATAGATAACATGATCTTTCTTAGCATCCAGGCACCCCATCGGATCGTCAATCGTAACAGCCCGTCGCACCGCCAGATTACCAAAGCGTTTTTTCAAGCCATCCACGGTATCATCCAGTCTTGCCTGTCGTACCCGTAATTCCTCATTGCCAAATACATCCAGTTGAATGGGTGTTGAATCCGGTACCAAGTCTGTAACCCTCACGCCCATGGAGCGGATGTCCGAGCTGAAATCATAGTTTCTTACAAACAGATCTATGGCTGCTCTGGCAATTTCATTGGTCAGATCCGATGGCTTCTGGAGCTTCATTTGCCTGGTAAAGCTGTGAAGCTCTTTATTTCGAACATGAATGGCCACAGTTTGACAATAACAGCCAGTTTCCCTTAAACGCATGGCCACGCTTTCGGTCAGCATATAAATGATGATCTTGACGTCCTTCAGATTGGTTAAGTCCCTGGGTGTCGTAATACTGTTGCCAATGCTTTTAATCAGCCGTTCATTGCCATTGTAATGCTCATCAAAGCTCTTAACCGGGCTATCATCAAGACCATTGGCAAACCGCCATAGAACCACCCCCATCTTTCCAAACACATGAACCAGAAAATCCAAATTGCTCTCGGCTAATTGGCCGATTGTATAAATCCCATATTTCAAGAGTTTATTCTTGGTGGATCGACCAACATAGAGTAAATCTTCTGCTGGCTTCTCCCAGACGATTTTCTTATAATTATCTCGATTAATTACTGTGATCGCATTGGGTTTTTTATAGTCAGAACCAAACTTGGCAAAAATCTTATTCCAGGACACTCCGATTGATACCGTCACTCCCAGCTCGTCTTGAATTTCACGACTGATTTTTCTGGCAATTTCTTCCCCGCTACCATGAACCTTAACGCTATTCGTGACGGAGATCCAACTTTCGTCCAAACCATAAGGCTCCACCTGATCCGAGTAGCGGTTATAAATCTGCCTGGATAACTTTGAATATCGGAGGTACCGTTCATAATTTGGTGCCACGATTACCAAACCAGGGCACTTTTCCCGGGCTTGCCACAAGGCTTCGCCGGTCTTGACCCCGGCTTTCTTGGCTTTTTCATTCTTGGCCAGGATGATCCCATGGCGTTTTTCCGGATTACCGCCCACGGCCACCGGCTTATCTCTGATCTCCGGATTATACAAACACTCCACTGCTGCATAAAACGAATTCATATCGCTATGCAGAATAACACGATCCAATTTTTACCACCCCCATTAAAACACCAACTAAAGAATAGAACGCTTGTTCTTTTTATGATATACCTTTTTATGAGCTATCGTCAAGATATTTTTCATGAATATTCTTTTTTGACAATCGGATTTTTATTGTACTCCTGTTTCCCAAGGAAACGAAATTCGATGAATAACTGCTTCAAATCTGTGGTTACTTGCTCACCAAAAAAAACGTGCTGTTTTTACCGCAGCACGCCTGACAATTTCTTTCTTTCTATTAAAACTAAAACATCTTGACTCAATTCACAAAATATTAACATAGAGAAGCATTCCTAAGATCATTTATTCAATATCACCTGCTTTTATTTTCTCTAGCTTCAAACTCGCATTCTTTGTTTTAAATTCATAAGAATCGCCCAATTCTACTTGATCAACCGATTTTAATGTGGGTGGAACAAAAAATCCTCCGGTTAGCTGTGCTAATTGGATCAATGGCTTAAGTCCAGTTTTAGCAATGATTTTTGTTGAAATTCCAGAACTGTATGATTCATTTGCATTGATCTTGCCATCCAGAAAATCGGCTTTGAGTTGAGGAATCGGTATATTTGCACCAAGCGGAACGGCAACTTCAAAAGCTATTTCAGATTCATTGTTATCTGCCAGAACAACTGTTGATCTTTCTACTTCCAAGTATTCGGTAATGATATAATAACTTTTATCCCATTCGTTATTATTATATAGCTCAATAATTTTGTTTTCTAATTCCAGATAATTATCGATTATAGAAGATTTGCACTCATTAAAAGAAAAGAATACATTTGAAGAATCGCCAAAAGCAATTTTTAGGTTTGCTTCAAACATGCCAGGTACAGTCACACTGGGAGCCAAAGATGCACTAAAATCTATATCTAGTTTAAAATCAATTTTATCAAATCCTTCTCCGGTCAATTTTTTTATTTTAAGACCATACTTTTTTATATTACCTTTTCTTTTGAATCGTCCATTTTCAAGTGATCCAAAATCCCCCAGCGATATTGGATAATCCGGTGGAAATACCGGATAATAGTCATACTCATTTTTAACAATATTCGCATACCTTTCAAATACTGAACTCATTTCTAATTCACCTCTCAAAAATTTTTTTCATCCTAAACCCGATTCGTGTCTATATCCAAATGTCGAAACATATTATTTTCATCACTTTTCTTACTGATATACCTCCTTTGTGGCTGTTATTCTTACTAATAACCCCTTTTTGACACGTCTAAACACAGCGATTCATTTTTCTTATCAATAACCTCCTTGATTGTTTTCTGTTTCCCGAGGAAACAGATTTACCATATGTACCCATGTTGAAAAGTTTGTGATTGCGATCAAAACACTTTTATTTTTTTTTCAATCACTAAAAAAGGGCGTAGAAATCCTGAATGCAAAAAAGCATAAAGCTTGTCATTTCTACGTCTTTAATAAAAAGTCTGCTGGATAGGTGGTTTTTTCATGACCACTGGATTCTCATTATCCTTCGTCCAAACTACAAAGGTGACTATCACCTTAACGAATCCAAAATCTCTCCCGAAGTTTCCCCCGAACCGTGATTATTTTACTTGGGTTTACGTTCTCATCCCCAATGACGACATTCTAATGCAGCAGCACATTAAAAGGCCGAATAGATTTATTATTTAGGCTCTACCACACCACGCTTCTGTTTTCGGTGGTCTAACGTTGTCCCCACCCTCATTATTTATCTGTCCGATCCTTCTTAAATCAAATTTTAAGCACAACAAAAAGGGTGTGCAGCAATCACACGACTACTACACACCCCTTTGTTATTGAAAAGAAATATTCAGCTTGCAAAGAATTTCAATGATTCTACTTCTACTATCGGATCCAACCAGCTTGCTCATGCAGGAGCTGGTTGACGGTTTTGCTACTTCTTGACTAGTCGATTTTCCCATCCGGTTTCTTCGATTCCTTTCTATTAAGATCATTGCTTGATTCAAATTATTGCTCTGGCTCCCATTCCCCTTCGTCGATGGCACACATTTCCATATACTCCAGATGATCCGCCATACTTGCATCATTGTCTGGGGTTCCCTGGGAATGGTCGGATTTTTCGACGCTGAGAATCGTATTTAACTCGTTTAAACGAAGCAGGTAGTCGTTTAGTTCCTGCTCCTGGGGAAAAGGCTTTTTAACCTCATCTCTGGCGTTTTCCAGCCGTTCCATGGTATCCTGGATATTCATTTCGCATTTTTTTATCTGATCCGGGATGCTTTCCAGGACATGATCGATGCGGGTGATATTTCCAAGGGGATCGGTACCCAAATGGACGGTATGGGTGGCCTGATTTTTTAGATAAAGATCAACCCCATCGAAACCGGCATACTTGGCTGCCATTTTAAATCCGGCATACTGGCCAATCAATCGTGGTTTATCGTCTTTCAGCTTTTTAATCACTTCCAGAATGGCGGTACCAGCTTCCTTCTTATCGGTGTGAAAAACATTACCGATGGTCATTTCAAAATGATCCTTGGATGACCGTTTTGACTCATAGAGCTTCACATCCTCAGTCAAAGCTTTTTTCTGCTCGCTTTGGATACTGATAGCTCTTGGATAGGCTTTTAAGATATTGTCCTCCAAACGGTACCGTTGGCTGACAAAATTGGCCTTGATCAGCTTCAGCTTGGTGACCTTCACATCCAGATCCATCTTCTCCTTAATGAGCGGATTGCCGGTGGCCAGGGCTTTGACTTCGGCATAGGATAATGCCTGCTCATCGACATCCTCACAGGATCTCCCTGGGAGTTTGCTGGTCATGATCTGACCGATAAATTTCTGTTTATTCTCGATCAACTGCCACGAGTAGCTGTCAAAAGTTTGCTCGGTGATATAACGAAAAATCTTCACTTCCGGATTTTCGTTTCCCTGTCTTAGGATGCGACCCTCCTGTTGCTCAATATCGCTTGGTCTCCACGGGACATCCAGATGATGAAGGGCAATTAACTTGTCCTGGACGTTAGTTCCAGCGCCCATTTTAGGCGTTGATCCAATCAGTACCCGCACGGATCCGCTTCTTACCTTTGAAAAAAGTGCCGTTTTCTTCACATCGGTGTCGGCATCATGAATAAAGGCAATCTCATCTTCCGGGATCCCTTTAGCAACGGCTTTATTTTTAATCTCCTGATAGACATTGAAACGGCCATCCTTATTGGGCGTGGATAAATCACAAAATACCAATTGAGCTGATCGCTGATCCATGCTGTCCTGCCAGACCGCAACAATATTTTCGACACTCTTATTCACCTTTGATTCCTCGGGATCGGGCAGCAGCGGGTTAATCAGTCGCTGATCCAGGGCCAGCTTGCGTCCGTCATTGGTGATTTTCAGCATATTATCCTCATAGGGTTCCACCAGGTTATTTCGGACCCGTTCGGCTCGTTCAACCAGCTCCATAAGCATCTCCTTCTGCTGATCGGACGGTTTAATCACCACATCTTCATAGATAGCTTTTGGTACCGGGAGTTTTAGCATATCCGGGGTTTGAATGTCAGCCACCTCCTTAAAAACGGCCATCAGCTCCGGCAGATTATAAAACCGGGCCAGACGGGTTTTGGATCGATACCCGGTTCCTTCCGGAGATAATTCAATGGCGGTAATGGCTTCGGCATAGGTCGACGCCCAGGCATCAAAGTGACCTAAATCCATGTCCATCAAGGTGTCGTACTGGAGATAGCGCATCATCGTATATAATTCGGTAATGCTGTTTGAAATTGGTGTGCCGGTGGCAAAGACCACCCCTTTGTTCTGGGTTAATTGATCCAAATACTGACATTTATTAAACATATCAGTTGCTTTTTGCGCTTCACTCTGCCCGATTCCGGCCACGTTTCGCATCTTAGTATACAAAAAAAGATTTTTGTAGCTATGCGCCTCATCCACAAACAGCCGGTCAATCCCCAATTCCTCAAAGGTAATAACACCATCTTTTCGGGTGTCATCATTGAGCCGGTTCAGACGCAATTCCAGCGACTTCCGGGTTCTTTCCAGTTGTTTGATGGTGAACTGTTCCTCATTATTGCGTTTGGCATCATCGATGGCCATTAGCACATCATCAATCTGACTGTCCAGGGCCTGTTCCTGAAATTCTTTGGATAGGGGGATTTTCTCAAATTGAGAGTGGCCAATAATAATGGCATCATAATCACCGGTGGCGATCCGGGAACAGAACTTCTTGCGGTTATCCGGTTCGAAATCTTTCTTCCGGGCCACCAGGACATTGGCCCCGGGATAGAGTGCCAGAAACTCGGCTCCCCATTGTCCGATTAAATGATTGGGAACCACGAACAGGGCTTTGTTGGACAAACCCAGGTACTTGCTTTCCATGGCAATGGCGGTCATCTCAAAGGTCTTGCCAGCCCCTGGACAATGACCAAGCAGGGTATTTCCGCCGTACAGCCCCCGGGCAATGGCATTAAGCTGATAATCCCGCAAACGGATCTCCGGCGAAATGCCATGAAGGACGACATGGCTTCCTTCGTATTCCCGGGGCCTGATGCTATTAAACAGGATATTATATTTCCTGGTTAAAACCTCCCGGCGCTGTGGCTCCTGAAAGACCCAGTCCCGGAACGCTTCTTTAATCAGCTCCTGCTTCTGATTGGCCAGAATGGTTTCATTTTTATTGAGGATCCGCACATCGTTTCCATCAGCATTTTGCGTCGTGTCGTAAATCCGGATATCCTTCAGGTTAAGGGAATCCTCCAGGATCCGGTAAGCATTTGCCCGTTTGGTGCCATAGGTGACATTAGCCAGGACATTATCGTAGGTATCGGCGTTCTTGCCCTGAACGTTCCAGACCCCGGTATAAGGGGAATAATGGATCTTGATGGATTCACTGTTAACCAGATAGGTTGCCGGTTTAAAGGTATCAACCATGAAATCCTGGATATAGCTGGGATCGATCCAGGTTGCTCCCAACCGTACTTCGATTTCCGATGCTTCCAGATCCCGGGGTTGGGCAGCTTCCAGTGCAGTGATGTTTGGTAAAAGGGTTTGAGCCTGATCGTTGGGTAGGTTTTCAAACAGCTGACGGACATGATCCAGCTTCCGGCGGACATTTCCGGACAGGTATTCATCGGCGGTGACAAAGGGAATGTCCGGGGCATCGAAAAAGTTTTGGGGGAGCTGCTCCGGATCCAGATTGCCAAAATCCCGGAAGATCAGCCCCTCCAGATCGTTAATGATAACTTCCCGGGGTTTTCCGGTTAAACTGCTCATATAGTCCAGATCGACCTTGGCTTTTTCGCTGATGGAAACCAGCAGCGCTTCATTGGAGGTGTCTACGGCTGTAACCACCTCATTGGTACGAATGGTGCGCTTATAGAAGATGTCTGATTTTTCTTTAAAGGTGCCGTCTTCATTTAAAACTTCCAGAGCGCATAGGAGCCAGTAGGATCCATCCTCATCAAAGGCCCGGCGGTTCCCGGTGGCGTTAATCAGGCCATGTTTCTTGGCAAAAGCATCGTATAAGATATGCAATTCTTCCTGTTTCTTTTCAATCTCCTCATTACTGCCATTTTCCAGTTGCAGGGCAATCAGTTCCCGGGTACAGTCCCGGAGGCCGATCAGCCCTATAATCCGACTCGTCGTGGCTGCGGGTTTATCCATCCTGTTCATCACAGAATTTTCCCGGTAGTAAAGTTCATCATCAACCAGGGTATAACTGTAATTGGCCACATCCGGATCGGCGGGGATGGTAGCCCGGTCATCTTCCATAAGGCTTTCAGCTTCAATTTCCACCTGGGGGAACTGATAAGACAGATTGCCCAGGGCTTTTTCCAGCTCAAGCTTCAGATCGTTCCCTGGGATCGGCAGACAGGCAGATTCATCGCCGAACCGTCCAGACACCATTTGCATTTCTCCCAAAATCATTTCCGGGTGATCAATGAAATACTGATTTATGGGGATCCCATTTTCATCCATTCCCAGATGTACCCAGGATTCATCCGTTGCCAAAACCTTCCGATCCCGTTTCTTCAGGAAAATGATGTCCGATGTTACCTCGGTGCCGGCATTCGCTTTAAAGGCATTATTCGGCAGGCGCACGGCGCCGATTAATTCCGCCCGTTCAGCCAGATACTGCCTGACCATGGGCGACTTCTTATCCATGGTTCCCTTACTGGTGATAAAGGCTAACACACCCCCATCCCGCACCTTATCGAGAGACTTGGCAAAGAAATAATCATGGATCATAAAACTGTGTTTGTCATAAGCTTTATCATAAACCTGATAATCACCAAAGGGGACATTCCCGATGGCCACATCAAAAAAGTTATTGGAGAACTGAGTTTTTTCAAACCCGCATACGGATATGTTCGCTTCCGGATATAGGGCTTTGGCGATCCGGCAAGTAATCTCATCCAGCTCCACGCCATAAAGCTTCGAATCCTTCATGGCGTCCGGCAATAAGCCAAAGAAATGGCCCACGCCCATCCCTGGTTCCAGGATATTCCCTTTGTAGTAACCCATCTGCTCCAGTGCGCCATACATGGCTTTGATAATAGCCGGCGCTGTATAATGGGCATTTAGTGTTGATCCCTTGGCCGAACTGTATTCTTCCTCGGTAAGTAAGCCTTTTAATTCCTTGGCTTCCAGCTGCCAATGGATATTATCCGGATCGAATGCCTGGGGTAATCCACCCCAACCCACATATTGGGATAAAATCGCCTGTTCTTCCGGCGTGGCCATCCGCTTTTCTTTTTCAATCTCTTGCAGGGTTTGAATTGCCAAAACATTGGCTTTAAACTTTTGTCGTGGTGAGCCTTCACCCAAAACATCAGCAGTGATTTTATAATTTTCCGGTTTAGGGGTATTGCTATCCGTTTTTTTTTGGTCGCTGTGATCCCCTTCATCCTGATCCGCTGCGGATACATCGATCAATTCCTGATCTTTAGCATCTTCCGGATCCCGATCAAAGGTTATAAATGATTTGGTTTCTCCATAGCTTTCAACATACGGTTCCGGATCCACTTCCTGGTATGCTCCCGGCACGACGTATTGGCCGGCTTCAATGAGTTGTCTGACTTCCCCGGCAATCTCTGACCAGGACAAGAAATAATCAATCGACGGATCGGCAGTCTTTTCAAAGCGAATTCCAGTCTGATCAAGATGCTGCCGGTAAATATCCGTGAGATTCCCGAGCACCGGGACTTCGCTGAATAAATAAGTGTTTTTAATCACTTCGCCAAACTCATCATTATTTTTGGTTTCGGATAATAAATCATAGATTACGGGCCGGGTGTAGTCGTCCGGGGTCACGTTTATTAGCAGATCACGAATGTCGTCCATCGGAATTGCCGGTTTTTCGGGTTTTAATTCAGGGGCTTCGATCCGTTTTGCTTCATCAATCACATAACGTCCCTGGGCCATCAGTTCATCAATACGCTTTGCCACTTTTGGCCAGGATAAAAGGATGCTTTTTTCTGCTTCCTCCCGGCGTAACAACATCCCTTTGGCACTGTAATCTAACCAGCTGTGATCCGCTCCGGAAAGCCCACGGGATTGACTTTTAGTTCCATATATATCTTTAAGAAAATCTGCTTTTTCCTGATGCGAGTGGTTTTCGCTGAAATAGTTAATGATCGGTTGTTTTTCACCGGATGCACTGCTACCACTACATAAAACAGCATCCACTTCATCCTCAGTAATAAACATCGCCGGTTCCTGGTAATCAAACCCGTTCGCCTGATACTCCCGGCGCTCCCGCTTTAAATCACGGAGTCGGCTTAATAACTCATCCGGCTTGTGGAAGTGAAAACGTAAAATGGATCGGTCAACCTTATATTTTTTGACAAACCCGTCCAGTCCGTTAATAATTTCATCCAATTTTTCCGGATCAGTGTAAAGTTCAGCAATCCGAGCTGAACTATCCGGATGACCCCCACGAAAAATGTCATCCTCCATAAAAAATTCCCCGGATCGATCCTGATGCAGATGCCAGAGTTTATCTGCCAGTTCTTTGCGTTCGTGGCCATCGACCTGATCAAGCTGTTCCTGGCCCATATAAAGACCATTTTCCAAGAGTTCCCCGATCCGCTTTTCAACCTGTTCCCAGGACAGGGTGGTTTTCATAAAATTACTTTGTACCGTGTTCCCCCTAGCGATCTGAATGCCGTTTTTATCAAACCAGACCGCCACTTCTTTTTCATCAATGTAAAACCCTTTGCCACCGGTGCGGTATTCTGCTTGCAGGAAAGCCACATTGTCTTCAGCCGGCAGCTGCTTTTTATATTGGGCGACAATGCGTAACTGACTATCCCGGTTATTGCCGGCACTGCGAAGAATGACATCAATATCATGTTGGGGCATAGAAAAAGCGGAGGGCTGTTGGCTCTCCGCTTTTTGGTTGGGTTTTATTGGCTCCTGTTCAGGCTTAAACAGGCTTAGTTGTAAATGAGTTCCGAAAGAACGATCTCGTTGGCCAAGTGTTGAAGGTTGTTCATATGACCCGCCCATTCCAGGGGCTGGGTTTTCTTGTCCGGGGCCGGATGATTTTTCATCATCCCCGCCATGATCAGCTCCAGTCGGCGCTTGGCTGCCTGATCCACTTCCACCAGGTGTTCGTTGATCTTGTCGTCGAAGATCAGTTCCATCAACAGATCCGGCTTGAATTCCTTCAGATACTGGTTCCTTAAGTTCCCGTACTTCCCGATTTCCTGACTGGGTGGAGTCAGGGGTTTGATGTCCGGGGTCAGAAACTCCCCTTCCTGGTGATAGGTCAATTCCATAGGTTTGAATGTTTCCTGGTTCTTGTTCATTTTTTAGTTCTCCTTCTATTTGATTTTTCAGTTGTTCCATTTCAATGGTTTGCACCAGTTTTCCCATTTCAATGAGAAAGGGTTTGGTGGTACTCGTTACATTATTACCCAAAAATATCAGCGATTTAAAGTTATTGATGTTTTTTATTTGTGCAAAATCTTCCGGCTTAAAATAATCCCTGGGGTTATAGCCACATCGGGATAAAATCTGATAAATCACACTGTTATCATACAGAGTGGCAAAGCCACTCACATCCAGATTCCTGAGATAAAGTCTGTTTGATTCCATGATCTCAGTCTTAAAATACTCAAACTGATCTTTATTTCGCACTTTCATTTCTGTCATAATGTAGTATGGCAGCGTATGCTTCAAGCGTGTTTCCTGGTAATGTTCAGTCGCTCGTTTAATTATCTCGACTTCATCCACATTTTCCAGACTCCACAATTTAAAATCCGGGCCATCCGGGTTTCGCTTATGAGTATCACTCACATCAAAAACGTTGGTAAAATCGTATTTGCCCCGATCATCAATGACCAGAATCCGCTTTGATCCAACGTTTATGGTGCGGTTTAATTTATGGTTCCATGCCTTAATTGAGGTCACTGCTGTGGCATCCGGTCGCTGAAACACGATCAGCATTTGATTGTAAAACGAATACTTATAATGCCAGGCTGAGCGTTCCAGAAAGGTCATCCAGTTTTCAGGTGTCTGAAAATTTTCTTGCGCTATTTGGGGAAAATGTTGAATTTCTCTTGAGTTCATTCTATTCACCTTTCGTCAATATGGATTTGTCATTGTGATTGAAAAGAAAAAAGAGATCCGCTTGGATCTCCTTTTAATGTATTTCCTGTATTTTGTTTCCTCGGGAAACAAGATTGCGATTTTTCATTTCCTGTTTCCTCGGAAAACAAGATCGTGATTTTTCATTTCCTGTTTCCTCGGGAAACAAGATCGTGGTTTTTCATTTCCTGTTTCCTCGGGAAACAAGATCGTATTTTTCTATTTCCTGTTTCCTCGGGAAACAAGATTATTGTTCAGGTTCCCATTCTTCATCAATTTCAAGGGCTTGAGAATTGGACAGAATGTTGATATATTCATTAATGCGTTCTAAAAGGTTGTTTCCGATCAGTTCCGCCATTGCTGAAACATCATCATTTCTAAAATACGTGTCGAATGCTTCATAATATTTTTTCCGATCTGAAAATTTCACATTAACGGGCAGATAATTATTCTGCATCAGATCAAGATTAAGGATTAACCGACCGGTACGACCATTTCCGTCAATAAAGGGGTGAATCCCTTCAAATTCTAAATGAAACCGTGCCACTCGCTCAATTGGATGAAGTGTTGACTTCCACTGTTCATTCTTTAGAATCAATTCTTCCATGGATGGCTGTATCTGAACCGGCTGCACCGGCTCGATAAAGGCTCCTGCAATTGAAACCGGTATTCGTCGATAAATCCCCTTATCTTTGGGTCGATTGATTAAAACTAAGGAGTGAATATTTTTAATAACTGCTTCGGATAAAATGGCTTTTTCACTCACCAGGTCTTTAATATATTCAAAGGCGTCCCGATGACCGATGGCTTCCAAATGATCTTTTAATGGTTTTTGATCAATGGTAAGTCCTTCTAAAACCATGGCAGTTTCTCCAAGCGTTAAGGTATTGCCTTCAATCGCATTGGAGTTATAGGTAAACTGAACCATAAATGATTCGTTGAGTCGTTCTAATTCTCCTTGCGTTAAAGGCCGGCAGGACTGAAGGACGTTATTTTTATTTTCAATTTCTTTTATTAGCTGTTCAATCTTCAATCGGTCATCCCTCACTTTCTTAGCGTACTTTCTTTGACAACGTAAAATGTTTAGCTAATGATAACACAATTCACGCTACCTTATCATCTATTTTAAAAAAACCTCCCTTCAACCTGTTCACCGTTCATCAGAATGAGCTTGTCATTGAGATTGAAAAAAAAGAGATCTGCTTGAATCTCCTTGTGATGTGTTTTCTGTATTTTGTTTCCTCGGGAAACAAGATTATATTTTTGACGTTCCTGTTTCCTCGGGAAACAGAATCACTGTTCCGGTTCCCAATTATTGCTCTGACTATTTTCTTTTTCTTTAATTATTTTTTTTAATTTTAAATTCTCATTCTCAAGTAACTCGCATTTTTCCTTCAGCATTAATAAAGCTTCTTTGCTTCTGTTAAGTTCAATTTCTTTTTCTTTGAGTTGATTCGTTAGTATCACATTTTCTTCAAATAGTTGATTAATATAATTGATTGTTCGATCTTTCTGATAGCCTTTATCTCCTGAAGACTCGTTTTTCAGGCGTTTTTGATAATTAAGTTCTTCAACTAAAATTCTTAAATCATCAGCATTCCCACCAGATATTTCTGAGATCTTTTTAATGCTTGGATTTATATTTTCAACTAAAACCGATACTGTCTTTTTGCTGTCTTCTTCGATCCGTTGCACTCTTTGTTTCATATCTCCAGTATCTTGTCTGACATCTTCACTTTTTTTAAAATCTTTAAACAACGTAAGAATACCAGTACATAATGCTCCAAAAACGCCGATTAGAGCAATGACTATTCCTAACGAACCTGCATCCATTTTACTTCCACCAATTACCCAAAAACTGATAACTAATGTCAGCATAATTAATATCATGCTTATCATGAAATTTTTAATAAAAACACCACCCTCATTTTTTTCACACCAAACTTTAAGGCATTTTCTTCTCGGATAAACTATTAAATTGATTATAATCCTGTTTCCTCGGGAAACAGAATCACATTTCCTGCTCCCATTCTTCTTCATAGTCTTCAGACTGTGCCCCGGCATTAAGTTGATTCAAATGTTCTTCCATCGCCCCGATATGTTCTTTATAGGTATTGTTGATCTTGTCCATGGACAGGTTCAAGCTAAATTTTTTCTGTTCTTCTGCCGGCAGCGCTTCGATCTGTTCCAGAAAACTCTGGTAATGGGATGCCAGATGATCTTTGGTTCCTTCAGTGACTTCCAGGCCAAAGCGACTCAAAAACATAATGGTCAAACCGTCGGCTTCAAATTCATGCTGGTGTTCACTTATTTCGGAACGAAATGCTTCAGCCCTATGGTCTAAAAAAGCATGGGACATTTCATGCAGAAATGTCCCGAGCTTTTGAGTATCCTGGAGTTTTTCGTTCAGTCTGATTTCATTGGTATCTGGCGTATAGGATCCCCGTAATTTGATCGAGCGCAAAGCTGTTTCCTCAACCGGGAATCCCTGGTTTTCACAATAACTCCGTAGCTGCTCATATAAGGTGGCATGATCCTGAGATACTTCCCCAAAACTCACTAACCGGGGGTATTCGGCTACCGGGCAGTCGGTTTGGGAAATATCAAAAACCGATCCCAGTTTAAACCGCATGACCGATTTTACCTCGATCTCTCCCCGCTTGATCCGCTCTCGTTCGCTTTTGGTCGCATTAATTAAAGGAGTGGACGTATTTTCCCCATCCCGATAAAAATAAGACGCTTTAACCGGTACCAGAATCTTCATGCTTTTTTGACCCTTCTGCACCTGATAACCTTTTTCCTTATAAAACTGATAACTGCCCACAAAGGATGCCCTTTCATTTTGCGAAAAAATAAGCTGCTGATTTCGGGGGCTGTAACGATAAAACTTTGAAGAAAACTCTAAATATTCAGCAATGACCGCCGGATCACGCTTGAACGACTCACCCAGATTAATTATTTTCTGGTTATAGAGATCCATTTCTTTTTTAATATCTTCAGGACTTCGCTTCTCATACTTGGCCATTTACCGATCTCCCATTTCTCTTAAAATACCCATCTGAACCTGTTTTGGCAATAGTTCCAGTGGTGCTAAATCTTCATCAGCAATCTGTTCGCCGGCAGTAATAAATTCCTCCGGAACTTCGACATAAAACCACTCACCATTCTCATTTTTGACAATCGCTTTGCCATTCATATAACCGATCACTTCATTTTCAATTGCTAAAGCTTGCATTTTTTTCCTTTCTGCCTGTTTCCTCGGGAAACAAGACGTTCGTATTTTTAATTTTGTTTCCTCGGGAAACAGAATTACATTTCCGGCTCCCATTCATCCTCACACGATTGCTCCGGTTGCTGTTTTGAAATATCACTAAACTGCTCATAAACCTGGCTTTCGTCCCACTGTAAGCCCTGTTCGTCCTGGCGAATATTGGTGGCTTGAATGAATTTCCGGCCGTTAAATAACAGGGCGTCGCTCCCATTTACATCCAATACCACCGTCTGATCGGAAGCATTGGTTTGAAAAACATCGCCTTTTCTTAATAGATTGCATTGCGGATGCTGATCAATTTTTATTCCGTCCTGATAATTTTTCATCTTTTCACTTAAATGGTTACAGCCATAGAAAATATTATTTCCCATACTGATATCCGCCGGCATTTTCACGTCATGGATGATCGAATTGGCAAAGGCATAATTCCCGATTTGGGTAATTGAATCCGGTAGAATCAGATCGGTTACACTGGTATTATTGTAAAATCCCCAATCCGCTACCGCCGTAACCGGGTAAGAAATCCCCTGATACTCGACCAGCTCAACCGGTGAAATTGGAATATTAATCGGTCGTACATCATCGTGGAAGTTTGAACCCTGCAACACTGCCCGGTTATTTTCTGGATCAATGGCAAAACATAAACCTTCTCTGATACAAAATGGATTGTTGTAATACTTCTTTATTTCTGCCAATGGTGGAACGATCCGATAATCATCAAAGTAACGGGCAGCTGCCCACATGAGTTTTTGGGTATCGTCATCAATTTCCGCATCGAATGCCCAGATAAATTGATCCCCATTAAATAACAGCAAGTCATTTTCATGCGCTTCCAACGTAACTAAATACTTTGCAAATGATCCGTTTTTAATTTTCTGCATTTTTTCTCCTTTTCGAATATCTTGTTTCCTCGGGAAACAGGATTGTTCTTTTCGACATTTTGTTTCCTCGGGAAACAGGATTATCTGTATTCCCATATTCAACGATTAATAGACATCGATCCATTTTGAACATATAAAAAAACGCCATGCATCTGGAATAGCACAGCGCCTTCCCGGCTTTATATAACCGGATTCAAGTTCGTGCTGTAATTCAAATTTCATTTTTTCCACTTCAAACATAACGGCGATACGAAAATCTAAAACCGGCTTGATTATTTCACCGGTTCGTTGATTGATCCAGTTCTGCCCATCTGTTTTTAATGGCGTGACTGACGGGATATAGCTATCTTTTAAGTCTGTGATATCTTTTTTATAAATCGATTCCGAAAGAATGGAATGTTTCAGGTCAGTCTGTAAAACCTTCAGGGCAAAATCCAGACAAGCAATTTTCCCAGTAATATCCTTTTCCATGGCAAGGCCATTCTGAATGGCAAATAATGCATCGTCAAAATTTTCTTTAGATCCACCGATGTAAATTTTCAGCTGTTTTGGTTTCTTTTTTCCAAACATCGGCTCACTCCTTTAGAAATTCTTCAAGCAGTTCAATGATGATTAACTTGATTCGGGTTTCCGTTGGTGGAAAGCGATAAATCAAACTGCCCAGTTCATTGCATACAATCAGGTAATTTTCATCAATTAATCCCCTTCGCATGATCATCAAATAGTGTAAATAGAACATGTAGTTATAACCGCTTTGATACGACTTCCTGCTTTTTGTCTTTTTGAGTTTTTTGAGAAATAGGCAAAGCGCTTCTCTGGCTTCAGTATTCAATTCTGGTGGGGAATCAAAATGATATTTCCTGAAAATGTCAAACAATTCTTTAGTAACTGTGTCCATTGCTGTCAATTACTCCTTTTTTTTCTGATTATCTTGTTTCCTCGGGAAACAAATGCGCTTTAATGATCGACACTCTGAATTTCTGTTTCCTCGGGAAACAGACTACCTTTATGCTTCCGGCTCCCAATCATCGTCAATCTCATAGTCTTCTTCCCGGGTCAGATCCGCATGAACCCGATCAAACCCGTCATTTAGCAGATTAAAACCCTCATTTTCAAACCGCTCATGGATTTGATTCAAAAGCTCCGTTCCCTCAAAACGATTTTCCACTACCAGCAGCGCCTTAATCATTTCCGCTTCATTGGTCTGCTTCATGCTGGCCAAATCCAGTTTGAGATCCTGGAAACCCAGGTTTTCATAGTTTTTGGGAATCTGATCAATCGACTGATAATAATTCCCGAAATCCCAGATCAATTTACCTTCAATCATCTGGATGCCATGGGCTTTGATAAACTGAGTCCCGGTAAAAAGCAGGGCATCACTGCCCTGCACATCCAAAACCACTGTCTGATCGGCTCCATCGGTTCGGATGAAGTCCCCTTTTTTAACGGCTGCTGTCATTACGAAACCCCCTGCTCATTTCTTTTCAATAACTGTCTGAACAATTCTTTATTAGCGTGCCATCCCATGATATTGGGAGCATACTGACTAAACTTTGCCGTTGGGAAGAAGGTTTTAAGTGTCGCTTCTTCTTCCGGAGCAATGAAATTTAATAACAGGTTGATTTCCTCCAGCTCATCCTTCTGGTAGTGTGCCAATGCCTGATTTAAAGCTGCCCGTTCAAAGCACTTGCCGGCACCACACAAAATTTTAATGTGCCCCTGACTAAAGGGTTCAATCACATCTTCATTCAAAACCCCCACATCAAAGATGATGTAATCATAGGTTTTCATGACCAGGCCATTCCGATAGAAATAATCGACCCCCTTGGTCTGATGCCATTCCCCATCCTCGATTTCTTCTTTTTTCATGCGGTAGGCTTCGATAATCGGCTTGAGATGATTATGATCATTGGCTTCCATATAGGCAACCATTTTTCCCTGATTGGCCAGATAGTTGGCCAACTGGATGGCCGTGGTGGTGGTACCGGTTCGACGCTGGGAGCCGGCCACGATAATAAACTGTTCCTCCGGTTCAGCTCGTGTTTCCGGTTCCATGGGATCCGCTATGACTGTCTCAATAAATGGCATTTCAATCAGCGGTTGGTCATCGACAACAACCGGCCTTTTAATGATTTCTGCAATCGACGGCTGCTCAATGGCCACGGCTTCATGAATCTCATCTTTTAGCAGCTGATCCTGATAGGTGATTCCGGTCCGACTGACTGCCTTTAGAATCTGGGCTTCAAATTCCCTGGGATCGCCGGTAATGATATTATAGACTTCCCGATTCAATAGCTCCTGTTTCAGCTCTGGGGTGATCTCCCGGACAAAGATGATCAGTCGCTGTTCAAACCAATCCTGAATGGCGTGTATTGCCTTAAATAAACCCTCTGGAATATCAAGCAAACACTCCAGATCCACCGCCAGATAGCGATAGGATGCAAATTTACTGAGATCATTCTCCACAAAGGCTGCCAGTTCATAATCCCCGATGAATTTTTTAATCGGCATCCCGTTTTCCTTTTTCAGAAAATCAAAAATCCCATTGTTCTGGTTACTGGTTACATATAAAAGCATGATTCGTTTCCTCCTATTTCGTGAATATCAGTACAATTAACATGATAAAATTGATGATGGAGAACCCACCACCAATCATAAAAAAGAGCTGTTTAAAACCTTCGGCAAATAGAAGCGTATTGACCCGATCCATTAAACCTTCCATTTTTCCCAGGGCTTCATCACTCTTTGTCTCGATTTTATCCAGGGCCTCGTTATACTTACCGGTGAGTGCATCCAGTTCTTTTTCCCGCTCCCCCACGATATCGGTCTTGGTCTGATTAACCTGTTCGACCAGATTTGTAAAAAGCTCATCGAGTTTCTTTTGGGAGACTTCTTTGGATTCGTCAAAATGTTGACTGAACGACTCAAAGGTTTTAATGATGGTATCGCACTGCTGCTTAAAGTCGATGGTGTTTTTTTCAATAATCGCCAGCTGAAGGTCATTGCTCTCGACGCCTTCCCGGAAAGTCACCATTTGATCCTTGATCTGATCCGCCATTTTTTTGATGGTTTCTTCTGATCCCTGGACACTCAGGTTTGCCTGTACGAACATCCGCTCAATGCTCTCGATCCGTTTAAATTCACTTTCTTCTTTTTCAGCTTCTTCCAGATTTTTTTCTACCTCACTGAGCTTGCCGATGACCTCATTAACCGCATTAAAGAGAATCGTATTGGATTCTTCCAGATCCTCAGCTTCTTCGTATTTTTCTCCGGACTCTCCAACCAGCTCCCGGATATCTTCCATCAGCGCCGAAATATGCCGGATATGGGAATTTTTCTGGGTATAGGACTCTCGGAAATAAATGAACTGCGATGCAAATTCCTCAACGGATTCCCTAAGAATTTCGGCTTCTTCCGGGGTTAAGTTTTCATCGTCCACACCATTGAGGGTCTGCATAAACTTGAGAATATCATCTCTGAAGCTTTTCGCTTCCTTTGTCTTGTTGGTTTCCACTTTTTTCATTCTTTTACCTACTTTCTCTCATTAATTAATTGATTAATTCTACCTGAAATCATAGCCCCCTAAATCAACAATCCTTTGCTTTTTAGTGGCACTATCCTCCTGTATAACATAGATCGGCACATATTGTCTGCCCCATGATAGACACTCCGCTTCGGTCGGCAGCCACATATCAATAACCTTCCGTTCTTCATCCACAGCACCCCCACGATCTTCGACCACATAGACCCCGCCGTTTGGCTGATCGGCTCGGACAGGAATGTAAATTCGGGTACCTGATTCCAGACTGGGATAACCGGCAACTGTCCGGTTGGCAGTAGTGGTCGTCCCGGAAGATGTGGTGCCATAATCACAATAAGCTGTGATCTGAGAATTCACCATTTCGGCGGTGCTTAAATCAATTTCGCCGGATAATGCAGCGTCACTATCGGAAATGTAAAGCATCGGATCCACATATTCACCGTCGGCTTTTATTTCAAAATGAATGTGTCCCCCCTGGGTGCTGCCGGTTGCACCGGTCAGGGCAATCTGCTGTCCCCGTTTGACCATATCGCCGGCATTAATTGACCAGGATCCGGACGTTAAGTGACAGTAGAAAGCGGTGATTTCCTTCCCGTCTTTGGCCTTTCCGACATTTAAAATAATGGTGTTCCCCCAACCGCCGTTCATCCCGGCATAAACAACGGTTCCGTCACCAATGGCATAGCAATTCGAGCCATCGGGTGCTTGAATATCAATCCCGGTATGCATCCGCACATCACCGTAAATCGGATGTACCCGTTCACCGAACAGGTTTGTTTCATCAGATCGATCCAGTTTGTATTCGGCATCCAGTGGCCAGGCAAACTGGCCATTGCCATTGGCTTTTCCCGGTAATAAATATTGATACTCGGTTTTTAATTGCAGCACAACTGCCAGGATATCCGGATTGGTAATGATACTGGTCAGCATGGTGATGGGGGTAGACAGAATGTATACAAGGGTTAAAACCAGTCCTAAGACCAGCCCCAATAACCCGGCCAGTATTCCCAGGACGATGTTTCTTAATTTCTTGTCCGTTGCAACTGCGGTCGCTGCTTTGGCAATGACTGGAATCGCCATGACTACCGACCACCCCGATCCCCAAAATACTTAAATTTGTAATCGGCCACATCAAAGGACATACTGATCCGATCCCGACCGATGATAAAGAGTCCCTTTCCTCTGAGCTTGGCAGTTAAGACTTCCTGCTCGGCTTCGGTTAAAAAATAGAGTTTTTTCAAGTCCTGAAGGTTCTGTCCGGTGGTTCCCAGCATAATCTTGTAACAGGGCTGATCCAGAAGTGCCTGGCCATACATTTTAATACTGGGGTTTAAGAAATCCTCAACCGCATGAGAAATAATCATAATGCCGGCCTCATATTTTCGGCAGCGCTTCATGGCATTTCTGAGAAATATCAGCGATTGCGGCACCCGTTCATCAATCATCAGATAGGATTCATCACAAACCAAAAGGATCCGCTCATGACGATCCCGACTCATTTCCTGCCAGGCCCAGGACAACAGATTAAAATATTGGGTCGATTTGATGGTGTCGGATGAGTTGTTTAGATCAAAGGTATCCAGACACACACACCGGGCATCCGATTTTAGTGATGTGTAACCCGACCACAGGAAGGAATCCCCTCCAATGGCCAGATCTTTAAAGATAATGGCCAGATCCCGATAATCCGTATACGCTTTTTCGCTAATACCCCGTTCCTGTTCGGCTTCTTCCAATTCGATCAATAAATCATACAGATCCCTGAAGGTCGGAAAATCAGTGTTTTTCATGGTGGTCACATCCGTATCCCAAAAGATATTGAAGCGATTATAAAGGGTAATGACTGCATCCTTCAGTAATGCTCGGGTAATATCAGTCAAATCTTTGAAATACAGCGAAAAAAAGACGTCCAGCGTTTTTAAATGAAGGGCCATGGCACCAAATTTTCGGACATCCCTTTCTTTTTCATTATCTTTTCCTGTTTCATCGTCCTTCTCAAGATATAAATCTTCTTCCAATGGTAAAATTTGAAGGGGATTGATCAGGTGCTTACCATCCCCGCCGGCATTGATCCAATCCCCGCCAAGATTTCGGCATAAGTCCTGGTATTCCCGCTCGGGATCGATAAAAATGATCCGGGTTCCCAGGGCGTACTCCATCAGAGCAATGTTTTTGATAACTGTTGATTTTCCAGATCCCACATCACCCAGCACCACCACACTGGAGTTGGTGCGATCTTTACCACGCTTCCAGAGATTCAGACAAACTCGACCTCCAGTGGAGTCCCTGCCATACAGAAACCCTTCCTGATCGTTATAGCCACAACTGGCAAAAGGGAAGCCCCCCAGAACAGATGAAATAGGCATGACCGTTTTAATGATCTGTTGAACGTTCTTTTCCTGGGTGCAGGCTGGAAAAAGATTGCGAAAGCCTTCCTTTTGCAGATAAGGAAAGGATCGAATCTTCGTTTTTTCCATCAAAAAGGTACTTTGCACCTTTCGGCACATCTTATTGAACACTTCCCGGTCGTTGGCCATGGGCATAACCGATATCCCCACACTGCCAACCACTTCCTGTTCAAACTCAATGTTTTTGAGCATTTTGATCGAGTCTTCCTCCCGCTTGATTGCATTCATCTCGGCCAGGGCATCTTTTCCACTGGCTTCCTGGGCTTTTTCCCGATGTTGATTAACGGACTTGTTAAGATTATTAATAAAATCGGCATTCTCAATTTTATCAAACTCAATGGAGAAGACTGTTCCGGGGATATTGGACAGTTTCCCCAACCACCCATAATCCCGGTGCGCCGGATATTGGATCACGCCATACACCCGGGCCAGGTATTCGCCAATCCACAATTCATTGGGCTTGATTTCCATGTTGATGGGCGAAATAATATTCATCAGGGATTTATTTTCAGTAATTGCTGCTTTTTTTGATCGCCCCAATTTGGATCCCCGCTTGGGCTGTTCCGGTTGACTTTCCTCACTATTCCCAAAAAGTGACCGCCGTTCTTTTTTAGGCGCTTTGTCCTTCACCGGTTTTTCGGCTTTAATCCGTGCTTTCCGACTTTCTTTGGGTTTCTCGTGCTTACGCATATGCGACCTCCTGTATTTGATCTGCTGCCACGAATTGACTTTCATGACTGTTTTTATATAAATCCATAATCGTTGTAATCTGGGTGCCATATTCCATATCTTCCAGATGACAATAGGCCGGGTTATTAATCAGATTACACAGTCTGACAATTTCCTGCTGCTTTAAGATCTCACCGGTGATTGTTCCACTTGCCAACCGGCTTTCAATATCGGTAATCCGCTTGAGAAAGTCCCGTTCAATACCGACTTCATAATCGTCCCAGACGATGAAATAAAACTGGCGCTGAACAATTTCCCCGGATTCGGCAAAGTGATGCATCTCCAGCATTTCCTTGCCCAGAATGTCCTTGACCACCGGCTCGGTGGTTTGAGTCCAGATCCGGGAGTATTCTTCCACCAGAGGAAAAATATCAACCGGCCTTTCCACGGAAAGAAAGCGCCAGGATGATTCCGGTGCCATCTGCACACACAATTGCTTACACAGTGAGCGTTTCTCGTTCTGTGACAGTAAATCCAGAGAAATGGCGTCCACCCGGTAATAGGCACAGATTTTATTATCTTTGGTATAAAGAAAATTTCCTTTGATGTCTTTGACATTAATAAAATCGTGGACGCTGTTATGCTCCGGCTCCTTCTTCTTTCCTTTGAATTGAACCGTCTTGTTTTTCTTATTCCAGATGTTCATCACAATCAGTGCGATCACGCCAACACAACAAATAATAAGGGGGATGATTTTATCCATTTTGTTTTCCTTTCAATTTTTGTTTCCCGGGGAAACAGGATTCGTTTTGCGATTTTTGTTTCCTCGGGAAACAGGATTACATCTATTTTTTTGTTTCCTCGGGAAACAGGATTACATTTCCGGCTCCCAGACTTCTTCCTGACGTTCCTCCAGTTCTCGCTTAAGGCTGCTTTCTTCCGGTGTTACCGGTTGATGACTTAAATACTGATCCAACTCCGCCACATGATCCTGAAATGTTTTATTCATGGATTTAAAGGTCGCATCCAGTCGTTTCTGGTGATCACTTGGGGAGCCTTGAAGTGTTTCCCGATACGCCTGATAGGTTTTTTTGAGTCTTTCGTTTAATTCTGCGGGTGCTTTGAGGTTATTATGGGCCAACAGCATCAGAGCCACCCCCTGGGCTTCAAGTTGACCTTCCACCCCGTTATAATTGGGTTTAATCGTGGCCTGGCAATATTCCAATATCCCCGCCGTCAAGCTTTGATTTTCGACCATGTCCTTACCGGTTTTTATCTCCGGATCGTCATTTTCCGGCAAATCGGTTTGAGCAATGTCATAAATCGATCCCATCACAAACCGGGGGCCTTCTTTTGCATCATTGGGAACAAAGATTTGAATCGGATTTTCACCCTCCTTAACCTGTATGCCGTTTTCTAATAAGTCATGAACATTGGCTACCTGGATGGCGTTGGCATTCTGTGCAAAGATCAATTGCTGATTTCTGGTGGTATATTGCTGAAACCGGGTCGAAAACTGGATGAAATCCGCCAGTTTTTGGGGATCGGCATCGAACCCATCGTGAAGATCCAAAAGCATCAGTCCATACTCATCAACGTGATAAATCCGGTCTGTTACCGAAGCATTGGCCATCACCTGATCCGCCTTTATTTCTCCGTCGTTTTCCTGGGTCTTGGCTGCTTCGGTGGTAATGATGGGATTGGCATCATTGCTGACCGTCCGGGTTTCTGTGGGCGTTTGATTTACCGCATGAATGGCCCGCATCAGATCCGACATGGTGTTTTCCATGGTAAGCAACAAATCCCTGATTTTATCGATTTCTGGCGAATTGGAGTCCCTTGACAGGGTATTCGATTGAATATTCGCCACAGTCTCACTTGGGGTTTCCCGAACCGGGTTGTTTTTCTCGGCCTGATTGATTTCATCAATCTGTTGATTGGCCACATTTTTGATCTGTTCAAACCGGCTGTTGATCCCATCGAACTGATTGACCATCCAGGTGGCAAAACCAATTCGTGCCCGGTTGGTCACGTTGGAAAAATAGTTTTCGATCCCTTGGGCCACCGCAACACGCCTATCATCAAGCTGGATCATCTTCTCACCCAGGGAACGGATCACCGTGCGCCGGGGAATCCGACTATCCTGTGCAGCTTCGGAAAACTGCTCCAGACTTTTACTGGTGCGCTCCACGGCCTGATCCAGTGCATTGATCTCTTTGGCCAACGTTTTTTCCTCCCGGGTAATGGGATTGGGATCGATGAGCTGTTCCATATTTTTTAAATCAATCACCGGTTCCCGGGTTTGATTAATCACTTGCCGGCTGACCAATAGAAACTCCTTAAATGCGCTATCCAGCTTGTTAAGGAGATCGGTATCGATAAGGTTGCTACTTTCAGCAACGGCCTGATTTTCAGACTTGACTGCACTCGCTTCATCCTTGCTTTCGTCCGCAGCTGGCTTTCCAGCTGTTTGTCCCACCCCGGCAGCCTGCTTCAGCATTTTTGCTTTTTCTGATTCCACGATGGCATAGAGTATCCGGGCCGTTACCTCACCCAGCTGTAAAATCTGATCCATTCCAACACTTAAACTTGCATTTTGTCCATTTGCCATTTTTATTCTCCTTTAAAATTATTCATAAAAAGAAGCGCATTCTTTTCATTCGAAAATAAATGCGCTTCTACGTCCATCAGATCCCGAGTCGTTTGAATGACCCGCTCATCAGTCTTTTCTTTTTCAATCACAACATAGGGTACACTCTGGTTATCACAATCCATATAGAACAACCACCGGTCTTTATCCCACACTTCCATTTTTAATGTCTCATTCACAAAAGGCAATGCGATAAAACGATGGGTTTCTTCGTTAATGCGCCCCATGGTGCAGCACCCTGATTGGATTTTTTAATTTCTTCATGCTCATATCCTGGTATTCTTTTATCGAAATAACCTCCAGCTGATTATAAAAGAAGCATTTTTTAGAATGCTGCAACTGCACTAAAACAAAGAAATCATAACAGTCCAGGATAATTCCCGGTTTTGACACCTTTTTGTTTTTGTCAAATTTATCACCTTCCATTCCTGTTCCCGTTGTTTTGACTGTCTGCCCGATCTTAAAGACCGGCTGACCGGGGCATATCCGCTCGCATCCGTTTTTTGCCGTACTTATCTTCATCCTCACCCTCCTAGATTATTTTTAATTGCTTTCCCCTTTTTAGATATACCGAAATGACTGGGGTGGTACAAAATGATTCCATACCATAAACGGATTAATCGGGGTGTGATAAGCCCTCACATCCTGTAATTCAATGGCGTAGGCTGTGGCGTGGCCCCTAAAGTATGCATCATAGGCATTCTTTTTAATCCCTGCATAGGCTTCTGTTTCCAACCAGATAGTCGCCGGGCTATCCACCATAATCCGTTTAATGGTAAATTCTCCGATAAAGAGTCCCACCGGTTTGGTCACGTACATAACAATGGTATTGACCGGTTTTTTAAAGATCCGTTTCCGGTATTCAAAGAGTTTATTTCCATCCATGATCTCATTTGCATACTCCGGTTTTATGGACAGGAGTACATTTTCTCGACTTCTCACCGGCACCCCCTTATTTTTTATTATTAACCTGCCAATCGTCATATACTGTTCCGTTGATGTTAACGCTGTTGGTGGTCGCTGTCCCCAGCATCCCCCCTGGCGTCCAGGCATCGAATACCTCTGAATAAACCGCGTACTCCGTGTTGTCCGGAAACCAGAGCGGGGTAAAATGCACCCGGGCACTGCTGGCCGAGAACGGATTTGTTTTTAATTCCAGCACTGAATTTGACAGATTGCTGTTATTTGTAATCCCAGTGCAGTCGGACAAGCGATAAAACTGATTAAAGGTGCCGTTTGTCGTTACACCGGTTTTGAAATTAAACTCCGGAAAAACGGTACTGGCATTCTGTGCCCCGGCTAACCATTTTTCCGCTTCCACATCGGCGTTACTGGCAACGGATGTGTTTAAATTCAGGGCATAACCATAACCGGATTTAAAACTGGCCCCGCTATTGGCTTCCTGGGTTCCGTTTTTAATCTCTGGCGTTACTGTCAGGATCGCCCGATAGGTATCTTCATGAAAGTTTGAGCCATCATAGCTGTGGCGCTTCCATTCATTGGCATCGGATCGGATCACAAGATAAGTCGAATCCACCAGCCCGGTGACTCCGCCGTTATCCACTCCATAAATTTCGATGTAATACATACCTTTATCATAATGCTTAACCTTGTTCACATTTTCAATACTATGATCCCGTTCCATGTCAACCACATAGGAATAACTGCCATCAGCATTTTGTGTCATTGCTTCTGTCTTCACATCATCCTGGCTCCCGGCTGCACTCCAGACCTTACAGGTCAGACCGGCAATGCCGTTGGCAGCATTCAGATGGCCAACCGTAATAATAAAGGTCTTTTCCGAGTTCTGGATCGCCGTAATCTGACTGGCTGAAATGGTATCATGGGCAAAAACCGGGGTTGGCAGTATAAACCATCCCAATAAATAAAGCAGGGTAAAAACCCTGCTGCACCGCTTACTTCTCTTCATTCTTTCCTCCTTGGTGATTGAAAAAGAAATCAATTGGATTTCCATTTGGCATACAGTTTGGTATCTTCATAAACCGGATAAGCATCAAACCGCCAGGGATTGGTACAGCCAAAATCCTTATACCAGCCCACAAAGGCAAAACCGTCACGACTTGGCGGATCAGGCGGGGTGATCAGGGTTTTGTAGTTGGTGTTGATCGCATTCACTGCACTTCCTCCCAGGGAATCAAAACTGATCTGATACTGATTGATTGACCATTTGGCGTAAAGCGTCACCGGCCCGGTAATCCGGTCACTGGCCACTTTCCATTCCTGGGTACACCCGCTGTCTTTAAACCACCCTGAAAATGAGTATCCAGTCAAAACCGGTGGGGTAATTGCCGGCAAGGTACTTTCATAATTCACCCCGATAGCCGGGATCTCATTTCCGCCTTTGGTGTTAAAGGTGACTTTATAAACCACCGGGATCCATTTGGCTTTGAGTGTTGTATCACCCTGAACCTTGTCGGTTGTAAAATTCCAGGGATTGGTAAAACTCGTATCCCGAAACCATCCTCCAAACGTGTAATTGCTTCGGGCCGGCTGAGTTGGTGGGTTGATGGTTGACTCATATTTCGTCATCACCGAAGCGCATGCACTGCCTCCCTGGGAGTCAAAGCTGATCTGATAATCATTGATCGTCCACTTGGCAAAAAGAGTGGTTGTTCCCCGGATCTTGTCTTTACTAAAATCAAAGGCATTGATGCAACGGGCTTCCTTGAACCAACCGGAAAACGAATATCCGTAACGTACCGGATCGGCTGGCCTGGTAATCAAGGCATCGTATTCGGCAGTAACCGGCGCTATCTGGCTTCCGTTTTGCGGATCGAAGGTAACCTGATATTTGTTTTTAATCACCGGTTTTTCACTGATATAGCAAAAGGCCGAAGCTGATGCACTCTCTCCGCTGTTGGTGCTGTCCCAGGAAGTCGAAAATATCCGGTTGCTGCCAGATACGGAATAACTGTTGTCGGTCACCGCTCCCCCCGGGGTATTAAATACTACATACTCCGTATCGGCGTTGGCTGTGGCAGTGACGGTGATGGTATACCAGTAATAGGTATGGGTGGTTATTGTCACCTTCCCTTCAGCATCGGTGCTGGAGGTTGTCCAGGAGTAGGAGTGGGTTTTCACACTGTTGGAGGTACTCAATACCTGGGGATCGACGATCTGCTCGGTAAAATCGACCGGCACCGCACTATCCAGATAGGTACCTCCTGACTGTTGTCCCTGACCGGTAATTTTAATATTCTCATTACCGGCAGTCCCCGGGTTATAGGTTTTACTCCAGGTTTTTTCAGCTTTGACATAATCAATGGATTCCGGAGTGTTTACCACAAAGGTGGCACTGTTGGTTTTAAAAACCACCTGATCGGTTTCGAGGGGTGTAACCGCATAGACCTTAACCGCTGTATTAATCAGGTATTTATTCTGATTGGGCAATGTGCCGGCACGAATGATCTCCGGATTTTTAAATTCTTCGGCCTTGACCAATAATTCTTTTTCTTCCCCGGTGCGTAATCCGGTTGATGTCATTGACTGTGGTTTAAAAGTCATGTAATCCGTTCCCCGGATCGTCGGGGTGTAGGAAAATGACCAAATATACCGAGTCGGATCATCCGGATCATTTTTACGATTGATCCGGGTACCGTGGAAGTAACAGTCCGCCAGCTGACAGTTTCCATCCAGATGACTTTGCAGCATTACCAGATCTTTATGATCGATGACCCCATCATCATTCACATCAGCTGCTCCACAATGGGGACAGCGCTCTCTGGCGGTGTAGTCTTTACAGCCACCATCGACATGGGCCTTTAAGATATCATAGTCTTCACTATTTACCTGAAGATCCCCATTCATATCCATTACCTGGTTATCTCCTTTTAGCTGCTCATCACTGTATTCAGTATGTGGGGTTAGCAGAAACTCACCCGTTCCGGAGTTGATCAGAATCTGATCAACATCTTTATTGGAGGTGATTGTAATTGTGATATTATCCTCTGATGTTCCAGAAGTACCGATAAAAGCCTTGGCACCTTCAGCTTGGACGCTGGGAGAAATAATCGACAGAGCCAATAAAAGCACTAATGCTATAAGGATTGTTCGCTTTTTAATCATTAATGTCTCCTTCCTAAAAAAGAAGTGATCAAGTATTAACTTTATCTCGATCACTTCTTCTTGAATTCAATTTCTTGATTCGTGAAGCATTATCTAAAATATTGGATATTGATAACCTTCTTAGTCTTTTGCACTTTTTAGTATTCTTCCTTTACGGTAATGTTTTTTAATTCACTTGTGTAACTTCCATAAGTTACTTTTATGAAATATCCAAAGTTTTCATCAAATCCAACTAATACATTTGAACCATTATAAGTATCGATACCATTTATGTTTTCTTGTATTAATTGATCAATCCGTTGCTGTAAATAAGATATTCTCGTTTCCATGCTTGTTTTATATTCTATTGGAATAAAATAGTGATTCATTTGAAGAAATAAAACATCATTAGCGACTTTTTCTTTATCGGATAGCCCTTTTAAACCTTTTTGCTTTGCATTATTATAGTTATTTATCGCTGTTTGAGTAGCTGTTGTTGTTTCCATAACAGCATCTTCACTCACATTTCCGTCTGCTAAAACTTTTTTTGCTGTTTGTTCTGCTTCTTCCATGGCTGTCTTTGCTTCTTGAGTGGTCCATCTATCATTTATTGATATATCTGATCCATCTTTTGATACTGGCACATACATAATTTGATTTAACATTGATTTAAGTACGTACTTAAAGTCAAATCTCGCAATTTCAAAATCAACGGATTTTTTAGCATACCCTTCTTTGTTAAAGCTTAAGTTATACCGCCCTGGTTCAAAACTGTTTATCCACTCTGAGTATCTTATCATATACGTATTAGCATCCACTTTTTCAAGCACAAGATCATTAACTGTGTCTTTGTTAGCGATATTATCCTTCTTTAATTCAAAATCATTTATTGTTAAAGACGGAATAGTAACTTGATCTCTCCCATTCACTAAGTCATATATAGTAAAAACTATACTAGCTTCAGCAGAGCTGGTTAATTTTATTATTGTTTCTTTTGTTTCCTGTGCAGAAGAACCATAGTCAGGATCAATTTGCGGTTCTTTAATATTCGGATCTACACTCATATTTTGAGGCTCTTTAACAAGGATGATATCATCCGCTTTAATTTCAGCATTGATAATGTTTCCCTCACCTGCAATAACAGCATTGGCATTTAAAACTGCTTGATTGATTTCAGCATTATGACTTAAATACATTTTACAATCACGAGCGTTTTTATTAACTAGGATACTCTCTACAGTTGTATTATCTTTAATGTTTACTGTGGCTTTTGCTGCTTCGACCGTAATAAGTTTAAATGCACCTTCAAACGTAAAGGTATTATCGTTGGAATCTTTAGAGATAAGTATTTCCAGATCATTAACAGCATTAGCTTCAATACCAATATTGTTTGCTGTTTTTTCAATCGTGAATTTATTATAACTACCACCGTTTAGATGAATACTATCGTGGCCACCACCACGTATATGCGTTTCGCCTGAAACTGTAACATTATCAAGTGTAACATCCCCTTCGCCAACGGCTTTATCAATTATCAAATCGCCATCTATACTGACATTTTTCAAAATAACATCTTTTGATTTAACAATCGCATCGCCTTGAATTTTTTCATGTCCTGTTTTATGATCATAGACTCCCGGTTGATCAAATACTACACCGTCATCATTTTTCTTAACAATTTTTATTTGAATTTCTTCTAATCTGAGGGATGAACCGGTTGTTCCAAGTTCATCTCCATTTTTAACCCATCCCCATTGATTGGCATTTACAACTGGTATATTTCCTTTATCTTGAACATGTCCCCGATAATAAACATCAAAATCCGGTAAATTAACGAGATCAATTTTAATTGATTCGATCCTTTGACCAAGTCCTTCCGTTCCAGCAAACTCATTAGTTTTAACTGGTGTCATCCATCCTTCATTTTGTACGTGGACTTGATAAGTAATTCCCGCATTTTTGGGAACATCGCCAGTTAAATTAATCCAAAGACCTTCTATCCGCAATCCTTCTCCACGTGTTCCTAATGCTTCTGGTCCCGGGATGTAGCTTCCTTGTGGTTTTGGAAAGTCCCCTTTATTTTGAACATGACCTCGATATTCAACTCCTAATTGTTCTGTATAGTCATTTGTTTTAAAAGCAGTTGTTGTCAATGCAATAAAAATTAATACGCCCACTGCCATTATTAATCTGTTACGTTTTACATTTTTCATAAATCCTCCTATTGTACTCATAAATAAATTCTTTATTTATGAATTATCCCAAATTGAATATAGGGAATAATTCAGTTAATCTTTAATGTACGATACATTTAGTTGATATCTATAATAAGGGCCATAAACCCTTGTATCAACCGCTGGTTTAGTCACTGTTCCACTATAGTATGCTGTATAATCTGTGCGGTACGTTCTTGTATCGATCCCCGCCTTAGTTACTGTACCACCGTAAATTACTCTTACATATGTTGGAAAATAGGTTATAGACTTTGAGTATAAAAGTCCGGTATAGCCGCCCTCAGTATATCTGATTACACCGGTTACGTGTGTTGTTCCGGCATCGATTTCCGCCTGTGGAAAATGTGATTCAAAAGTCTGATAGCGACTATCAGCGGGTATATACTCTCCACCTGTTTGTACAGTTACGTTTGTTGTCTTATACTTATTCAAAGTACCACTATAGCCACCAGAATTATAGGAAACACTTGATGGTGTTGTATCTGATCCTGTCGATGATTTTGTTGTTGATTCGGTTTTCGTTTGTGCCGGTGTATATGAACCGCCTACTAAACCCGTTATATCAGATATACCACCTGATAAAGTAACAGTAATGGTATTACCATTAACACTATTGACAGTAACTACACCTTGATTGGAAGTAACGTTTTTAAATTCATATAAATCATTTATTGTAATAGAATGTGTTTGTGTTGGATATGATCGGGCTGATAAATTTATGATTTGTTCTGAAGTGGGATTAATACTCCATTTGGCATAATAGGTAATCCCATCAACCGGGTATTTTTCTGGCAGCTCACTGACTTCTTCACCGGAAAAATCAGCTTCATTAAACCAGCCTTTTTGTGTGTATCCGTCACGTGTAAGCACCGGCATGGTTCGATTAGTGATCTTCTGATCGGTGACACCATTTAGATCCGGTGTTGCTGATCCCTGGTTTTCTTCAAAGCTAATCACCGATGGCTTAGCTTCCCATTTAGCATAATAGGTAATCCCCTCAACCGGATATTTTTCTGGCAGCTCTCTGACTTCTTCACCGGAAAAATCAGCTTTTTTAAACCAGCCTTTTTGTGTGTACCCGTCACGAGTAAGCACTGGCATGGTTCGATCAGTGATCGCCTGATCGGTGACACCATTTAGATCCGGTGTTTCTGATCCCTGGTTTTCTTCAAAACTAATCACCGATGGGTTAGCTTCCCATTTCGCATAATAGGTAATCCCATCAACCGGGTATTTTTCTGGCAGCTCACTGACTTCTTCACCGGAAAAATCAGCTTCTTTAAACCAGCCTTTTTGTGTGTACCCGTCACGAGTTAGCACTGGCATGGTTCGATCAGTGATCGCCTGATCGGTGACACCATTTAGATCCGGTGTTGCTGATCCCTGGTTTTCTTCAAAGCTAATTACCGATGGCTTAGCTTCCCATTTCGCATAATAGGTAATCCCATCAACCGGGTATTTTTCTGGCAGCTCACTGACTTCTTCACCGGA
>NZ_JAXQGA010000022.1:0-19297 GCF_034438075.1 Acetobacterium sp. K1/6 | reverse complement strand
AAAATCAGCTTCTTTAAACCAGCCTTTTTGTGTGTACCCGTCACGAGTAATCACTGGCATGGTTCGATCAGTGATCTCCTGATCGGTGACACCATTTAGATCCGGTGTTGCTGATCCCTGGTTTTCTTCAAAACTAATCACCGATGGGTTAGCTTCCCATTTGGCATAATAGGTAATCCCATCAACCGGGTATTTTTCTGGCAGCTCACTGACTTCTTTACCGGAAAAATCAGCTTCTATAAACCATTTTAGCGTATAACCAACTCTGTATTGCACCGGCATGGTTCGATCATTTATTTCCTGATCGGTGACACCATTTAAATCCGGTATTTCCGTTCCACCATTTTCTTCAAAACTAATCACCGATGGGTTGGCTTCCCATTTCGCATAGTAAGTTAAACCATCGACCGGATATTTATCAGGTAGTGCTGTCACGACATCCCCACTGAAATCAGCACTGGCAAACCAGCCATTAAAGGTATAGCCGTCCCGGACCGTGATCGGCATACAGGTATCGAGAATTTCCCGATCCGTGGCACCAACCATTTTGGGTACATCGGTTCCGTTGTTCGTGACAAATTCAATCGCTGCTTCATCCGCTGTCCATAAGGCAAATAGGGTCGTATCTTGAGTGACTGTATCAACCCCAAAATCCCAGGCATTGATGCAGGCGTCTTCCTTAAACCAACCACCGAACGAGTACCCGCTTCTGATCGGATCAACCGGCTTCGCTGTGACCGACTCATTCTGCGCTGTCTGCGCCGGCACGGCACTTCCGCCCAGGGAATCAAAGCTCACCGTATAAAGATTAACATCCCACTTGGCAAACAGCGTTAAATCGGACTGTACCCGATCACTGGCAAATGTCCAGACGGCGTTACACGCTGCGTCCTGATACCAGCCTTTAAAAGTGAAGCCCGGCTTGAATGGGTCGCTCGGGCAGGAGATCATCATATTGTAATCAGCACTGATTGAACCAACCACACTTCCGCCCTGGGAATCAAATGTAACTGTTAAGGCCGTGGCATCCCACTTCCCATAAAGGGTCGTATCGCCGGTGATGGTGTCTTCGGTAAAGTTCCACGGCGTATTGCATCCGATATCCTTATACCACCCCAGAAACACATAGTTGCTGCGAGTTGGAATGGGTGTTGGTTCCTCGATATTTGCCCCATATTCCGCCGTAATCGGGCTGAAGGTGTCTGAACCTCCCTGGGGATCAAAATGGACGAAATAGGTGTTTATTTCCCACTTCGCATAGAGTGTGGTGACCCCCATAATCCGATCCGATTCAAAATTCCAGGGGTAAGCAAAACCGGGATCTTTAAACCATCCTATAAACGAATATCCTTCCCGGGTCGGTTGGCCCGGCTCCGTCAGCAGGGTGTTATATTCGGCGCTCTGGGCACCCATTTCATTCCCGCCGTTGGTATTAAAGTAAACCTCATAGATTAGTGGTGTTTTAACCACTTCTTCATACAAGGTATATAAAGCCTGAACCGGATTGATCAGCACATCATAGATAACCGGGAGATCCGGATCCACCACGACCTCCACATCAAATGCATACACTTCGCTTTCGCCGGCAGCAGCATTGATGGATTTAAACGCATAATGATTGGTTCCCAGATTGGCCGGAACAAACTCAATCGTCCAGACAATTTCATTTGAAAGCTCATTCACCGACCGGCTGATCAGCATTCCGTCACCCAGGGAATCGGATCCAAATTGTTTCCCGACACCACTATCCGTATTGGTAAATGTCAGGTTCTTGGTGGCCCGATTGGTCACCACTTCAATTTTGACCGTTTCATTCTTATAGTAGGGTGCTTCTGTGACGGCCTTGACCGATTTGATCACCGGCGCTACCGTTTCATCAGCCGTATCTTCCCCGGGTACACTGGTTGGCGGTACCAGGTTGGCCGGCAGATCGGTTGGCATCGTATCTCCCACCTTCGGATCCGGTGGCGTACTTTCCTCCAGTGGCCGGATCGTCAGCGTTCGATGGGTATACTCATTCCCACCACAATTGATGGTCCCTTCCGGATAGGGTGAGATCGACATTTCCAGATCATAGCTGGTTACTGTACTGACATCCGGAGTATGCCATTTGATATAGCTGTAGGACTCGGTTTTCATTGGAGCTATCAGCGTATCGGTACCGATCACTTCGCCGTTGATCTTATAGGTCACCGTCAGCTCACTCCCGGGTGTCGCATTGATATTGGAGTAAACCGGTGTGCTTAAAATAACATCGGTATTGGGCCGAAAATCGTTATCCCGGGGCTTATTGTATTCGGCTGGTTTAATCCAGCGGGACATACCCCAACCGCCGTACTTAGTCTGTTGATCGCTAAACCAGCGATTAAACGGAATAGCAGCGTTCTGATCCACCCCGGAGCCGGCTGCCAAACCATACCAGGTATTATTCGTAATCACCGAGTTTCCCATCAACAGAAAGGCCAACCGGGAGACATGCTGCCGATTGGCATTAGGCTTCCAGGCATCCGCCTGTTGTCCGGCCCAGGCCGTCCAACGGGTTTCATCATAACGCCAGTCCATCTGGTGTTTGATCTGAGAAACTGCAAAATCAGTGGCTGATAAGGCATAACCATAATAAGATCCCGGA
This sequence comes from Acetobacterium sp. K1/6, assembly GCF_034438075.1. Classification (NCBI taxonomy): domain Bacteria; kingdom Bacillati; phylum Bacillota; class Clostridia; order Eubacteriales; family Eubacteriaceae; genus Acetobacterium; species Acetobacterium sp. K1/6. The sequence goes on along the minus strand of NZ_JAXQGA010000022.1, from coordinate 16,668 downwards.
TGGGCTGTATCCTTCACATAAACAATTGATACCGGCTCATAAACGATCAGCCATTCCACCTGATTGGTGGGGTTGTCACTGATCGCATCGGGTAAAATCCCTTTTGGATTCCAGCCGGTCCGGGTTTCGCCATCAATGGTAAACTCCAGATTTTTGACAAGGTCTTCCTTGGAAACCCCTTGCTTCCCGGCATAAAAATTTATTAGTGTATTCATGGTTTCAAGGCTATTAAAATAACTAACTACCTTAGTAATGCTGCCAACTGAATCCCCATAAATAACGCCATTATCATAAATATCGCCATCACTGAGCTGCGGGACATAAGGTGGTTGTACAGGAGGCTTTAATAAATAAATACCACTACCTGATGCAAGCTGAACTGGATCCAAAGCATTCACATCCCCGCCTTTGCTCTGGAGCTCCAGCAGAGTGTCTACCTTGTTTTCCTTGGAAAAGAACAATCCGGAGATGTTCGATGGTCGGGATCCGCCAGCCCATCCATTCCAATTGGAAACCGGGGTCAGATAAACAGCCTGATTCCCAATCCGGTAAAACTCATTCATGTTGGATGAATCCTTATTGACCGTATCCGACTTGGCCACGAATAAGGATGCCTTCCACATATACTGGTCACTGTAGTAGAAAGCATCTTCGGTATAGGTCGGATTCCCGGGCACGGTACTGGAATTATCTTCAGCCCGGGCCACCATGGGCGTCATTCCCCACAAAAAACCTGTTAGTAATGTAATCAGCGCCACTAACAACAGTGACCTGAGCCGACTTTTTATAAGCATGTCCATTCATTCCTCCTTATTTTCTGCATAAAAAAAGAACAATTTTCGGATTGTTCTTTAAACTTCTTTGTTATTCGTTACTAATTACTTACCCCTGTTCCAGATCCATCACTCCAAGGATTTCCGGTTGAATCACCCTCTGTAGCCCCTAAATCACCATTCCATCCCCCACCGCTGCTCTCCGCTGCCGGTGCTTCATAAGCTGGTTCTTCATAGACTGGTTCAACATAGGTATCCTGGGGTGCTTCATAATGTCCGCCAGTGTCTTCACTGGTGTAGACCGGCTCTGATGCGATTGCCGGGGTATTAACGGTGGTCACATTGCTTTCGACCACGGTGCTGTTGTCATTGGTCACGGTTTGGGCCTCAACGACCTTGCTTTCCACCGGGGTGGTGGTTACCGCCGTTGTCTTTTCGGTATTGATATCCTGGACCTTCACCGTTTTTTCATCAGTAGTGGACTGCCAGGTATCTGTATTATTGGGTAAAAGTGTATAAATGCCAAGGCCAATCATGCCAGTCATCAGGACTCCGCCAATACCAAGAACGATCCGCTGTTTCAACGTTGTTTTTGCCAACCAGGTGGTTAAAGCTGCTACATTTGTTTTCATCATTTTACCTCTCTCTTTCATCATCTAAAAATTATATCAGAATACACCATAATCAACTTCCTGTCAAGGTTTAATTGCAATATTTTTAAATTTATTTTTATTGCCGACAAATTTCTTTCCCATCGGAAACATTTATCCAGCAGGCTGTTTTCTTTTTTCAATCCCTGTTTCCAACCGATTAATCATCAGCTCCTTTTTATCCAGCAGTCTACGTTGTTTAACAATGAGATACCCTTCAACTACCGTGATTAAACCAAAACCGATCAATAACATTTGCATGGCTTCACTCCTTCTTTTTAATCAATAAAAAAAGAACAATCCGTAAATTGTTCCCTTCTGTTAATCCCATTATTTTATTATTACGCTGTTTCCTGTTCTAATTTTGTTTCCTCGGGAAACAAAACTACATTCCCGGCTCCCAGTCATTTTCTTTTTCATCTTCAAAAATAAGCTGCATTTCCTGATTGAGTAGTGGATGATCCTGATCAAAGAGCAGATTCTCAAAGAACTTGACTAGATATGCATCGGTATGACTGATGTTTTTTACGTGATTGCTATAATTGGCTCGAACCAGGGCATTTCTGAAATAAAGCGCATTTTCTTCAAAAGGATCATTATTCACCTGAAAACCCAAGCCGTTTAAATACTGAACCATAAATACCGCCACCGTTCGGGTGTTTCCTTCCCGGAAGGGATGCACCTGCCAGATGGAAGAAGTAAAACTGCATATACTTCTGATCTTTTGCTGATTGTCCATGTTGACGTAATTTTTCTTTTTTTCTGTCTCAAAATCATAAGCCAGGGTATCTTCAATCATGAAATAATTAGCATAAGAAACGCTCTCACCGCCTAGAACCGGCTCTTTTTTATAGATATTTTTCTCCCTGAAAACACCAACCCATTCCGCCGGCAGGATATTGTTAAAGAGATACCGATGAATGCCTTTAAGCGATACCGGACTTAGAACAAACCCAGCGTTATCCAACAGAGAAGCAATCCGTGTCGATACAATGTCGCATTCTCGCTCGCCTTTTACCTGGTCATCTTCCGGCAATGTCTGATAATGGTTGACCAGGGCATTTTCAACTTCCTGATAAGAAAGCTTCCCACTGAAATGATCCGGCAGTAATTCATTGGTCAGATATTCGGAAGGGTTTAGCTGATCGATCTTATTCAGTCCAAAACCGATATTCCAGTATTTTTCTTTTTGGCTTCGATCCTTTGTTTCTTCGATCACTTGATAGGTTCCATTATATTTCTGATCCGTCATTTTATCACCCTCGTTTTTTTATTATCTCAAACTCTAACTTTTCAACTATACTTGTTCAGGAAACTGTTGGCTAAATGTGTACTACGCTTCGAACTGTCACCAATCCTAACTGATGTAAAGTCAAAAATGATATAATTACTTTGGTCAAGAAGAACCAAGTTATTTAAATCACTTTTATATCCTTCGATAACGATTATCATATTGGTATTTGATGTGAGCACCTTAGAATCCAAATTACTAAACTCAATCGGAGAATACGATTCACCAAGACAAGTAATGCGAATCAGATTGAATGTTTTTCTTGTGTTATTCTCAATCGCTATTATTTTTAATTCTTCACTATGATCAAGGCTTTCTAAGTCATTTTTGACATCAAGTTCTTTCTCTGAACATTCTTGATAAAAAACGTCTTTCTCAGATGCAAATTCTCGGTCATTTTTCTTTTCCAGCTTGACGACAATTTTAATCTGATTCATTGGATTAGGCTTTTTCCACAAATCCTTTATGTATTTATCATCATGACGCCCACACTGAACTATTGTAGGAAATTCTGAATTATCATATTCTCGTTTTCTCTGGTTTTTATGAAGAAATCCCGATAAACGATCTTGAGAATAAACCGTTACCAAAGTAGTAACTAAGGCGACCGCTACCGTAATCAGGACATCAACCATTGTTTATCACCCGGCTCATCTCGCTTTTCAATTTTTCTGTAAATACAGTTTTCAGATAATTTTGAACCAATGCTCCAACCTATTTTTCCGAAAAAGCTGACTCCTGATTTTACATCGTAAAAATTATTTTTCTTGAAGATAATATTATCATCAAGAATTTTTTCACCATTAAGATAAAGCCAGATACAATTAATTAAATCAATCAGCTCACTTTTAGCAACCAGACAGCAAATCTTATAATTTTTGCCATTGAGTACTAGATTTACTTCGTCAGCACCAAAAGTTAGTTCATTATACTGATTTGCTCCTTCAAAATAATCGCTTGCTCTGAAGCGATCTTCAAGCGGACTTTCATCTCCCAACCAATATTCCATGGATTCAAATTCCGAGTGATCGATCAAAGTTAATAGCCCTTTAGTACATATCTTCTGAGGGTTTCGGATATAAATTTTTTGAGAAATCGTATTTACAAGTATGTATTTCCGACCCAGTCGAACTTCATTATATTCTCGTGCTTGATGGTAATAAAAAATCGCATTTTGTGAATTGATTATATCCTTAACTGTTCCATCCTCCCGGAATAAAATCTCGATACCTGGATGCCCTAAGTGGTTATATTCAAAACTTTTTAAGTCCGTAATTCCCAGTTTTAATATCACTTCAAGTGTTCCTCCTGGGCCACTGCCATAGTAGCCACAGTTTAGATTTTTCAAATGCATCTGGTCACCATTCCAATTTTCAAGAACCATATTTACATTTAACCGCTTCATTTCGTATTCAGTAAAAATAAAATTTTCACTGTCAAGAAAAACGACCAACTTTTTTACTGGTTTAAAATCATCAATATGATCAGAAAAAAACTGAAGTGATTCCTTCGATGACCCGTTATCATCAAGAATAACTCTCATAACATTACCCCTTTTTAAGTTTTATTATAGCACATTCAAGCATATTTATTTTTACTTCCTTTCGCTCAATCTCTTTTTTTAATCGCTTTAACCAAACAGCTTCAAACACGACAATTCCCGTTAGCAATATAAAAACAATGATCATTATCTCACTCCTATTCACCTATTTGATTTTAATCTGTTTCCGGCTCCAATTTTGTTTCCCGAGGAAACAAACTTCCTTAAAACAATCAACTGAATTTTAATCAGCATCCTATCCAAATATTTTTCTCCAGCTATCAGATTTTTCCTTTTTAATCACCATTTCCTGTTTCAGTAGTGATTGAATAAAACAACTGATTAAAGAACGATAGATTAAATACTCGTTTAAATTGATGGTTGGATTGGTATTATTTAAACCGCTGAAGCCGTCGATGCAATACCATAAACGATGGTATGCATCTTTATAGTGGCCGGTTTCAATGGCCATCAGAGCTTTACAGGCCATCATAAACTGACGTCCCATCATCTCCCGCGTGTAGTAAGGGGCTATTATTTTTTCCTCGTAACAGCGTTCTATATAGTGTTTCTGAAATCTTTCCAGGTAGTGCAGACCTTTAATCAGGATCGGCTTCATGTCTTTTTCGTTAAATGGAGCATGAAAATAATCCGTATGCCAGTAATCATTGGGTTGAATCTCATTTAAAATATCAACCAGCGGTTTTGTTTTTGCCAGTAAACAAGGTGTATCCTCATTTACCTCTATCTGAACCATCGTCTTTAATTCCGTTATGTTATTCATCACATTTATTTCCCTCCCAACCTTTCTGGATTTTTATTTTTTAATGCACTGCTAAAACTTTGGCGTATAACCAGATACCGTTACCCGCTCCACCACAATCGGGGGAGCGTTAAACATGGCTCCCAAAAACCGCCAGGGCACCGTGATGGTATTGGTGGTTTCGACGGTAAGGGCATCCCCTTCCGCTGCTGCCAGCTGGGTGTTGGTGATTTTCACCGTTGTATCCTTTGGTTTTAAGGAAAACAATACATTGCCGGCATCATCCTCCTTGACCCAGGTATTGCCATCCACTTTAAAGTCGATCATTTTTTTCATTTGAGCAAGGATCTGTTCACGGTTCATCACTTCTTCCCAGTCATCCGTCAACTCAGCCTTGGTGTATGTTCCGGCATAACCTTCCCGGACACCCTGATAGACCTCGTCCCAGTTTTCCATCGCTACGCCCTGAACCGACTGCTCCACCACCTGATCCAACTGGATGAAAATAGAGAAAAACCTTAAATATTCATACATTGCACAAAACAGCATTAACAGAATAAATAACAATACCGCAACCATGGGAATGGACATTCCAGCATCCGTTTTTTTTAACAACTTCGCCAATGCCATCATTTATAGTACACCCCACTTCGTCCACTGGCAGGGGCCACCAGTTCAATGGTGATACCATCCCCGATAAAACTACTAAACCATGAAAAATCAGATTTCACTGTAACCTGAATGGGATCATTAATCTGGACATTTTTCGATCCGCCGATATACTTTGTTCCGTTAAAACTGATTTCTTTTGTTTTTAGTCCGGTTTTTGCCTGCAAATCTTCATAAGTATCCATTACTGTATTCCCAGTATTTCCCACCAGCTCGGCATCCCGTAAGACTCCATGGGCGATGTAGTTTAGCTTCTGATATTGAGTCCATACCGGTAGAACTCCCAACATCAGGGTTAAAACAAACATCGCCAATAGGAAGAATATCGAAAATTCCAATATGGCTGAACCTTTGTCAACCTTCACTTGATTACCTTTCACTTGAACCCTCCTTTCTAAAAAATACTTGGCAGTGTGGTCATGATGTCATAACCAACGGCATAGACAACCATGAGCAAAAATGTAAAAAGTAAAATATAGGGGTATTTTTTTATTTTTTCCAGTCGCCGGTTCATTTCCTTTTTCAACCGGTTCTTTTCAAAAGACCGCAACTGAATCCCCAACTGTTCAAAGTAGGAAACAATATCATCCCCCCGCAACACCGCAATTAACCCCTGAGTCACATCCGATAAAAGCGAGCTGACCACCCGGGCATCCAGCCGAGAAATGGCATTTTCATAATCCGATGTTTTCATATCGGCGATGGTTATTTCCAATTCTTCACCCAGTTCTCCATCAGAGTTTTTACGGAAATCAATGAGAATCGCCAGCAAATCCTGTCGTTTTTTAATTTCCTGTTGCACGGTATTGACAAAACGGGGTAATTCCCATTCGATTTTTTCACGACGTATCCGCATCAACTGATCAATTTTTCCAATTTGGGTCGAGAACCGCTGTATCGCATAGAAAAGCAGAATCAATGTGAAAATCGGATGAACAAACACCAGAATTAAACCAACGCCTGCATAGATAGCAGACTCTACAAAAGCCCGGCCATAGACCATTTCCGGTGTATCCAGCGATCCCAGGGATTTAAGGGCATTGCTCATATTTTTACGTTTATAAGGATTGATCCGAACATAGGGAATGATCAAATGGGATACCTTAAAGACAAAGGCATCCAGAACATTGACCTTCTCTTTCTTTTTTCTGCCGACTGCCATGATTGTTTTAATCTCACGATGGGATGGCACATCAAAAATTCCACCAACCAACTGGAATAACCCATAACCAAAGAGTATTGCAAGACTGATTAAATAGGCCGTATTATTCATTATCTAACCTCCTTTTGCTATCGGCTGTATTCAATGGGTTTGATATCTTTAATAGCAGCATTAATCGAGATAAAAACCATTGTCAGAACAACGGCCAGAATGATCTTACCACCCCATGAATACATCAGTCCTCGATACCAATCCTTATTGATGAAATAAAAAAGAACCGGCACACCAACATTGATAAATACCATAGAGCCAACAATTCTTAAAGGCGTATGCATATCCGTTCCAAAGTCGTCATTGGCTTCTTTGATATCCGTAAATTTACGAACAATCGCCGGCAGCGTTTCAATCAGATTGGGATTGTCCTGGCAGGCAATCACCGCCCGGCACCACTCCTTATAAATCTGGTTATCGATCTTTTCACTCATCTCCAGCAATGCCCCCGGAATATCCGCCGTGATATAACTGATATCAAAGACAAAGGCTTCAAATACCGGTAACAGTGGCGGATTGATATGGTGCAAGTTTTCCTCAATCGCTTTGACGATATTGTGTGATCGACTGTAGGATGTGGTGATGATCGACAGTGTTTTGTTAAGCTCATCGTTTAATTCCTTCCGATAGGTTATTTCTGCCAGCTTGATGTACCAGAACGGGAACAAGGCCAGACCAACGCCAAGCACTGCTGATAACAAGATGTTTTCCATCATTAATCCGAGGATCAGACCCACAATAAACAAAATCGTCGCAGCCATGACCAGGATCGTAAAGACACTTTCCCGATTGGTTGTTTTTAAAATCAGCTGGGCTTCCCGGATGGTTGTGGTCAGTCCCTGAAATGGCGTTCGACGGTCTTTCCGGACGGTCTTTTTAATCACCGATTGAATATCGCTCTTATCATTGACAATCCGATCCATAAGCCGGCTTGTCAGCTCAAAAGGTGACACATTAAATAGCAGGCACAACCCCACAATCAGCAGCGTAAAAATAAGAAAGCTTATCCCGTTCATAAAGCCTTACCCCCCTCGCTTAACGACTCATCAATGAAACGCTCCAGGGTACGAGTCGGGACGCCATTGGTAATCAGCCATTGTTGGAGACTTTTTGATATGTTGCTGCGCTTGACAAAATGGCCTTTGATAATTGTTTTTGTATCTGAAATTTTTTCCGAGCTGTCAATCTCATAGTCATACAGGGTCCTAAAGTTTGAATTTCCATGCTCATCAACGATACACTCGGTAATCTCCATGACTTTTCGGGAATAATCATCCAGCCGTTTACAGAATATGGCAATGGTAAAGGCTTCGCTTACCAGTCGATACAGCACCTTATCTTCAAGGGTCGAGTCCTCCATACACAGAGTCAGCATCCGGGTATAGGCTGCCCGGCAGGAGTTGGCATGGGTGGTTGTCAAAACCGCATGGCCGGTTCGGGCTGCTTCCTGGGCTGCATACGCTTCTTCCCCTTTCATTTCTTGGGGGACAATAATATCGGGATCACAGGTTAGCGCTGTTTTTAATAACATTCTTGAGTTAATCGTCCCATGGGTTTTCCAATGGACAATGTTATTATCGGGAACCCCATTTTCATCCCGGGTTATTAAATCCAGCTCCCGCACTTCTTCTTCAATTGAAATGATCCGCTTGCGTTTTTCAACATCTCCGAGCAGTCCATCTAAAAAGGTGGTTTTTCCGGAGCTGGTCGATCCGGCCACAACCCCACTCAAGCCACTGGAAATACACAGATTTATAAAATCAAACATCTCATCTGTCAGGGTTTCCTTTCTGATTAAATCATCCCGCCTTAGTTTGCTGGGATTGACAAAACGGATCGATGCCTGGACGCCCCGTTCCTCATCGATAATCGGTGGACAGGTTGCCGTGATTCGAATATTATTTTTTAAAAATCCGGTCACAATCGGTGTCGCAGCTGATAAGGTTTTTTCTGATTGCTGAAACAATAACCGGATCATGATGTTTTTAGCCGATTCGGCTGACAGGAAAGTTTCCGGGGCACGAACCACATCACCATTTTTATAATGCAGCACCACACTGTCATATCCATTGATATTAATTTCCTCCAGCTCCATATCCTCATTTTTCAAATATGGCGTTAAGATCCCATATTCGCCCATTTCTGAAAAGATGCGGTTAAGCAGCTCAATACTGGTGTATCCATCGATTAACACACGATGATCTTCAATATACTTACGAATATCTTTCTTAATCAACGCTTCATTTTTTTTCACATCACCTAAAGCCTTGGAATTAGTTCGGCTGATATACTGCTGAATGCGTCCAATCAGATCAAGCAATTCCTGATTGCGCTTATATTGGTTGTTCATTCGGTTTCCTCCTTCGCTTTTCTAAACGGAAATTTGAAAAGCTTTTTTTTCGGCATTTTTTCTTTTTTAATGCGCTCATTTTTAGGACGTTTTTTTTGATTTCCCGATTTTCTTTTTTTAGTCTTCTGATCTGCTCTTTCTTCTTCCTGGATCAGCTCCAAACTTAACTGACTGAGTGCGTCTACAAACTCCCGATTCCGTTTTGTTTGTTTAAGCGACTTGATGGATGTTTCCTCCAGATAAGCCATCTGAATATCCATACTATAAGGGAAGGAATAACTGACACCCCCGTATTTATCACCAACCAACAGCCATGAATCAAAGTCCCAGGGGTTATTCAACACCCGGACAACGTTATCTCTAAACCCGGTAAAGTCCTGGAGCATGGCGGTGGTTCCATTAAAAAAGGCAATGCTTTTTAAATCGCCACCGCCAACCATGACACAACTTCCATAACGTAAACCATACTGGGTAATCCAATCGTTATGAAAATCGGATAGTCCATCGATAATGGCATACTTGAATTTCTGGCCCAGGGTGACAAACAGGTCAATCACCTGGGGTTCCACCACCTCCGGATAACTGCGTTTGGAATCCTCACTACGATATCCCAAAAAGGCCAGGTATTTATTCTTGGGGTGATTGACCAACGTTTTTAGCAGTTCTTCCTGGTCAAACCCGGCCATGGTAATGATCTTTCCCAGGGAGCCGCCCTCCTTATTGAGACTGGGAAAGAGATAGGATAAAGGACTAGCCTGATCCTCGGTGAATATCAGCACGACGTTTTCCTTTGTTTTTTCACTGATATGCTTGGCCAGCTCCAGACTGAGGGTGGTTTTTCCCCCGCCCGGGGATCCCCATACGGTGATTACTTCCATAGTGTCGCCTCCTTTTTAAGTATTAGGTTATTCTCGCCCTTCGGATCGATGAAAATTATCTGTTCTTTTTTTATAAATCTATTCAATCTTTGAAAATCACAAGACATTCCCACATAGTTACTTGCTGTTTCCTGACTTTGCTCCATAAAATCCTCCGTTTCCTGATCATTTTGTTTCCCGAGGAAACAAGACTGTATATCGTCCAATCCTTCATTTCCTGTTTCCCGAGGAAACAGATTAAATACCCCCGGCCTTAAAAACTTCTTCCTGCTTTTGTAAAAACTGGTTGGCCGTGTCCTCATCTCCCCGATACATCAGGGCAAAGACAATATTTCCATTCTTTTCAAGTCCGGTAAGCAGCTGCGCCTGGGCTTTATTGACCAGCAGCGTCACCGTCGCCGGCAGCTCGGTATCATCTGATAATTTTTCTCCACCCATATCCACCCCGGTTTGGGTGGTCACCGCCAGTACCTTCACATATTGCAGTTCCGGATAAATCGTGCTACGGTTCCCCGCTGCTTCGGCATTATTTAAAATCATCACCACATCCCCGGGCATGAGTTTTCCGGAAATTCCATTGGCAAAGTCTTTTATCGTCACTGACACAATCTGTTTTCCGCCATCCAGGGCACTCATATAGTTTCCACTGGTGATCATGTCATTAACCAGCTTGCTTTGCAGTACATAGTCTCCCGATTCCAACTTTGCGGTGGAATACTTGCCAATGACCTCATTCTTACTTTTGATGGCGCTAGCCGGTAAATTGTATCCGCTAACCTCCACTTCCTCAACATTCCGTTCGGTGAGTTGATCCCCCACCCGGATGGTTTCTTTGACCCGTACAATCGTTGTTGTATTGCCAATCATGCCCGTGCCCATGGGCACAATCACCCAAGACAACAACAGCGCAAAGACAACCACAAAAAAACCAATGAGCATCTTCCCTCCATTTTTCACAGATACACCTTCCTTTCTAGTAACATTACTGCAATCATAAAACCCGAGCATAGAAACGGCGCAAAGGCAAACATTTCATTGCGTTTAAGATGCCTGGTCCGGGACCATAGGATACTTAAGAGTAATCCGATCATCAGACCGGTTACGCCGGCATCCCAGCCCAGATAAAACCCACAAACGGTGACAAGCTTAACATCCCCTAAGCCAATGGCCTGATCCTGTCTGGTGATTCGCTTAATCAGCCAGCTAGAAACTGCCATCAGAATACCCAGGGTCAATGCCCCGGGGATGGCCTGCTTTACTAACCATTCTCCGCTGATTCCGATGCATCCCACTAATAAAATCAGGGGATGGACAAATCGGGGAATGGTCTTTGTTTTAAAATCAAAGTATCCGATGTAAAACATCAGACAACAAAATAATCCGGTGCGTAAAATAATCACCGGATCATCAATCACCAATAATAAAAATAATAAAGGCGTTGCCACAATGAATGCAGTGGATAAAAACGCCTTTTCAAACTGCCTTTTTAATACCGATCCCATCAGGAACCAGCAACCCAAAACGCCACCAAATCCTAACGCTCCCATATGGCCCTCCTATTCCCACTCATTAAGATGGATGTAGGCATAGTGTTTACGGCCACGGTAATAGCTAAAAATATGTTGCAGCATATCCAAAAAAGATTGATTATCTTTCTCGCTTTTTTTTAGCACCAGATAGGAAGACAACATAATCGCCAAAGCACCGAAAAATGTTCCAATAGGATCGGCAAAAGTCACATAGTAAAGCGCACATAGTATGACGGTGATGCACACCATCACCCCCATCAGAAAAACTTCCTTCACTTCCATCCCCTCAATCACCTGGCGGTTGGCTTTAATCCCCATCGGGATGTACAATTCTTCGTGATTTTCCATCAATTCCTCCTTTCCCTGTTTCCCGAGGAAACAGTTTTATGTGATATAAGCCAGAATCACATCCCGAAATGGGATCAGGGTATTGGCAATGACACAGAAGATTAAAACGTGCCTGATCCGCCTTACATACACCCCTCTTTCATCAGGGGAATGAATCATATGGGTAATACAATAAACCACCCGAAAGACAACACCAACATTGATCAAGGTGAGCAGTAGGCCGTAGATATTATTCAGATCTGCAAAATAATCAATGGTTTCCATACGACTCCTTTCTTCGCAATTTTCTGTTCTTATTTTACTGACCGCACCGCCACCTCCGTGACTCGGGCAATGGTTAACGCCTTTCCCGATAAATTCGCATTGCCGGCATGAACCATAAACTGCTGGAGTAGCGCCGGCGTGGTAATCCCCGCTGCCAGGGCACTAAAACCAATCGCAAAATCACCGGTAGCCATCAGAATATAGGACAAGGACAACAGTGATAGCTGAATAATGGTGGTAATTCCGGCCTTGAAAAAGGTCATCATAAAAGGGGCAAACACCCCATTATCACTTTCTATCATTCCCACACAGGCCAACGGAAAGCCGATCTGCATGATCCACATCTGAAAACCCCGGGCCAGCATTTGAAAATAGAGCACCAGTGCACCGATAAAGAAAAAAAGCACTGCAAAAGGCCCCATACCCGCTTCGATCAGACTTTTCACAAAGTTTTCTTCATATAGGAACTTTGAATTCATACTATTGAGAATTTCATACAAGACCCCGGTACACACCCGGGCAAAGATCTGATAGAGCATCGGGAAGGCCACAATCATGACCACGGCTTTAACCATTCGTTGCAGCATCGCCATGGGATCGCTATCCGGATCACCACCAGTCCAGGTAATATAGGTTTCAAAACCGCTTTTAGAAAACTTGATTACCAATAGCAGCAGTGCCAGCTGATAAAAGATTTGCGTCAGCCCTGTGGACAAATCGAGTCCCGACGCATCTCCGATATATTTATCGATGTAAAACACCTGTTCAGCCAGAATTTTGATGCTGCCGGTAATCACCCCACTATTGTTAATTGCATCAAAGATAAAGTTTTTAAAGATTGGATACATAATTCTCCTTTCTCTCTTTGATTAAAAAGAAAAAGAACGGTCCAAATAGAAGCCGCTCTTTTTAAATCGATGCATTTAAGATGTCGGGATGTTCGAGAACAACGCCTGAAAGTTTGATCTAATCGACGGAATAATGGTGTTACCAATGATATCCCGAAATGCATACAGAAACAGTGCCACACCCATCAATCCGACAATCCACATCCCCGCACCTTCAACAATCGAGCCGGAATCGGTGTTCATTTCTTCAGCTTCGCTACTTAAGAGCTTTGCATGCCATAGCACAAAGGGTTTAACTACCGCTTCTTTTACATTTTTTAATTTTAAAGCCATTAAATTTCTCCTTTTAATTTTTTTTAATTTCTTTATCCGTGTTTCCTCGGGAAACAAACTTCACGAGCTTGGGAAATAGCTTAAGAGCATGGTGATAAAACCATTGATCGTCATTCCGATAACCAAATAGAGCAGTGTTGTTTTCATGTTTTCTTTGTACTTTATTTTTTCGTGATCATCAGCCTGTAGCCGTTTGACTACATTCCAGACAATAATAACCAAGGCCAAACCCGGTAAGATAAAGTACAGTGCCACGGATGCATCAGTCAGAAGTTTAACTAATCCGGTTACCCATACAAATTCTGTTAGCATCGCCATCACCTCCTTTCATTGAGAAGTTTCAACATTCACTTAGATCTGATAGCGCTTCCAGATTCCCCATAATTGGATCCCATGCTCCTGGTGGGTTGGTCTGGCATCGCTGCGGATCATCCGGAGTACACGATTGTGTTCTTTGCTGCCTAATCCATAGAAGTCATTAAATGACCATTTACCTAAGTCCGGGGATGTCATAATCGCCGGATCATTCCGACTGGTGACCAGGTTGTAGGGACGTCGGATCCGACTGATTTCATTGGCGGTCAGCAGCTCCCGTCCCACCAGATTCACCGATTGACTGGAATTTGTGGTGTAATGCTGCTGTGAAGATGACAGGGAATAGGATGTGGTGGTATATTTCCCCAGTCGTTCCGACACCTCTTTTTGCGTTTCCAGATCCTCGGCCTTAAGATATATCCAGGTTTCACAGTTGGATCGGATGATCCGGGCAATCTCCCGACCGTATTTTTCTTCCAGTTGGGCCATGGACTGCAAAAACAGGTTATAGCGAATCCCCCGACCGCCACCCACTGAAATCTGGGCCGTAAAATCCGGGATCTTGGTAAAGTTTCCAAACTCATCCAGTTCATAATTAACCCGAACCGGTAAGCGTCCGCCCAGCTTATCCGCAAAGTCCGACAGCGCACTGTAGACTTGGGTACAGAACAGGGCAGCCAGCGAATAATAGGTGGTTTTGCCATCAGGCAAGATTATAAAAACCGCCGTCGGTCGACTGCCAATGTCTTTGGGGCGAAAATCCGTTTTCCGGGTCATTTCATAAATCAGCGGATTAGTAAAGAGTTTTAAGGTCGTCAGGGCACTGGTGTAAAAACTACCTTTGGTTTTGGATGGGGCAATGTCGGAAATCGCTACTAAACCCAACGCCGGATGAGTCGGATTCTCGACTTTCAGTTTCTTCATGTATTTAGCCAACATCATCTCGTCCGCCTGTTTGGGAGCTTTACACATCTCAGCTATGAAATAAAATACGTTGGTCAGATTCTGATACTCCGGATTATCCATGTTTTCAAAGACCACAATCATAATGCAGCTGGCAATAATACTGGCTTCACCGTTACTCCATAATCTCTCACCTTTCGGTTCTCCGACCAGCATCCCGGTAATATCCCAGACATAGTCAATTGCCTGAGACATATTTCCAGTTTTAACCGCATCAATAATCGACTGAAGAAAGTTGTAGTGATTACTTTTAAGCGGATCTTTAAAATCCAGAGCGAATACGTCAACCCCGCATTTTCTCAGAAAGGGTGCCGTGTAATCATAGTTCTCTCCTTTGGGATCCGAAACGATTTGTGACTCTCTGGCCATTGCCAGCAGTCCGATGGTTTGCAGGATCACAGTTCGACCTTTACCGCAACGGGTAGCGCCGATAATTAAACCGTGAACATCTTCCCCGATAAAGTAGATCTTTTCATTTCGTAATCCCTGTCGATCTTTTCCCAAAACTAAACCACCCATTTTGAAGTTTTTTTTATTTTCCATGATGGTTTTATCAACCCAGTAATTGTCTTTTTTGATCTGTCTTCTTTCCTCCTTTCCGCTGCGTAACAAAAACTGAATAAAGGGATTATTCTTTCGAATGATCACGTAATCAAAGGCCCGATCCTTCTTGTTGGGATCCAGCCACCGGGCTGAACCATGCTGATTCTGTCCTGCCGGCCGGGGGGTTTGAATATCCGGGGTTATACTGATCAGCTCACTCTTATAGGTTTTGCTTTGGCCAATAAAAAAAGCCACTGCCATAAACAGGGCAAAGGCCAGACACAAAAGATACATGTGAAATGTATTCTCGCTTACAACTACAGCGTCAAACACTTCCTTTAACGGGACGTTGAAGGGTAAAATCCCCTGTCCCGTCATAAATCCATCAATAGTCCGTATAAAAAACAGACTTCCGATGGCCAGCAACACAAAGACAAAGACAGCCATCAATCCACGAACAATTTTTAATCTCACATTTTCACCGCCGATTCCGTTCCCCGAACATCATTTAACGCTCCGTTTATATTTTCCAGCATGAGCCAATCATTCTTCGTTTCATTGGCCTTGATTGTGTTATCCAAATGGAAGACAATTTCCCGTTTAGCCTTTTCATAGGTTTCTCCCGTATTGACATTGCCCTTACCATCCTCCATGTTAATATTTCCATTATCCTTAAGCGCAATGTAGGTGTCGCATTCTTTGTTGTACCATTTGCCGGCAACTACCGGCTTTTTAAAAATGTCTGTCACTACATCGGTTATAAAACAACCACTCGTTAAGACTGCAACCAAGCCAACCAATAGAATTAGTATTATCTTTTTTATTTTCAATCACACCTCCTTTTCACGATTTTCAAGGCTCATTCTAACTGGTATCAAAATATAACATTCGCTACCCTCCATTTCCAGATTTCCTTGTTTCCCGAGGAAACAAGATCAACATTGATCATCTGTTTTTTTATTTCCTGTTTCCCGAGGAAACAGATTTCCTTCAAGCTTCCCGCTCCCACTCATCTTCTGCTTCGGTTTGAAGGGCTGCGTTTTCTCGCTCCTGGCAAATGCTTACTAATAGTTGATTCCAGTCTTTATGCGGTTCTGGCGGAATCTTAAGATCAAAGTTGTACTTCCCTGGAAATACTTCTTCAACGGCATTAATCAGCTCCAGGGTATTTTTATGTCCGGGTTCATCATTATCCAGACACGTCACAATATGCTCAATTTCCGGGTGTGTCTTCAGATAGTGAATCAGACCAATATGTGCTACGCCATTAAGGGCAATGTAGTGATCACCCTTATTCTGAGTAATATCCCCAATTAGCCGTTTGGATAGGCTATACTTAACTGGACAGATTTACTAAGGTCATATAAACTAAATCCATAAAATGAAGGAGAACCAATA
>NZ_JAXQGA010000021.1:0-64291 GCF_034438075.1 Acetobacterium sp. K1/6 | reverse complement strand
CTGCCTAATCAAAACGCGAAAGGAGATTTATCTAAAAATTTCTAATTTCGTGTCTTGACAAGCGTGTACATTATACTGATTCCAGTAATTTGGGTAAAGAAAGATGAGGATCATAAAATGAATCGATTAAAGTTTTCTTTAGTGGTAGGAATTACCGTGACGTTGGTTTTAGTCTTGTCAGGCTGCGGCAGTAATGCGAATAGTGGTAGTGCTGGTCAGTCTAATCTTTCAAGAGATACTGTTTATGAGTTTTATGATGCGGTGCAATTGGACCAGACAAAGCAACAGGTGGATGCGGAATTAGGCGTTACGCCAACCGAAAGCACTCAAATTGGGAATGTCTTTACGTATGTGAATAATGATACCGGTTTTGGGGTGAGTGTTATGTTTGATGAAAATGGAATGGCCACAAGTAAAACCTTGTTTTATTCACTGACTAAAGATCTGGCTTTTTTAACAACGAAAGCAGTGACTAAGGAACAGGCAGAAAGTATACCTGAGGGTGCCACATATGATGAAGTAAAAAATATTCTAGGCGGAGAGGGAACCGAAACCAGTGTCACCCAGATTCCCTTTGAAGATAATAAGTTAAGCTACATAAGGGTGTGGATCAATCAGGATGGCACTATGCTTCAGATCGTTTTTTTAACGGATGGAACGATCGGCAACGTGAAGTTTTTCAATTAACGAGAAACCAAAATGTCTCAATTTGCCTTTGGGCCGATTGAGACATTTTTTTTGGGAAAGCGCAGTTCTTGTTGCGTCTTTGCTAATGTGCTGATATAGTAGGAAAAATAAATGTGAGAAACAAATATATATATAGGAGCAAAAAAATGATAACGGTCAGTGCAACAATCATATTAATTTCAGTTATAATAATCGGGCTTATTTTTGCTTTGACAAATGGGCTTCATGATGCCAGTTCAGTGGTAGCCACCTTTATCAATTGCGGAGCGGCCAGTCCCAAACAGGCAATTGCAGTGGCATCTTTTTTTGGATTGGTCGGAGCAGTGATTGGTGGGAACTTGGTGGCGGATGCTATCTCAGAGTTAATTGATTTGCCAACTGACACCGCCTTATTAACGGTTCTGTTTGCTGCTGTTTTTGGAGCCACCTTATGGAATTTAATTACCTGGAAATTAGGTTTGCCCTCCAGTTCCACCCATGCATTAGTTGGCGGAATAATCGGTGCTGTGATGGTATCATCAGGATACGAACACATTTTGTGGGGATGGGCGGAGCTAGTTAGCGAGGGTCACCAAATTACCGGGATTGTAAAAGTGATGATGGCCTTGTTTTTATCACCGTTTATCGGTTTTATGATTGCGTTTTTTCTGGAAAAAGTGACGAAATTTATTTTGCGAAATGCCAGGGTTTCTATTAACAGGAAGATTAATAAAATACAATGGTTAGTCGTGGCGGGTCTTTCTTATAGCCACGGATCCAATGATACCCAAAAAATTATTGGACTTTTTACGCTGGCTTTGGCCGCGTGGAGCGGAACTGCCATTCACACGGCGCCTCTGTGGGTACGAGGGAGTGGCGGAATTGTCATGTTTCTGGGCACCCTGCTGGGTGGCTGGAGCATTATGAAGACCTTGGGGCGAGGGATTTTTGATATTAAGCCGCTGCATAGCTTAAATTCGCAATTGTCCTCGGTGGCTTCGATTTTCGGAGCAACCCTGGTTGGGGCACCGGTCTCCACCACCCATGTGGTGGTCGGCGGGATTATGGGTGTTGGCGCCGGAGATGAATACAAAATGGTGAATTGGGGAATTGTTAAAGAAATTCTGGTCGCGTGGTGCATCACCATTCCCTTATCAGCAGTAGTATCGGCCCTGATCTATACCATAACAACGATGATTTTTAAGGTTATCTAGAGGGAGAATAGAATAATGGAAAAAAGAAATATTATTGATCGGATTTTTCCGATTAAGTATCATTTTCATCAGATGCTGTTGATGCAGGCGCAAAGCAATGCATCCGGGGTGGAAGCCCTGTACAATTGGTTGAATAGTAGTGCCGACAAAGACAGCCAGGCATTGTTGGACTGCGTTAAAGAAGCGGACACCATTCGGATGGAGATGGAAAAAAACCTGACCGAAGCATTTGTTACCCCCTTTGACCGCGGTGATATTTACTCGATATCAGTTGGTATGAATCGAGTTCTAAAATATGCCCAATCAACCCTGGTTTCAATGAAGACCTTTGATGTGAAAGCCAATGATACCATTATCAGTATGGTTGAACAATTAAAAAGAGGGGTAGAAATTTTTGCCGAAGCAGTCAGCGATCTGAAAAAGAATCATGGTAAGTCGGAAGAAGCGGTGGTTAAAATGCGAGCGACCCACCGAGAAATTGAAAAGCTCTACATGGATGGTATGGTGTTTGTATTTGCCGGGGCTGATCCAATGACAGCGATAAAAAAACGCGAAGTCTATCATCATATCAAAGATGCGTCAACAAACCTGGAGGAAACGGTGGATGTGTTGCACCGGATTATTGTCCGATTGTCCTAGTGAGTAGTAGGAACACAGCGTTTAATATTAAAATCCTTAAGCATTATCTGAAATGATAGCAGAATATAAAGAACTTATGTTATAGTAATATATCCTAAATAGAGCAGATACGACAGAAATAAAGCATTACATCATAAAAGGATGATAAGAACAAAACCATACCAGCGGTGCGAAGGGTGAACAGCATGAATAATAAATTGTTAAAAATAACACGATGGCTGGCAATAATGATTGTTTTCTTCTTGCTGTTTCCAGCGGGAAGTCAAGCAGAAGACTTAGTTAATCCGGGTAGTCAATCCGTTTTGAAGACAACACCGGATGATCAGAGTATGTCGTTAAACGAAGGATTACAACAGGGAAGCGAAACACCCACTGAGATCAAAACCTTAGAACAGATACCAGAGATTAATACCGATGAAAACCTGGATCAGCAGATCGTTGTTATTTATAAAGAGGGTGGGGAAGATAATGTTAAAGACCTGGCTTTAACGGCCGAAACGGTTGTTGCCGGTGAGCAGGTCTCCAATCGGGTGGATCTTATTGAAGTCAGCGAAGAAACAGATGCAGAGGCCATGATGGCGAATCTGGCACAAAATCCTAATGTGTTGGCAGTGGATAAAAACGACAAAATCGAAGTGAGCGCCCTTCCTAGCGATCCCTATGTGGTGAGTGGTGCCGCCTGGCAGTTTAGTCGGATTGGTGCTGACCAGACCTGGGATCAGATTTCGAACGCTGACCCAGTAGTGGTGGCGGTCATTGATACCGGTTTAAATCTTAGTCATCCAGATCTTATCGGCAATACCGTTACGGGATATGATTTTGTAGCCGGAAAGCCCCAGGTTGTCGATTTGTCAGGTCACGGGACTGCGGTTAGCGGATGCATTGCAGCCGTTACTAATAATGGCGTTGGCACTGCCGGGATCTCCGGATTAGCCAATATAAAAATTGCCCCCTACCGGGCGGGTGGTACATACAGTGGCGATACTAAGCTGGACGTGGCTTATATTTGTGCGGCACTACTCGAAGCGGCAAAGCGGCCAGAGGTTAAGGTAATTAATTTGAGTTTTGGTGGTTATGGAACCTTTTCTTCTCTGGCGGTGGCTGTCAATGAGGCTGTCAGCGCCGGGAAAATCGTGGTGGCGGCTTCAGGAAATGAAGGCGAATCCTGGAATGTCCGGGTGGGTCAGTATTCCTACCCGGCATCTTACGACCATGTCATTTCAGTGGGAGCCATCAATAAGGACAATCTCCGGGCTTCGTTTTCGCAATACAATGACCGGGTGGATTTGTGTGCTCCGGGTCAATCTGTTTTAACCACCGCCAAAAGCGGCGGGTACGAGTATGCCAGTGGTACCTCTTTTTCCAGTCCCATTGTCGCTGGAGCCTGTGCGGTGCTGATCGCAGCCGATCCCAGTTTAACGGCTGAAACAGTTGAGACCATTCTTAAAAGCACGGCCCTGGATTTAGGAACAGCAGGCAGTGATTCTTACTATGGCAGCGGCTTGATTCAGTTAAATACAGCAGTAGCCTCGATCACTTCTAATGAAACAACAGGCATTACCTATCGCACTCATGTCCAGAATGTGGGCTGGCAAGGCTGGCGAAGTGATGGCCAGAGCAGTGGCACTTCCGGTCAGTCGTTACGGCTGGAAGGCATCGAAATCAAGACCGATAAATTAGGTTATAATCTTGGCATTGAATACCAGACTCATGTTCAAAATATTGGCTGGCAGGGTTTTAAAAGTGACGGCCAAACCAGTGGAACCTACGGTCAATCGCTACGATTAGAGGCCATTCAAATTCGGCTCACCGGAGCGGACGCACCCAACTATGATGTTTATTACCGGGTTCACAGTCAGAACTATGGTTGGCTGGACTGGGCTAAAAATGGCGCAAGTTCAGGAACGCAAGGGAAGGGCTTAAGGCTTGAAGCTATCGAAATAAAAGTTGTCCCCAAAGATGCTGCGCCGCCGGGATCAACTAGTCGACCGTTTGTTATATAAAAAATAATAAGTGGTTAAATTTTGAATAAAGTTGACTAACGGGGGTAAACTATCTAATAGAGATCAAATAGTGATCAAGTAAATATTAGGAAAGGAGTATCTGGAGATGATTATTACCTGGGACAATATCAGTGAAGTGAACCGCCGCATTAAAGAGCGCGATCTGGACTACAAGGTTCATTTAAGTGATGCCTGTGGCGGACAGAGCATGTGGATAGAAGCTTTGAATAAGGATAATCGTTTTGACAATTTGGATGATTTGAACGGTTTGATACAGGATTACTTTTTGGAGATTCATGCCGATGTAGAGTTCAGCTGGGACAAAAAATCCTTTTGGTCAAAAGATCGTTCCCTGATATTTTGATTGGAAGTCGTTTTAATTATAATTAATGGGGTGACCCATACAAATTGAGACACCACAAACAAGGAGCGTTTCCGGGCCCCTTGCTTGTGGTGTTGCTATTTTTTGACATATTTATTAACCAGACGATAAGCGGTGGTTTGGCTTAAGCCCAAAGAATCGGCCAGATCGTTTATATTGTCGTAAATTTCATAATAGTCTTCAATAATTCCGCGTTTATAATTTTCCACCAGATCATCAAAAATGATTTTCTTTTTATTAATACTTTCTTTTGTTACAAAGGCAGCTACCTGTTCAGGCAATTTGTCACTGCCAATAACACTGCCAAGACTCATGACTGCCATTTGCTCGACGGCATTTTTTAGCTGACGGACATTTCCCGGCCAGTCATATTGGATCAAGGCTTCAATAACCGGATTAGAAAAAACCTTGTTCTGATTATACTTTTTATTGTATTCCTTTAGATAATACTGGGCAATGGGGAAAATATCATCCCGCCGCTCCCGTAGTGATGGTACCGTTTGGGTGATCCCATTGATGCGCCAATACAAGTCTTCCCGAAAGACGTTTTTGGCGACCTGTTCTTCCAGATTTTTATTAGTGGCGGTAATAATTCGGGTGTTGACCATTTTTTTCTCTAATCCCCCTACCGAAGTAAAGCGCTGGTTCTCCAGGAAATCCAGGAGTTTGACCTGAATATTAGGTTGGAGTTCTCCGATTTCATCAAGAAACAAGGTACCGTGATTGGCCATTTCTACCAATCCCTTTTTGCCTTTGGGGCTGGCGCCGGTGAAGGCATAGGGAACATACCCAAAGAGTTCGCTTTCAATAAGATTGTCGGGAATCGAAGCACAATTGATGGAAATAAAGGGATTGGCTTTGCGGGGGCTGCAATCATGAATAAATTTGGCAATCAGACTTTTACCTACCCCACTTTCACCCAGCAGTAAAATCGGAATATCCGATTTGGCGGCCTTCTTCAATTTGTGCAGAGTCTGGTAGAGAATATAACTGCGACCAACAATATTGTTACTCGCTTTGGTCCGCTCTTCCCGAGAGCCCTTTTTATCTTTAATCTCATCATCGGTTAATTTTTCCTGATTCAGGTAATCCAGATCAAACTCAACAAAAGATTCCCGCTTTAGGGTGTTATAAACCAGCATAACCAATTCGTGATCAGGATTATAAAGCGGTGTCGTAATGGTAATGTGCTCTTCGTCGGTCAGGAGAGAGCGCTGTCGGGAGATAATCGTGTGTTTTTTTTCAATGGCAGTGGCAGTGGACGGCGGTGTCCAGAAGCCCTGGAAGGAGGTTAAAAAATTAAGTTTCCACATTTTTTCTGCCGGAATCCCATGGTACTCCAGACAGGCCGGATTGGCGTAAAGAACATTACCATCCTTATCGGTTACGGTGACTTCAATAAAACTGTTTTCCAAGATATCCAGAAAAAATTCACTGGAAAGGGTTTTTAGATAGTCCGCATATTCCGGACTATGGTTCATTTCGTTTGTTATCATGCTATTTCCTCGTTCTTATATTTATATTGGGGTCTTTATTGCCTGTTTTTTATTTAAGAGTACATCAATCAATCATTCTTATCAGTTAAAATCGTTTTCATCACTACAACTTGATGATAAATCAAATGATTCGAATTAACAAGAGCAAAAAAACAGTTATTTCCAATAATGAAAAAATAAAAGCTAACTTTTTCATTATTGGAAATAATATTTGCGTTACGAAAGACGGCAAATAGCCAGTTGATCGAAATAAGCGCTTTTATTCATGTTGGCACGATTATTGCGATATATAACAGCAAGAATTAACATAACATCTCGTAAATAAGTAAGAAAGGAGAAAAGTGTAATCGTTTAGGCTGCGAGAAAGAAAAAACAGGGTCCATGACTAATACAGACAGGAATAGGACAATTGTTTTTTATGTTGTGAATTTTGCAATAATTAATTATAAGTTTATGAAGGAGACAAAAATGTTTAGATTTACAGCAGATCAGTTTGTTTATGATATTAATGGAACTAAGATTGGTGGACAGCCTGGGGAGTATCCCACCGTTTTAATTGGGAGTATTTTTTATCGCGGTCATAAGATAACCAAAGATTCAGAAAAAGGGTTGTTTGATGAAACAGCAGCCAAAGATTTACTGGATAAAGAAGCGGAACTATCAGCCGAAACCGGTAATCCCAGAATTGTCGATGTATTAGGGGATACCGAGGTCGCTCTGACCAAACATGTCGAGTTTGTCCTAAAGCACACCACTTCTCCAATTTTGCTTGACAGCCCCAGCCCGGAGGTGCGAATTGAAACACTCAAACATTTTGCTAACGATCCAGTGGCGATGAGTCGAATTATTTACAACTCATTGGAAGAAAGTTGTACCGAGCATGAGTTGGAAGTCATGAAAGAGTGTGGTGTTAAGACGGCGGTTGTTCTGGCCTTCAGTAAAAAACATTTACAGCCAGCCAAACGCGTGAAACTGCTGATCGGCGATGAAAAAAACGAAGGGCTGTTGACCAAGGCTAAACGAGCTGGTGTTGAGCAATTTCTGATTGATCCCGGGGTTCTGGATGTTGCCAGTAGCAGTTGGACGGCCATGGCAATCCGAGATATTAAAGAACAACATGGTTTTCCCGGTGGATGTGCTTCATCGAACGCCCTCTATTTATGGAAAAAAATGCGATCAAAAGGCAGTCCTTATTTTGAAGCGGCCGGCGCTTCGGTCTTTACTTTTCCATTGACTCACGGTGCTGATTTTATTTTATATGGACCAATGGCCAATGCCGCCTGGGTGTATCAAGCCGCTGCGACCACCGATGCGATGTTGTCTTATTGCAATAAGATCACCGGAACAAAACTGGGGACACTGGAAACACCGCTGATGAAAATTTTCTAAAAACTTTGAACCAAATCTAAAATAAGAGGAGGAGTAACTAAAATGCAAGAAAAAACGACAAAGAATCGAACAGTGTTGTATATTTCAGCAGCAATCGCTATCGTTTTTGTATTAGCTAGTATGCTTTTTACTGAAGGTACTACAGCCGTATTTAATCTGTTAAATTCATTTATTACAACGTCTTTTGGATGGTTGTATTTATTGGCAGTCGGGATATTTATTGTGTTTGCCATCGGTGTTGCCATCAGTCCATTTGGAAAAATTATATTGGGTAAGGATGATGATAAACCTGAATTTACTAACTTCCAATGGTTTTCAATGTTATTTGGCGGTGGGATGGGAATTGGTTTGGTATTCTGGTCGGTATCGGAACCGATTATGCATTATCTGAGTCCGCCCGTTGGAGAAGGGGGAACTCAGGCAGCAATGGAAATAGCCATGCGAACCACCTTCTTCCACTGGGGATTGCATCCATGGGTAGTCTTTGCAATTGGCGGTTTGGGACTGGCATATTTTCAATTTAGAAAAGACTTGCCATTCTTGATCAGTTCAGCTTTCTATCCATTGATTGGTGAAAAAATACATGGACCAATCGGTAAAACGATCGACATTCTGGCAGTTTTTGCAACGATTTTCGGTGTCGCAACAAGCTTGGGTTTTGGAGCAACTCAAATTGCTACTGGTTTGCAATACATATGGGGGATTCAATCCTCGCCAATGGTGATTTCGATCATTATTGCTGTGATGACAGCAATCTTTACTTTAGCAACAATATCAGGACTGCATAAGGCAATGCAAGCCGCAGCTAATATAAAAATCTGGCTTTCAATTGGATTTATGGTTTTTATCTTTATTTTTGGCGGCAGCGTGTTTATTTTAAATAATTTCACGAATTCATTAGGCGCTTATCTGCAGAACATTGTCGGTCAAACTTTCTGGATGGGGAATGTTGAATGGTTAAACGGCTGGACCGTCTTCTATTGGGCATGGTGGATTGCCTGGGCTCCATTTGTGGGACAGTTCGTTGCACGTGTATCTAAAGGCAGAAGCATTCGCGAATTTATTTTAGCCGTAGCCTTACTTCCTTCTGGTTTTTCTCTGATTTGGATTGCAATTTACGGCGGTGCCGCATTTAATTTAAATGCAATCTCCGGTGGCGCAATCGAAGCGGCAGTTAGTGCCGATTATACCACCGCACTATACGCTCTTTTGCAACAATTACCACTCTATGGCATTACGTCAATCCTAGCGATTTTCCTGATTTTAATCTGCTTTGTTGGAGCAGCGAACTCAGCAACCTATGTTTTAGCGATGCTGACATCAGACGGAGATATGGACCCGGACAAAAAATTAAGAGGTGGCTGGGGTATTGCCCAGGGCCTAATCACCATTATGTTAATTCTTGTGGGTGGAACTTCAGCCTTAAAAGCCTTGCAAACAGCGTCAATTGTCGCGGCATTCCCCTATATGCTGGTTATGATTGTCATGTGTTTTAGTATTCTCAAAGCGCTAAAAGCTGACTATGCTGAAACCCAGTTAAAACTTAATAAAAATGGATTTAAAGAAACAGCCGAAAGCCTACTGGCAGCAGATGTTTCAAACAAAGGTTAAAAAATTTAGAAAAGAGGTATTACAATATGTTACCAAAATTTGATGTCTTGACAGATGAACAAATTGATAAGATTCATAAAAACAGCCTGAAAATTCTTCAGGAAATTGGTGTTGAATTCTCTTATGATCCAGCTATTGAAGTGTTTAAAAAACATGGTCAGCGGGTTGAAGGTCATCGGGTATTTTTAGATCCGGACTTTGTCGAGAACATGGTTGAAAAAGCACCCGCTCAATTTACCCTCCATGCCCGTAATCCCAAGCACAATTTAATTTGTGGTGGCAAAAACATTATGTATATGCCCGGTTATGGGGCACCCTTCGTCTATGATGCCGATGGCGGCAAACGGGATGCCACGATGGAAGATTACAACAATTTTGTTAAACTGGCCGGAGCCAGCAAAAACTTGCACATGACCGGCGGGACCGTGGTTGAACCAAGTGATGTTGAAGATGAGATCAGACATTTAAAAATGGCTTATAGTCATATCATTAATTCAGATAAATGTTTTATGGGCAGTTCTTCTGGTTATGAGCACGCCCGAGATTGCATTGAATTAACGGCAGTCCTCCATGGCGGTTTGGATGTGATTAAGGAAAAACCAGCCCTGATCTGCTTAGTTAACTCGGTGACGCCCCTTAAATACGATGACCGGATGCTTGGTGGATTAATGGCCTATGCCGAAGCTGGACAGCCGATGGTAATTGCTTCACTGGTTATGGCAGGATCAACCGGTCCGGCAACGCTGGCTGGAGCCATGTCGCTTCAGAATGCGGAAGTACTGGCCGGGATTACCCTGACTCAGTGCATTAATCCGGGGACACCAGTGGTTTATGGCTCAACCTCGGCAGTAACCGATATGTCAACCGGATCGTTATCGATCGGAAATCCGGAGAATGCCTTGTTTACATCAGCCAGTGCCCAGTTTGCCCGATTCTATGGCGTACCCTGCCGAGGTGGCGGGGGCTTAACTGATGCTAAAACTGTTGATGCTCAGGCTGGTTATGAATCGATGATGGTTCTCTTTGCCGCCAGCACCACAGGAGTGAATTTCGTTCTGCATACAGCCGGAATTCTTCAATACTACATGGCGATGTCTTATGAAAAGTTTATGGTCGACGATGAAATCGCCGGGATGGTGCTACGTTACCTCAAAGGATTTGATACTGATAGTGATGAAAAAATGGCCTATGATGTGATTGAAACGGTTGGCCCAGGTGGTCACTTCCTGACGCAGAAACACACTCGTAAGAACTTTAAGACAGAATTTTTCAGACCTGCACTGAGTGACCGTCAATCCTTTGATGGCTGGTCAAAGGATTCGCTTGATACCAATCAACGGGCAAAATTAAAATGGCAGGAAGTTCTGGCCAGTTACACTCCGCCTGAACTGGATCCGGCAATCAAAGAAAAAGTTGAAGCATTCATTGAAAAACGATCGAAAGAATTATTGAAATAAAAAAACATAAAAAAAAGGAGAAAAATAATGAACCCAATATTTGAAGAAATTAAAGATGCAATTGTCGATGGTGATGAGGATTTAGCAATTGAGCTGGCCGAAAAAGTTGTTGCTGAAAAAATCGATCCGGTCCAGGCGGTACAGCTTGGTTTTATTAAAGGAATTGAAGAAGTTGGGGCAGCATGGACCAGCGGTGAAGCCTTTTTACCCGATGTAATGATGGCCGCTGATGCTATGAAAGCGGGAATGGATGTGCTGGAAGATGTTCTGGCAGCAGGCGAAGGCGAAGGCGCCTATGAAGATAAGGGTAAGATTATCCTTGGCACCGTTGAAGGGGATATCCATGATATCGGGAAAAATATTGTCGGCGCGCTATTAACCTCTGCTGGTTTTAAAGTCTATGATATCGGCATCGATCAGAAGGCTGAAGACTTTGTAGCCAAAGCAGATGAGATTGGGGCTAAGATTATCGCTGCCAGCGCATTATTGACAACTACGATGAAGTCTCAAAAAGTACTGGTCGAATATCTGGATCAAAAAGGCTTGCGTGATCAATATAAAATTATCATTGGTGGCGGACCAACCAGTGAAAAATGGGGTGAAGACATTGGTGCTGATGGTTGGGCCGAAACAGCCGATGAAGCCGTGGAACTCTGCAAACAACTACTGGGATAGAAAAAAAGATGATACAATAAAGAATTATTACAGAACAGGTGCCAGAATTTTATTAAAATTTTGGCGCCTTTCTATCATATAACGAAGTAGAAAGGAAGTGAATATGATGGTATTTTACATATCAATTGGTCTTATTCTGCTGTTTCTCATTTTTGGTTTTTTATTTCCGGAACAATTGCTGGAGATTACCAGTCAGATGTTTTCTTTTATCACCAATGATTTGGGCTGGCTTTATCTGGCAACGGTTCTGGGAATCTTAATTTTTTCTCTTTATCTGGCGTTTGGCAGGTTTGGAAAAATTCGCCTGGGTAGTGATGATGATCGTCCCGAGTATTCGAATTTTTCCTGGTTTGCCATGCTCTTTAGTGCTGGTATGGGGATTGGGCTGGTTTTCTGGGGTGTTGCTGAACCGGTTTTTCATTATGCCGAACCGCCGATGGGGATTGAACCGTCCTCTACTGAGTCAGCCATGATGGCTTTTCGCTATACTTTTTTACATTGGGGGCTTCACCCCTGGGCGATTTATGCTATCGTCGGATTGGCGCTGGCTTATGTTACCTTTCGAAAAAAAATGCCGTGTTTAATCAGTTCAACCCTCTACCCCCTGCTGGGTGAAAAGACCAAGGGGCCGATTGGACAGGGGATTGATATCCTGGCCTTGATTTTAACAGTAATTGGCGTTGCCACCTCCTTGGGGATGGGAGCCTTGCAAGTAAATGGTGGTTTAAATACCCTCTTTAATGTTCCCAACTCAATCGGCAGCCAGGTTATTATTATCGCTGTTATTACGGTTTTATTTTTAATCTCCGCGGCAACCGGTATCGATAAAGGCATAAAAATACTCAGCAACACCAATATTATTATTGCTGTGTTGCTGTTGCTGTTTTTATTTTTATTTGGTCCAACCGTTTTTATTCTCGACACCTTCTTTGTCAGTCTTAGCGGTTATATTCAGAACTTACTGCCAATGAGTTTGGCCTTATCACCGTTTGAAAAAGATCCCTGGGTTGGCGCATGGACGATTTTTTATTGGGCCTGGTGGCTTTCCTGGGGGCCGTTTGTGGGAACCTTTATTGCTCGAATATCGAAAGGCCGAACGGTGAAAGAATTTATTCTGGGTGTGATTATTCTGCCCGCCGTTTTTTGCTGTCTCTGGTTTACCGTTTTTGGCGGAACGGCCTTGTATTTCGAAATCTTTGTGGGTGTTGATATTGTTTCCCAGGTTATAAATGATATGACGGTGGGTTTGTTTGCCACCTTATCTTATTTGCCGATGGGGAAAATCGTCTCCTTTGTTGCAACGATACTGATTGTCACATTCTTTGTAACATCGGCAGATTCAGCAACTTTTGTCATCAGTATGTTCTCTCGAAACGGGGATTTGAATCCGGATACTAAAATTAAAATGATCTGGGGGACCTTGTTGTCATTAATGGCGATTGTACTGCTTTTTAGTGGTGGACTGGTCGCCATGAGAAATACCTCCATTATTATGGCACTGCCATTTTTAGGCATTATTATTTTAATGTGTGTGGCTATTTTTAAAGCGTTTAATAATGAATAGAAGATATAAAAGTTGACTTATTTAACGGGTAGAATAAGTGACTAAAGTTAATGAAGGACTTATCGTTTAGTTTAGCAAATCGTTTTCGCTATGAGTGAAAGTACTGTTTAACAACTTCGACTAGAAGTTTGTCTTTTATAAAAAATTTAACATAAATGCATTGCTGATAAGAACTACCATAATATATAATGAGTGAAATAAATTTAGAGTCATCGAAGCAAAAGAAAGAGGTTGAGGTTTGAAAGGGAATAAAAGTCATTTGAGAAAATCAAAGTCTATTCGGACAAGGCTGTTAATTGTACCACTGATTTGCGTACTGGCAGGGGTCTTTTTAATTGGTGCAATATCTTCGTATTTGACCAGAGACAGCTTGTTGGCTGAAATGAGAGAGAATGGATTTTCATCATCGCAGCGTTTTGTTGATCGAATTGAAGACAATACTGAAGCCGTTAAAACCATGAATGAAATGCTAGAAACCCAGATTCGCAGTGTCGGAAATATCATTTTTGCCAATCGGGACCGGGTCAACGATGAATATTTAACACAGTTGTCGGAACAAACCGGAATTAATCCCATTTATCTGTATAATCCGACAGGAACTATTTTTAATGCCGCTTACGGTGAATATATGGGATGGACAGTCCCCGCCGATCACCCCATTCATGATTTTATGGTCAGCGGGGCAACAGAACTGATGGAAGAAATCCGAGCTGACAGTGAAACCGGTAATCTGTTTAAATATGGTTATGTGCGAAATAGTAGCGGTGAATTTATTCAAGCTGGAGTATCGGCTGATCGGGTGCTGGAATTAACTGAAAAATTCGGGTATCAGGCCTTGATTGATGAATTGGTGTCGGACGAGAGCATTGTTTATGCGAGCTTTATTGACAGAGATTTGATCGGCGTGGCGGATAACAACAAGGATGACATTGGCGAAAGTTATCAGGACGATGAGACCATAAAAAAGGTCGCGCTTGATGGTGAAATGAGTGCCAAAGAGTTTTTTGATGAAGTGGAAAATGCCAACGTTTATGATGTCTTATATCCCGTTGTGATCAATGGGGAACTCGAAGGGGCTTTGAATATAGGCTATTCGATGAATAATGTTCAAGCCGCAATCACAAAAAATATTATGCTCATTGCTCTGGCGGGATTGTTTGTTTTTCTCATTTTGGGAGTAATCTTATATAAACTGTCAACGTCAATCACCAAACCCATTGCCAGTGTGAACCATATGATCAAAGAGATGGGAAAAGGTCATCTGGGCATTCGCCTAAACATGGATGCACAAGACGAGATTGGTGAAATGGCCATGACCATGGATACCTTTGCTGATGAACTTCAGAATGTTGTCATTGGCACGATGAATCAGATTTCTTCGGGTGATGTTTCAGCCGATATTGAAGAAAAAGACGAATTGGACGAAATTACCCCGGCCTTAAAACACACCATCAAAACCATCCGCGGCTTAATTGAGGAAGCAACCCGCCTGTCTCAAGCTGCTGTGGCCGGTAAGCTCGAGACAAGAGGTAATACAAAGGCTTTTGAAGGTGGTTTTAAAGATATTGTTGAAGGCGTCAATGCCACGCTTGATGCTGTGGTTGGACCGATCAATACGGCAGCGGAATATGTGGATCGGATTGGAAAAGGAGAAATTCCGGAAAAAATTACGCAAACTTATGCCGGCGACTTTGATAAACTCAAGCTAAGTATCAACGCCTGTATTGATGGCTTGGGGGCCCTGAAAGAAGGGAATCGCGTGTTGTCATTAATGAGTCAGAATGACTTAAGTCAGAGTATTGATACGCACTATCTGGGGATTTATGGAGAAATAGGCGAAGGGATTAATGCGGTTCACGGACAGCTGGTAAAAATTGTCAATATTGCGAATCATATTGAAGACGGCGAACTCAGTGACCTAAGAGAATTAAAATCCATTGGTAAACGAAGCGACAATGATACCCTGATTCCGAGCTTGATTGGTATGATGGAAAATATTGTTTTGCTGGTGGAAGAAACCCAAAAAATGACTGCTACGGCAGTCAAGGGGGATTTGCGTTTCAGAGGTGATCAAACACGCTTTACCGGGGAGTATGCAAAAGTCATTGAAGGATTCAACGAGACGTTGGATGCTGTAATTCGTCCAATCAGCGAAGCGTCAGAAACGCTAAAAGAGCTGGCGGCAGGCAATTTAAATACATCAATGCGCGGCGATTATCAGGGGGATCATGCCATTATTAAAGAAGATATGAACCAGACCATTGTTAATTTAAAGCGTTACGTCAATGAAATTACTTGTACCCTTGAAGAAATAAGCCGGGGAAACTTAGATCAAGAAATAACCTCTGTTTATACCGGCGACTTTCTGGCTATAAAAGAAGCGTTAAATGGTATTAGTTCCAGTCTAAGTACAACCATGACGGATATTGATGTGGCCGCAGCGCATGTAGAAATTGGTGCCAGACAGATTTCAGATGGGGGTCAGGCACTGGCTCAGGGAACCACTGAGCAGGCCAGCTCAATTCAGGAATTGACCGCTTCCATTGAAGAAGTAGCTGGTGAAACCAAGCAGAATGCCATCCGAGCGAGCGACGCCAATGAGCTGGCAGTAAGAGTCCGAAAAAATGCCGAAGTTGGTAATGGGCAAATGGCAAAAATGATTTCAGCGATGGGGGACATTGATGAATCGTCCAGTAATATTTCTAAAATTATTAAGGTCATCGATGATATCGCCTTCCAGACAAACATTCTGGCGTTAAATGCTGCGGTTGAAGCAGCCCGGGCCGGGCAGCATGGCAAAGGTTTTGCTGTCGTTGCTGAAGAAGTTAGAAGCCTGGCAGCACGGAGTGCCGAAGCCGCCAAAGAAACGACTGGACTCATTGAAGGATCGATCGAAAAGGTTGGAGTCGGGACGAAAATTGCCGATCAAACAGCAGAAAGTTTAAAAGAAATATTAGACGAAATTGAAAAGGTGACCAGTTTGGTGGGGAACATTGCCAGAGCTTCCAACGATCAGGCCGCCGAAATTGCCCAGATTACCCAGGGCATTGAGCAGGTTTCCGAGGTGGTTCAAACGAATTCAGCGACTGCCGAAGAAAGTGCTGCATCCAGTGAAGAATTATCGGGGCAGGCAGAAATGCTTAAGGTGATGGTCGGAGCCTTTAAGCTTAAGGATCAAACCAAGCAGAGAAATGAGAGCTACCTTGACAAGACTGATGATAAAAAAGAGGCGCGATCGCAGCCAAAGATTGTTTTAGACGACTTGGAACTTGATAAATACTAGAAACTAAAGTAGTCAATTGAAGAAGGCGATCAATCAAAGAGTACGCTTTTACGATACGAGTCAAGTATGTGTGTAGCATCTAGGTCGATAAAAAACAGAGACTATCCCTACAAGGGATAGTCTCTGTTCAGGCTGTCAAAAAAGATAACCGGCAATTGGTCGGTGCGGTAGTTTATTAACAACCTCCGCTGTTTATAATTTGGCCAGGAGTTGTTCTTTCTTCTGGTTGAATTCTTCCTCACTGATAATGCCCTTTTCTTTTAGAACCGCTAATTTTTCGATCAGCGCAATCGGATCTTCTTGAGCCGGTGGAGTGGCTTGAGGGACAGTTTCAAAGGCTTCAGAAGCGGACGAATCGGGAGCATCCGGGGTAACTTCAGCCGGCTTGTAGGTGTTATAAATCGCTTTAAGCCGCTCGGCTTCGCCAGCATAGAGGATGCTGATGGTTTCGATCGCATCGGCTGTTTTTATTTCAGTATCATTGGGGTTCATCCCCAGGGTGAGTGATAAATCCAGAAAAGAAACCGTGCTCAGTTGGGTGGTCAGAGACAAAATCTGGTCATAAGGAAAACTTTTTTTCGTCTCTAAATCGCGGTCATAGAGCACAATTTTGCGATTCGTACAGGTGATGAACTTTTTGGAAACCAGGCTACCCATCCCCCAGGCAAAATAGACCAGTTTTTCGTCGGGTTCTAGAAAGCTTTTAACAATTTCCAGGGTGGTGGGATCCAGTTTGGAAGCAATGAAAGCATCAACCTGGGCATCATCAATGACAAAATCATTGTTTTTCAGACGCCCGAGATATTCAGTCAAAGTGATGATGTCGATGGATTTGATTTCTTCGGCCGGGGTGGTGATCAGGGTGATGGCGTTAACAAGGAGGCTGCAGTGGGCATCGCCCTTATTAATGGTGATGCAAAAGAGCTTTTCACGGGGAATGGAGCCTATCGCAAAAAATGACGGGTTTTCCGGGAAAAGAATTTTAAAATAAAGATGACTGGTGGTGAGTAGGATTATCTGACCTTTGGAATCTTTGAATTGAAATAAGAACTGTTCCTGCATGGAATAGGTTGGAAAATTTTTTAAGACATTTTTCAAAGCTTTTTCGTCATTGGGGTACATCTCAATTTTGGTTGCAACGGGGCTGTTGGCAGGTAGCAAGAGTTTATCAGAGAAATTTCTGGTAAACATCGTGACCTCATCATCCCCGGCATTGATCAGTGGGCTGGCAGGAGCCTCCACCGGATTAAGCAGCTGCTCGACCAGGGTATCGGTATAGGTTTTGATTCGCTGATCCATTTCAGCTCTTAACCGTTCCTGTTCTTCTTTTTTAAGAGCTAAATCTGCTTGAATTGAATCAATACTTTCCTTGGCCAGATCGGTAACATCTTTAAATAGATCTTTTAGTCCCATGATTGGTCTCCTTTTGATTGATGAATTACTTTTTGATTAATTATTTTCATTTTACCTAAGGATGAGTAAAATAGCAAATTAAAACAGCCGCCTGAATCGATCTTTAAGATTAATTCAGACGGCTGAAAAAATATTTAGTTAAGGAGGACTAGCCTTTTAAAATAGAAAGTGCTTCTTCCCGGCCGCATTCCATCAGGTAAGGAATTCTGGTGACTTTAGCACATTCTTCAGTTAACGACATCAGTTCGTTGCGGGTGATGCTTTCAGTACTAAAACATCGGGCACCGGCCATTAATTGTTGTAAGCCAACCCGGATTTTGTCGGAGTAGCTGTAAATACCAATAGCCCCCAAGGGGATATTTTTAATTTCTTTGGCTCCAACGATGTCTTTGACCGCTTCGTAACAGACAAAAATTTCTTCTGGTGTGGAACCGAATTCGCTAACGGTTTTGGGCAGCTTATTTTCTTTGATCCATTGGTCAATGTTTTTACCAACCATCCCAGGAATCATCAGGGCACGGCCCATACAAACCGCTTTGACATAGGGTGCACCGAGGGCTAAGGCTTTGAAAACCCCGTCTTCACTACTGAATCCGCCGGCAAAGGCCAGGTCAGGAACGCGCTCGCCCTGGGATTCCAGAATCTGGGCAAATTCAACGGCTGCTGAATGCAGGTAAATGGAAGGCATCCCCCATTCTTCCATCATTCGCCAGGGACTCATGCCGGTTCCGCCGGGGGCACCATCAATGGTCAACAGGTCGATCTTAGCTTTTGAACACCATTTCATGGCCATTGCCAGTTCTCTTAAGCCATAGGCACCGGTTTTTAAGGTGATTCGTTTATAACCTAAGGCTCGTAAACGCTCAACTTCAGCCATAAAGCTTTCTTCACTGATAAAACCAAGACGACTGTGACGTTCAAATTCTTTAATGGCACCATCGTTAAAAGCGGCTTGAATAACTGGATCCATCGGGTCCGGGGTGACGATGTAGCCACGTTTTTGCAGTTCCATGGCTCGTTCGATGGTATTAACTTTGATTTCGCCACCGATACATTTAGCACCCTGGCCCCATTTCAGCTCAATGGTTTCAATGTTGTGTTTGTTGATGATGTATTCGGCCACGCCTAAACGAGTATCTTCAACATTCATTTGAATGAGAATTTCGCCCTTGCCGGAGTGATATCGTTTATAGGCTTCAATGCGGCGGTCCATGTCAGGAGCCTCAATAACCATATTGTTTTTGTTAAGAACCAGTCGGGGGTCAATCCCACAGACGTTTTCACCACAAACAATGGTAACACCAGAAATAGCGGCACCAACGGCGAAATGATCCCAGTTTTTGCGGGCGATTTCGGTGGAACCTAAAGCACCTGTAAAAATCGGAACAGCCATGGTCACTTTGCTATCCCAGCCATAGGCGCATTCGGTGCTGACATTTGGAAAACGGGCATTGTCAGGTGTGCCCACTTCGCCGTTAGGTAAACCTTTTGCACCGAGGGCATAACCCTGAATATTTAAATGAGAATAATCGACCGGATAATCCTTGTCACCACCGGCGGTTACATCACCGAAGGGACCTGGATAAATCAGTTCCCGGCCTCTGAAAGTGGCTTTGAAAACTTCACAATTACCCCGACATCCATCCACACAGCGTGAACAGATTCCAGAACAGGGTACAACACTTTTGGAACGGTTGAAAGTTTCGGTGGCATCGTTGCCATTGGGTCTTTGAAGATTCATTAATTTTCCCCCTTGAAAATTTTGGTTTTGTAAAACATGTAAATTTCTGTTGATAATTTGCACCTTTGAAAATTATCAATTTATCCTTATTCAGGACAAAAAACTTACTTTATCATTATAAATCAAATAAGAATATTGTCAATAGAACCCCAATCTGAGCAAAGCAAAACGGATACAGTGACTTGATTTGATCGTGTTGTTGTAGTAACGACAAAGATAAAAAAAAACAACCATTGCGCTATAAGTGTACTAATATGGCGTACATTTATAGCACAATGGTACGTGTAAATAGCCCCATTTCGTGATAAAAAATTAAATATAAACTTTTTCATCAATGACTTCTGTATTAAGAACAATGCTTAAATTGCCGTTTCGACATCGTAATTTGTCAATGAATTCTTTTTGATCGGTATTATTTTTCAACGTAATGGTGTAGTTAATTTCAAAAAGAGAGCCAAAATCACTGGTTTTAACCCGCTGAATTTTGTGACTGCTCGTATAGTGCTTTAGAATATCATCAAAACAGTTCTGAAAATCAATATCTTCGGGGATCGTGATTTTTAACTGCATATTTTTAACCTTGGGTTTGCCATAGTTTGAGATGCTTAAGATTACCATCACCGTGCAGAGGATAATCGCAAAGATAGCCCCATATAAAATGTAACCCATACCGCAGGCAAGACCTACCGCCAGGGTAAAGAACACATAAGAGATATCAATGGGATCTCCCGGGGCACTTCGGAAACGGATCAAGCTGAAAGCGCCAGCCAGACTGAAGGCCCGGGCAACGTTATTGCCGACTAATAAAATGATGATAGAAATAATTGCCGGCAGCATAATCAATGTGACCACAAAGCCTGGGGAATAGCCGTCTTTGCCTCGGGTTCGGACATAGACGAAGCTGATAAACAAACCCATCGCCAGAGCGGCGAAAATGACGCTTAAGGTGCTCTCAATCGTTAGGGTTTCGGTCAGGGTGGTGGAAAAAAGTGATTCAATCATGAGTGGTCTCCTTTAGTTATTAACACAGGGTGTCAATTTGCTATTGATCTGATCATTAGTGTAAATGGGAAGGTTAATCAACTTGCCAATACTTTGCTGGCGGTAATCCTTATAAGCTTTTCCGTATTTGGAAAAACTGCTGCTGTAAATTGCTAATTCGGTTAAGGCGTGAGTCAGCCAGAGAGGAATGGCTCCCAGAATTTTTATCTCCATCAGATAGTGATCGGCTGGGATAAGAGAATGTCCGAAATCTCCTTTTTCGAGGGACAGACTATGCTGTCGACTTTTCAGGTTGTAGTCAAAGGTCACTCGGAGCTCAGGGTCGTTTTTTCCGACAAAAGCAATCCGTTGATAGCCGATGTAGGTCTTGGGCGTGACCAGATGATTTTTTAAGAAAAACTCAATCTCTTCCAGGACCAGCCGATTTATGGTATTAAGTTCTTTGGGGTATTCCAGCTTTGAAACAAAACGGGATGCTTCATTAAGACGAAGGATCGCCCGCCGTTTATTGACAACACCGCCGATTTTCTTTTTGAGTTCCAGGAAAACCTGATCATCGGGAGAGGTGGGGATCGTATAGCTTCGCAAACGAAGCTTTTCCTTGTAATAGGGTTTGGCAAGGGAATGGCGGATAATGTCGTAATTTTCGGTGTCATAATAGATATTGTAAATGGAATAGCCGTCATTTTTTTTTGTATAGTCATCGGGTTTCATCTGGGTTAAAAGCAAAGGCATCAGTTGTTTGAGTTGGCTAGCACTTAACTGATATTTATTTTCAAAGCGTTTAAAAGTTTTTGTGATCATGATAGTACCTCCATAAAGTTTTCTTCATATCGTTGCTTTTCTAAAGTATACTCGACCCGTTTGTTAAGCGTTTGTTAATTTTGTGTTTTTTTTGTGAACGTTCTGAAAATAAAAAAGATGCACCCAAGGTGCATCTTTGAGGCAGTCAATAAACTACCGACCAATTGTTAATCTGTTGTTTTTCGCCATGCGAAAATCGCTACGCTACTTTCGCATTGGTCGCGGGTAGCCGCCAACTATAAACAAGCTTATGATTGGCTCGTTGCCTGCGCCCAGAATCAGACAGGCTCTGCCATATCCGCTCCGATACGTACAACATGCGAACAATTGTCGGTACTGGGCTATCTTTCTTATTGTGCAGTACTAAATTTTTAGCGTAAACCAGAAAATCGAGCCTTCATTAAGCTTTGAGGTGACACCGTAATCTCCGTGGTGGATATCGAGGATGGATTTGACGATGGATAGACCCAGACCAGTGCCGGTGACTGCCCGTTTGTGGGTTTTATCGACCTTATAATAGCGATCCCAAATATAGGGGAGATCTTCAGCGGCGATTCCTTCGCCGGAATCAGCCACTTCGATCTTAACCCAGTTGGTCAGATCGTCGGCCGGATTTTGGAAGATCGTCTGGGTGACGGTGATTTTTTTATCGTCTCCGGTATAATTGATAGCATTGGTTAACAG
This sequence comes from Acetobacterium sp. K1/6, assembly GCF_034438075.1. Lineage (NCBI taxonomy): Bacteria > Bacillati > Bacillota > Clostridia > Eubacteriales > Eubacteriaceae > Acetobacterium > Acetobacterium sp. K1/6. Next base: position 42,268 of record NZ_JAXQGA010000021.1, on the reverse strand, counting down.
GTTGTAAAACGCCTGAGAAATTCGGGTTTCATCCGCCGTCAGGGTAACCTCCCGGTCAGCGATAAAATCAATCTGGTAGCCATCGAGTTCCATCATTTTATTCATTCGGTTAATGGAGTTGCTCAAGCTGACGGTCACGTTATAGGGCTGAAGATGGACATTGATGTTGCCAGTTTGCAGCTTGGAAATGTCCATGACATCATTAACCAGGGTGGTTAACCGTTTGGTTTCATCCACAATAATCTGGGCATTTTCGGAATTGTTTTCATCCGGTAAATCCCGCATTGCTTCAGCATAGCCGCTGATTAAGGTTAGAGGGGTGCGCAAATCGTGGGAGATATTGGCAATTAGTTCCTGACGTAGTAGCTCAACCTTTGAAAGCTCTTTGGCGGTAAAGTTCAAGGTGTCTGAGAGCTCGGCAATTTCTTTGTAGCCTGTTCCCTTAAACTGGGTTGAATAGTCACCGGTGGCCAGCATTTTAGCACTTTCGTTGATGGCTTCAATAGGTCGGGAGATCCATTTGGCAATGATAAAAGCCAGGATTACCGAAAACAGAATCATAAAGGCTGTAATATAATAAAGTTGCACCCGTAGGGTATTAACCGTCGCATTCACCGGCGAAATCAGTGAGTTGAGTACCAAAATTAATTCGTTATTGTTCGCATCGATGATGGTTTTAGAGTAAATAAGGGTATCCTTTTCTTTTTCCTCCGCTGGCGGTTTATCCTGAATTTGAGTGTTTTCAGGTTGAACAGAATCAGGCTCTGTTTCTCTGGCGTAGCCATCATGATTATAATACTGAAACAATTCGCCGTCATTGTTGGTCACTTCGGAATGAAGCGCTTTTTCATCAAAGGTTGGCTTACTGTGAATGATGCATCCCTTGACAACATGGGAAGAGTAGATGGTATCTCCGGAACTTGACAAAACCTTGATGCAAATATCATTATTTTCAGAAACGGTGGAAATGATGGTGGCAATATTTTCGTCATTAATACTCTTTTCAATGGTGTTGGCAGTGGCTTTGATTTCATTGATTTTGATGCTTTTATAAAAACTGTTCAGAAAAACGACCTGAAAAAGCCAGAGCAGTATCAGTAACACCCCGCAAAAGCCAAGCAGAAATAGAAAAATTTTCCATTTGATACTGATCTGTCGGGATTTATTTTTTGGGGGGAAAAATGACTTGCTTTTTTTCAATGGTTTAACCTTCAAACCGATAGCCCACGCCCCGCAGGGTAGTGATCAGTCGGGCATATTCTCCAAGACTTTTGCGGAGTAATTTAATATGGGTATCCAGGGTTCGGTCATCCCCGTAGAAATCATAGCCCCAAACTTCAGTAATCAGTTTTTCTCGGGTCAAAGCGATGTTTTTGTTACGGATCAGATAAAAAATAAGGTCAAATTCTTTTGGCGACATATCGATGCTTTCGTTATCGATAAGGATTCTTCTGGCGGTAAAGTCAGCGGTCAGGCCATCCTTCACAAAGATATCATGTTCCAAAGACTGATCCCGGGCGGCCCGCTTCATGATGGCATCGATGCGCATCATCAGTTCTTTGGGCGAAAAGGGTTTTACAACATAATCGTCGATGCCCAGTTCAAAGCCATGAATCTTGTCATATTCTTCACCTCGGGCAGAAAGCATCAAGACCGGAATGTTTTGGGTTTTTCTAATTTCTTTGACGGCAGAAAAACCATCCAGTTCCGGCATCATAATATCCATAATAATAATATCAAAGGTTTCGTTGCGGCAGCGTTCAACGGCTTCCATCCCGTTTGAGGCTTCAACCACCGTATGACCTTCAAAAATTGCGTATTTTTTAATCAATGCTCGGATTTTTTCTTCATCATCCGTTATTAATAGTTTATACATCCACGTCACCTCTTTTTCTCATTATAATATAAACAGGATAATATTGCTAAGTGTTTATTGCGTGAACAAGTTCTGATTTATGGCTGAAAAATCTTTAGAAAGCTGATGATTTATGTGACATCATCACAGAAAAAAAACGGCAAAGGCGATAAGATAATAACATAATAAAGAAGTACTAAAATTTACACCAATAAATTATATAAAGGAAGGTTTTATTATGTTAAACTTATTATCAAGAAAATCAGAGTCAAAAAATTCAGTAAAAAGAATATCTCCGGCTGAGGCCAAAAAACGATTGGATGCCAATGAACCAATCGTGCTTCTCGATGTGAGAGAAAAAAATGAATATGCCGGCCAACATATTCCGAATAGTATTAATCTACCATTAGGCCAGATTCAGACGGTGGATAAAATCGTTCCGGATAAAAATGCTACGATCTTTGTTTACTGTTTGAGTGGCGGCAGATCACAAAGTGCTGCGAGTCAGATGGCCAAAATGGGATATCAGAACATTTATAATCTTGGTGGCATCGGCGGTTGGAAATATGGAACCGTTAGCAGTCATTAATTAAAACTTGAGGTGGGTATGGGAGATCAAGAAATTCAGGCGTTATCCAGAAAAATATTTTTAACCATTTCACCACCCGGAAATGGGGATATTATCGGTGATCAGGAACGCATTCTTAACGCATTGACTCCAGATTTTGGAGCGGTGCGTTTTTCTCGACGCCTACTAAAAAAAATATACCCCTTGTGTCGGGAAGCCAATTGGGAGATTACGCTGACGCTGGTAAAAAGCGGCGCAACCTGGGAGCTGGTGGAACTGGAACGAGGGGATTGGCGGCATCGCCATTTGGGGTTGGCCGTCGATTTGGGCAGTACCTCCGTGGCAATGAGGATGGTGGATTTAAATACCGGTAAGGTCCTGGGTGAAGAAAGTATCCTAAATCATCAGATTGCGTATGGTGATGACATTCTCAGTCGTATCTTTTATGCCAAAAATAAACCGGCTCATCTTCTGGCTGTGCAGGAAGCAACGATTGGTACCTTTAATGCCCTGATGAATCGATTGGAAGAAGCGACTGGAATCAATGCTCAGAAATCCTGTATCATGGTTGTTTCTGGCAATACCACGATGATCCATTTTTTATTGGGTATTGATCCCTGGCCCATTTTCGAGTATCCTTTTGCGCCGGTATTTAACCATACCGGTTATCTTGACGCCTGGGATCTGGGGCTTAATACCAGTGGCTATCTTTATTGTATGCCCTCGGTTGCGAACTATTTAGGCGGCGATACCATCAGCGGTTTGCTGCTGGCCGGTCTTCACGAAAAAGATGAATTGGGATTATTTATCGATATTGGTACCAACGGTGAAATGGTCTTAGGAAATAAGAACTTTCTGGTGGCCGGAGCCGGAGCAGCCGGACCGGCATTAGAAGGCGGTATCAGTAAAAACGGCATGAAGGCCACCGTTGGGGCTGTGGATTCGGTTATTATTGTCGAAAATGAGCTCAGGTTGACAACCATCGGCGGTCATCGGCCCCTGGGTATTTGTGGGTCGGGGATTGTTGATCTGATTGCCCAGATGCTGTTAAGCGGCTGGATTGATTTCTCAGGCCGCTTTAATCCCGAGAAATCCCGCCGGATTGTTAAACGCGATGAAGAATATGGGGTTCTATATGCCACCCGGGATGAGTCCGGCAGTGGTGAAGAACTGCTTTTTACGCAAAAGGATATGAGCCAATTTATCGATACGAAAGCTGCCGCCAGCACCATGGTTGCCTATCTGCTGGAACGGTTGGGTGTTGAGGCCATGGATGTTGATCGGCTGTATGTTTCTGGGGCTTTTGGGACTTACATTAATCTGGAGTCAGCGATCACCATCGGTCTTTATCCGGATTTACCCCGAGAACGTTTTGTTTCGTTGGGAAATAGTTCCTTAAATGGGGCTTATTCCCTGTTAACCAACGGTGATAAAATGGAAACGGTCACGATGCTTCAGGAACGGATCGAGTATCTGGAGTTTGGAGCGGCCACCGATTTTATTTCCCGGATGTATGCCGCCCGGTTTTTGCCCCATACGGATTTTGATCTCTATCCCACCGTTAAGGCAGCACTAAAAAAACAGGGACGCTTGCGATAGCTGTCAAAAAAACAGGCCGCCAGACAATGGATGTCATCCATTGTCTGGCGGCCTTTATTCTGTGAGTCGTTATTTTTGTTCGACTTGGGGCAGACTGTCAAAACCGATTTGAAGATCTTCATCAGTGGGAATATAGTCGGTCATGTTGCCAGCGTTGTAGTTCATATAGGCAGTCATATCAAAGTAGCCGGTGCCGGTTAAGCCAAAGACGATGACTTTCTTTTCGCCGGATGCCTTGCAGGCTACTGCTTCATCAATAGCGGCTTTAATGGCATGAGCAGATTCGGGGGCAGGCAGGATGCCTTCGATTCGGGCAAACTGGGTGGCCGCTTCAAAAACTTCATTCTGGGTATAAGATTTAGCGCGGATATAGCCGTCATGGTAAAGCTTGGAAATAATTGGGCTCATCCCGTGGTAGCGTAATCCGCCGGCGTGGTTGGGTGAAGGCATGAAGCCGCTGCCCAGGGTGTACATCCGAATGAGTGGAGTGGTTTTCCCGGTGTCGCCAAAGTCCAGGGCATAACGTCCCCGGGTTAACGATGGGCAGGATGCTGGCTCAATAGCAACAAAGTCGATGTCATTCTTGCCTTCAATTTTGTCGGCCATAAACGGCGCAATCAGACCCAGTAAATTGGACCCGCCTCCGGCACAGCCAATGATGATATCCGGTTTGATGTCATATTTGTCACAGGCAATCTGGGTTTCTAACCCAATGATAGATTGATGCAGACCGACATGGTTTAAAACGCTGCCCAGAACATATTTGCAACTGTCGGTGGTGACGGCCACCTCAATGGCTTCGCTGATGGCACAACCTAGCGAGCCGTTGGTGTCTGGGGTTTCAGCTAGAATTTTTCGTCCGGCGTTGGTGGTGTTGGAAGGGGAGGCAATCACCTTGGCGCCATAGGTTTCCATGACTGCCCGGCGATGGGGTTTTTGCTCCGCTGAAACCTTAACCATATAAACGGATAAGTCCAGATTAAAGTAGGCACAGGCCATTGACAGAGCAGTGCCCCATTGTCCGGCACCGGTTTCGGTGGTTAATGCGGCTAAGCCCTGTTTTTTGGCGTAATAGGCCTGGGCAGCAGCAGAGTTTAACTTATGGGAACCGGAGGTGTTGGTTCCTTCATATTTATAATAGATCTCTGCCGGAGTATCCAGCTCTTTTTCCAGACAATAGGCCCGGACCAGGGGCGAGGGTCGGTACATTTTATAGAAATCACGGATTTCTTCGGGAATTTCAATGTACTGCTCGGTAGTATTAAGTTCCTGATCCACCAGTTCTTCGCAGAACACAGGCAGCAGTTCCTCTTTGGTGCAGTATTCACCGGTGCCGGGATTTACAAAAGGCTCAGGCAGCTCCTTCATTTTGGCCCGGAGATTGAACCAGTATTTCGGCATCTCATCTTCACTTAAATAAATCTTATAGGGTATCTTTTTCATGGCATTTCCTTTCTTTCTGTTGTTAAATCATTACAGACTAGACGTCTGTAAATACAAAAAACTCGTCCTCTACTAAACGTAAAGGACGAGTATAACGACTCGTGGTGCCACCTTTTTTCACAGGATCAGACCTGTCTCTGCAGAATACCAACATATTCCTCAACACTTACGTAGTTGTCACGTCATGGAATACTCGGCCGAAGCCTTTGACCATGCCCTCAGCGGTCCATTTGATGGATTGCGTTCTGCAAGGCTCTCAGCCTACCTCGCTCTCTGTTAGTGCATCTTCCACCGTTATCTCCGCATCAATGGTTTGTTTTTATTTAATTAGCTATATTCTAAATGAAAAATTAAGAAAAGTCAATTAGTAAATTCTAATCTTGACAATTATCCGGAAATGAAGTACAATCGAATTGTAAAGAAATTGTAACGAAACGGAGTTTCGATCTGAGGATTGAAATCGAAATGGAGGTTTTATGATAGAAAAAAAGAATCAGAGTTCGAATAAAAGAAAAAAGTCGATTCTTAAGATCGGGATGGCCAGTGTGATCATCACCTGTGTGGTAGGAACGGCCAGTTCTTTTGTTTTTGCTAAGGAGATCAAAGTAACCGTTGATGATAACGAGAGAATGCTCAGCGGTGGCATATTTCAAAATGTTGGCGATGTGCTTGAAGACAACGGGATAAAACTGGGTGATCAATATTCTGTCAATGTGAATACCAAATCGGTACTGTTTACGGTTGATAATATCGAAGTGAAAAGCAAAGCCAGTGGTGAGCTGGCTTTTGACGGGAAAACCATTATTTATCAGACAGAAGCAAAAACAGTGGGTGATTTACTCAAAGAGTATCAGATCGAACTAGAAGATCTTGACCGGGTTGAACCTGGCAAATCGACGCGCTTAGAAGATGCAAAGAAAATTAAGGTGATCCGGGTTCAGGTTGAAGAATTGCCAAGCCGACAGGTTGTCACCTATACCACCCAGAATAAAGATAATCCGGAAATGGAAGTTGGTAAAAGCAAAACTGTTCAGGTTGGGGTTGATGGCGAATCCAGTCAGGTTGAACGGGTGCTTTATGAAAATGGTGTGGAAGTTAAACGAGAAATTATTTTTGATGAAATTGTAACCGCACCGACACCTGAAATTGTGGAAGTGGGAACAAAAGCAGTGGTTGAAACTCCAGCAGCGGTGGCAGAAACTCCGGCAGTGGTAAAACCCCCGGCAGTGGTCGAGACTCCCGTGGTTGAAACACCAGTAGTAAAAGAGCCGGTTCCAGCTCCGGTAATTGAAACACCGGCGCCCACACAAACAACAGCGACCAATACGATTCCGGAAGGGGCCGTAAAAATGACCATTCAGTGTACAGCTTATACGGCAACGGGAAATGCAACCGCATTGGGTGTGATGCCAAAAGCCAATCACACCGTAGCAGCCTGGAGTGGTTTGCCCTTCGGCACTAAGATTTATATTCCGGCCATGGGTACCACCTATACGGTTGAAGACCGGGGCGGTGCAGTAACTCAGGGAATCGTCGATATTTATATGGATTCCTACGATGCCTGTATTCAATTTGGACGACAGAATCTGGAAGCGTATATTATTTATTAAATTGAATAAAAAGCAGGATGTGCGTCGCACATCCTGCTTTTTACAGAAAAAACGATTATAAAAAGATTGAAATAAAAAAGCAGAAACCGATCGCGCGGTTTCTGCTTTATTTTTTTAGATGTCTTAAAACGATGGCCCGATAGTCGAAGGGATTGGTGATATCCCGGGTGTAGGGAATCGCAGCAATGTTTAGTTTTACATCCGCTTCTATGGCTTCATATTCTGATATCAGCGCATTGAAGGCATCGGTAATCTCCTGATTAATCAGCAACTGATTTTTTACGGAAGTATTTTCCATCAGAATACTGAAGACACTGCCATCAAGAATATAAATCAGATGATTACTGTAGCAGTAGTTCTTGATAATCTTTAAGGTTTTATAAAGAATCTCATCCCAAAGCCTTGCTCCGTTCATGGTTTTGAGTTCGTCCAGATGGCAAACCGTAATCATTTCCAGGGTAAGAATCGTTTCGCCTCGGGAAGCCCGATCCATGGCGTATTTGAGATCCTTGTAGTAGGCTTTCTCAATGGTTAATCCGGGACTTTCTTCCAGATTGTCATAGGAAGCAATTTGTTGTTCCAGATTTTTTTTGAAATGGAAAAGCTCCCGGACCTTTTTGATTAATAATGCCGAGCTCCATAAAATCATCGGGATCACAACCAGCCAGCCGATCTGATACAAGTTAAAGGGAACGCCCAGGTAGAAAACAGAAATGAGGGTTAAAACCACATAACTGCAGAGTAGCAGGATCATAAAAAAGATACTCGCACCATAGGGCATAGCAATGGTAAAAATCAGACAGGTAAATAAAATAAATACCACCGAGTAATCAATAAAGTTAAAGTCCGAGGCGGTAAAAATCAGGAAAGCCCCAAAAACCATTAATCCCATAAAGAAAAAAACAAGCGGCGGAACCATATTGGTTAAGCTGGGCTTTTGGATGGGGTTGTGGTTTGCTTTTTTGGGTGGTGTTTTTTCCAGATCTGGCGGTTTCGTAGTCAGAACGGGTTTTTCTACCTGGCGTGGCGGTGTTTTTTTCAGTTCGGGGGGAGGAGCGGTGTTTATTGGATTTGGGACAACTTCCGCTAACGGCTTTGTTTCAGAAAAGCTGGAATTGGAAAAATTGTCACCTGTGCCTGGCATGGCTTTATTGGCGATCTCAGATGCCGTTGCCATTTTGGGGATGGCTGAGGTCCGCTCCGCTTCAGAAGCGTAAGGCGTGGTCCGTCCTAATATTTTAGATAGGGTAGGCAGTTCCTCATCATCCTCAATTTCATCGTTGGGGGTGGAAAAGCCAACCTTGTCACTAAGTGGTGATGTTTTTTTACTGAGAAGATCGCCATTAAAGGCAAGCTGGTTTGTCCGGGTTTCGAAAGGACGGGAATTGAGGACGGCCTGATCGAGCGCATCATCATCCGAAATATCCACCCCAGAAAGAAAATGTTCATTGGGGTGGTAGGGATCATGAATAGTTGTTTCAACAGCCTCAGGATTCATTTCTCGCGAAATAAAGCCGTCTTCTAGGAGTGAAGTAAGCTTTGCATCTATTCGTATTTCACAGTCCTGGATGGTCGCATCCAGAAGCTGTTTTTTTTCGAGAATAATATCCAATTTACTCGGCTGGATTTTGTCATTATTCATATATATCCATCGCTTTCGCAAATAATTTCGTTGCAATAATTTTTGGTCATTGACTTTATCATCATAATCATGGATGATAAAGGAGCTTTTAGAGGCGGGTCAACCGACAGTGAATTAGAAACGGTCCTCTACAACTACACATTATAGCAAAGATTTGGCATAGATTAAAGGAAAAATCGAAAAAAGGCCGTAAATTCAGATAAATATTTTTATCAACAGCTAGAAAGACCGGTTTTTTTAAGTAAAAAAAGTTTAAGTCGCCTGTTTAAAGGGTTCTTAAGAACCGGCTGATTTGTTTCAACTTTTAGCTGTGTATATGTGGATAAGTTATTAAAAAACTATCAACAGGCCGATTGTAAAAAGGCAGATCAGAAAATCCCATGATTAGGGATGTTTTGAGCATAATTGGCGTTGTTTACAAAAGTTATCCACAAATAGTGGATAGAATCGACGAATTTGTGGATAAACCTGTTGACAAACCTGGAAAATATAAAAAGCGTGTGGAATAGGAGGAGTTAATTGTGGATAACTTTATAAAAAAAGGGGAAAGAATCGAGGATTTAGGGCTTAATAATTTGAAGATTATTCAAAATCCGGATTATTTCTGTTTTGGTATGGACGCAGTGTTGCTATCCTGGTTTGTTTCCCGGTTAACAAAGGGATCTCCCCACATCATCGATCTGGGAACCGGAACAGGGATTATTCCATTATTACTTTATGGCAAAACAAAGGCAGCCTCACTCACTGGGCTGGAGATTCAAAAACCGCTCGTGGAAATGGCCAGGCGGAGTATGGCGCTCAATGGTTTGTCAGCCCAGATCCGGATCATTGCCGGGGATATTAAAAACCCTGGTAGTGAAATTCTGCCAAACACGTATGATGTGGTGGTTAGTAATCCGCCCTACATGCGGGCCCAGGCGGGGCTGAAAAATAATTGTGAAACCAAGACAATTTCCCGACATGAAATTTTGTGTAGTATTGAAGACATTCTCATTTTCAGCAAACGGATGCTAAAGGATCGGGGACGCCTGTTTCTGGTTCATCGACCGGAACGGCTGGGGGATATCATTTCTTTGATGCGCCTTTATAAAATCGAGGTCAAACAGCTGCAATTTATTTACCCATCCTTAAAAAAAGAGGCCAATCTGGTTTTGATTGAGGGGCGAAAAAGCGGTCAACCGGGGTTGAAAACGGATGCTCCTCTGATTGTATACCAAGAAGACGGGGAATATACTCAGGAAATTTATGATATCTATGGGATGACCAAGCCGCAATAAAAAAATGAAATGAGAAAAAACCGATCTCGGCGATTAGCTGAGACCGGTTTTTTTATAAACGGCCCCGCCGGGCCTTGAGAATACGAATGTCTTCACCCAGAAAGGGAATCGTTTTAAAATAGCCAGAGATCCGTGAGGAAAGCCGTTCGTCATAAAGTGATTTTATTTTAAGCACTGTCAGATTGCTGGAAATAATCATCTTTTTTTCGGCATTAAGGCGGCTGTCGATGACCTCATAGAGCTGTTTTTGGCTGTATTCTGAAGAAAATTCAGCCCCCAGATCATCGATAATTAAGAGATCACAGAGCAGCAGTGGTTCATAAATTTCGGTCGAGGTTTTCTTTTCCCGGAAAAGTTGATCCTGAATGCTGGCGACCAGGTGAGCAGCGGTGACATAGACAATCCCATAGCCCTTTTCAGTGAGTTTGTTGACAATGCAATTGGACATAAAGGTTTTGCCCACGCCAGGCGGACCGACAAAAAGAAGCTGATCTTCAATCGTTTCAAAATTCTGACAATATTTTAACATATTTTGTTTAATGTTGAGGGCGTTGGACCGATGACTGGCAGTTGTAGAACCAATGGGCTGCTCTGAATAATAGTCGGAATTAAAGGTTTCAAAGGTTTCCCGTTGGGCCCGGGTTTTTAAGTCATAGCTGGAAAAACTGATTTCGGCCAGACATTGATTAAGACAAGAGCAAGGTCCTTCAGGAAGAATTCCTGAATCCTGACAAAGCGAGCAATAATACGAATGGCTTAGTAGAGCGGCCTTTTCTCCGGCAAAATCTTTTTTTCTGGTTTCAAGCGCACTCATTTGCTTTCGGATGGCAGCGGTTTTATCCAGTTCATTGGCGATGGTGGCCCGGGTCAGGGCAACTCCCAGGCGATTGATTTGATTATCCAGATCAGAAAGCGCGGGTATCTGACGATAGAGGGCTTCTTTTTTTTGGCGTTGTTTAAATTGGTAAGCATGTTGTTTTTTTTGTAGCAGGGCAAAGGCGGCATTATAGGTCTTCATCACTTATCTCCAGTTCCGGCCATAAATCCTCGGCGTAGTCAACTTCCATATCCAGGTAAGCCTGTTTACGGGAATCACTCATCGGTTCAAGGGCTTCTTTATGATCAAATTTGGGTTTTGGTTTGTCGTTTTTAATGTCTTCCAGGGTTTTAAAGCCCTGTTCGTGCCAATTTTTCAGGATCCCGTCAATATATTTCATATTCGGTTTATTGGTTCGGGATAAAGCCTGGACAATGATTTCCATGGAGAAACCGTAATTCTTAAACCAGGTGTCCATCATCTGTCGCTCAGAAACCATGGGGTTTCGTTGAATTCCCAGGTATTTAAAGATTTGATAATAGCTCGTTCGTTTATGGGCGGAGTCTTTGATATAAGCTTCGGCCTCAATATGATCCCGAACCTCGGCAGCATGAAAGCTTTTAGCGACAGTTTCCAGATAGGAGATCACCTGGGCCGGGGTAAAGGTGCGGTCTTTTTTATTGATCATATTAATGGAATACTCCACAATCAGGATCACCGCTTCCGGAGTGAAATTGTAGTCATCGAGCCAGCGCTTAAAAAGCAGGGTTTCTTTTTTGGTGATGGTCCGGCTTTCATACATATCCTGGATGGTGGTGTACATGCGTTGAATTCGGTCTTCGATGCTGTTGGAGGATTGCGTATTTCTAGGAATGGTGGTTTCCGGGATGGCTTCATTTTTATAGAGGATGGTGCCGGTGATATTATAAAAACGGACCAGTGCATCACGGGTGCCGGTGTATTCAATAGCGATAATTTTTTCAGATGCCCAATAATCCCAGGCTTTTTTTACGTCGGTCTCCAATAAATTCAGATCCTTGGCGATATCTTCATTACTGATCGGGGTCAGACCCTGATTAAAACATCGCTTTAAGCCATAAAGATAGACCTTGACGTAGTCCCCCCGAGCCATGGGCATGTAGTGATTAATAAAAATATTTTCAATGGGTGTTACACCCAGGTCATCATGGCTGGAAACTAATTCAAAACGATTCATTTTTTACCTCAAGTTATGGATTGATAATCTTTTTTACTTAAAATCTTTTAATTGTATAAATACAATGATGTTATTATATCACATCACATTTAATTTGTGAGGAATTCCTGTTTTCTTTAGGCCGAGAAAAGAATTCTTAAAGAGTATAAGAAAAACCGGCAGGCAGATAAAAAAATGGCATAAAAACTCAAGATTTCTTGATAAAAATGAAACTTATGATATAATTACCAATTGGATATTGCATATACACTTGCACTGAAAGGAATAAATATGGATGCTTTTATTATAGAAGGAGGTAACCCCCTACAAGGCGAGGTTACGATCTCCGGGGCAAAAAATGCGGTACTGGGAATAATTCCAGCTGCGGTGCTTTGTGCCTGCTCAAGTAAGATAGAAAATGTTCCCGATATTAAAGATGTTAACAAGATGATTGTTATTCTGGAAAAATTGGGCGCTGAAATATATAGAGAAAAAGATACTTTGATTATTAATACCGAAAAACCAATTTCATATGACGTATCGGAGTATGAAGAGGAAACGGGTCAAATGCGGGCTTCTTATTACCTGCTGGGCGCTTTATTGGGACGCTATCGCAAGGCGATTGTGCCATTGCCCGGTGGTTGTAATATTGGCGATCGCCCGATTGACCAGCATATCAAAGGCTTCCAGGCCTTGGGAGCAACCGTGGTGATTGAACATGGTCAGGTAAAAATGGAGGCACCAGAACTGAGAGGCGCCCATATTTTTCTCGACGTGGTCAGCGTCGGTGCAACGATTAACATCATGTTGGCGGCAGTCCGGGCTGATGGCAAAACAATTATTGAAAATGCCGCCAAAGAACCCCACATCGTTGATGTGGCTAACTTTTTGAACCTGATGGGAGCAAACATCAAGGGTGCGGGAACAGATGTTATCAAGATCGTTGGGGTTGAAGAAATGCATGGCTGCGAGTATTCAGTGATTCCGGATCAGATTACTACTGGTACCTATATGATGGCCGCAGCGGCCACACAAGGAGATATTTTAATAAAAAATGTCATTCCCAAGCATATGGAGGCGATCACGGCTAAACTCAGCGAAATGGGTGTTATTGTTATGGAAGAAGACTATGGGATTCGGGTTATCGGCAAGCACCCCTTAAAAGCGGTGAATGTCAAGACCATGCCGTACCCGGGCTTTCCGACCGATCTGCAGCAACCAATGGCCGTATTAATGACAATCGCCCAAGGTACTAGCACCATTACTGAAAGTATCTTCGAAAGCCGCTTTAAATATGTGGATGAACTGCGCCGGATGGGCGCCAATATTTCGATTAACAGCCGGACCGCGAGTATTATTGGGGTGGAAACCTTATCGGCTACTAAAATAAAAACCACCGATTTAAGAGCTGGAGCCGCCATGGTTATTGCTGGTTTGATTGCCGATGGTGAAACAAAAATCACTGAAATTATTCATATCGATCGGGGATATGAAAATTTACAGGAAAACCTGAGAAACCTGGGAGCTGATATTCGGCGAATTTCCGAGAAAGACCCTTCTTTTCTTTAGTTCGATTCTGACTGATGGAAGGAATTGGGAAAAGATTACCTTAAATCTCGTAAAGTTAGGTTAAGTCAGGTTTAAGCATCATTCGCTAGGATTAACCTAACAATTTGACTGGCCCCTGGTGCATTTAAATGGAATAGTTTTACATCGTTTTTTAAAATGAACAGGGGAGCAGCGATTGAAATTTTGTAGTCTATATAGTGGAAGTTCAGGTAACAGTTTATTTATCTCAAACAACAACACAAAGATACTCATTGATGCTGGGCTCAGTGGGAAACGGATCCAGAGTGCCATGGACCTTATCGCGGAGGATCTTCGAGAAATCGGCGGTATTATGGTGACCCATGAACACAGTGATCACATCCATGGGGTGGGGGTATTATCGCGCCGTTTTGACCTGCCGATTTATGCCAATGAAAAGACCTGGGAAGCGATGCTAAAAAGCCTGGGTAAAATCGCTGAACATAATATTAAAATCTTTGATTTTGAAAAACCATTTGATATTCAGGATCTTCAAATCAAAGCCTTTAAAACATCCCATGATGCAGCAGATTCAGCCGGATTTGTCATTTTTGACGGAAAAAAGCGGTTGGGAATTGCCACTGACTCCGGGATTATAACTCCAGAAATGCGCGGTGCCCTTAGTGGTTGCGATTTGGTGGTGCTGGAGTCTAATCATGACGTGTCGATGCTGGAAGCTGGATCGTATCCTTTTTATCTCAAGCAGCGGATAAAAAGTGATTTCGGACACTTATCCAATGAGACCGCCGGTGATTTGGCTTTGGCGCTGGTACAGGAAGGCACGAAGCAGTTGGTGTTGGCCCATCTCAGTCAGGAAAACAATTACCCCCTGCTTGCTTACGAAACTACCGCCCGGATATTATCAGAAGCTGGGATAGTTCTGGATAAGGATGTGAAACTTTGTGTGGCCAAAAGAAGTAGTGCCAGTGAGACAATTAACCTGTGAGATCTTCAACTAAGATTGAGGAGAAACGATGGATGACGATCTGAAAAAAGAAAAAAAGCCAAATTCTCTTATTATCGGTATGCTTGGTGCAATAGTTGGCGGTATAATTGTGGGCGCTTTATTCCTCGGTGTGGACTTTTTTTTCGACAACAGCACCGTGATACAAGGTGCTAAGAATGAAATTGTCGTTAACCAGGGATCGGCAGACTCGGTGGTTGAAGCGATCGCTCAAACTGTGCCGCCATCGGTGGTGGGGATTGAGACAACCGGAGTGGCTATGACCGCGTATGGTCCGCAAGAAGCAAGCGGGGTTGGTTCCGGTTTTATTTTAACCAGTGATGGCTATATTGCCACGAACCAACATGTTGCTTCAAATGATATTTCAGGCATGACCGTATCACTGGCTGATGGGAAAACGTATGACGCTAAACTGATTTGGTCGGATTCAACTCTTGATATGGCGGTTATAAAAATTGATGCAACGGATTTACCGGTTCTTGAACTGGGTGATTCAGACAATGTCGTTGTCGGCGAACTGGCGGTCGCAGTGGGTAATCCATTGGGGCTAAATTTTGAGCGAACGGTAACATCTGGCATTGTCTCTGCAATTAATCGGAGTATTCCTCTAGACAGTGGGTTGGCCGAAGACCTGATCCAAACCGATGCTTCAATTAATTCGGGAAATAGCGGGGGACCGCTAGTCGATAAAAATGGCAAGGTGATCGGTATTAATACCTATAAACTGACCACAGGTGAAGGCATGGGTTTTGCCATTCCGATTAATATTTTAAAACCAATTCTTAACGAGATTGTGGCAACCGGTAAGTTTGATGCCACTGTGATGGGAATCACTGGATATGATCGGGCGATTGCCGATTATTATGTCACCGACAGCAAGGTCGACTTTAATGAAGGGATCTATATCGCATCGGTGCAACAAGGCGGCGGTGCTGCCAATGCCGGACTGCTGGCTGGCGATATCATCAAAGAAATCAATGGGGTTAAAACCAATACTATGCTTAAGATGAAAGAAATTCTCTATGCAGTTGATGCGGGCGAGAAGGTGAGCGTTACCTTTGAGCGAAATGGCCAAAAACAGACAAAAGATGTGGTGGTTACATCAGGACAATAAAAAATGATCAAACAGGAGTCAATCATTCAATGATTGACTCCTGTTTTTTTCAGTGCTATAATCCTGACCAATGTTGTTTAAGATGGCGTAAAAATTAGAAGAAGCCCCATATGTTTACACATGTAAACATATGGGGCCTTTTTAGGTATTCTTTTTTACAAAAAACAACGAAATGATTGACTTTTCTATAAAAATAAATATAATAAGAATTATAGTTACAAAATTTCAGATGCGAATAAAAACAAAAGTAATTAGCCGGAAACAAGAGAGGTAATAAAAATGAAAAAGGTAGTTGATGATGAGCGTCTGATGGTGAAAATTTGTGAGATGTACTACAATCAGGATATTAATCAGAAGTTGATTGCCAAGGAATTGGGGCTTTCACGACCAACTGTGTCGCGGATTCTTCAGAATGCCAAGGCGCGCGGGATTGTCAAAATTGTCATCGATCCAATTTTTGGCAACAATTACGTGGATCTGGAAAAGAAACTGGAAAGCCGATATGGTTTAAAAGAGGTTTTTATCGTAGATAGCAAACAGGATAACCGGGATCAGAAAGATGAGTTGGCTAAGGCGACCGCCAATTATCTGGAACGATTGATCAAAGATGATACCATTATCGGGATATCAATGGGTTCTTCTATCGGTCAGATCTATCGTTTTGTGTCAAAGGGAACCATAAAGCGGGTGACCTTTATCCCGCTGATTGGTGGAATTGGACATCTGGGTATGGAACTCCACTCCAATACGATTGTGGAAGCTCTGGCCAAGGCTTTTGGTGGTGTTTCTTATTTGCTCCATGCGCCAGCTCGGGTATCAGGAGTCAAGATTAAAGAGGAGCTGATGAAGGAACCGGATATCAAACGGATCATTAAAATGGGCGATGGCCTGGACGTGGCGGTAGTTGGAATCGGGGTTCCTAATCGTGGTTCGGCCATTATGTCCACCGGTTATTATGATGAAAAGGATATGGAAACAATGCGTCAGAAAAATGTGGTGGGGGATGTCTGTATGCAGTTTTTTGATATCAATGGTAGCACCGAACCATTTGCTGCCGACAATTGTGTGATTGGGGTTGATATTAAAAAGCTGCGACGGGTTCCACATTCGATTGGGGTTGCCAGTGGTCCTGAAAAAGCGCTGGCTATCCAGGGTGCCATAAAAGGCGGGTATATAAATGTTTTAGTTACTGATGCGGAATGCGGAAAAAAACTACTGGCGATTGAGCAAGCATCGGAACGGGTTTAAAAAAGAAAGAAGCGTAAAAATGAATGAAATTTTAAAAATGTCTATGAATGAAATGGCAGAAGCAGATTTTGATTGCTCATGTGGACGACACCACACGCTGTCGATAAAAAAAATCGCCATTGGCAAAGGTGTAATTCAGCAATTGCCCGATATTGCAGCAGAATTCAAGGGAAAACAACTCTACATGATCAGCGATAACAATACCTGGAAGGCGGCTGGCGAGCAGGCCTTTAAAATTTTGAGTGATTCCAATTTTGAGGTAAAAAGCCATCAGTTTGAAACCGGTACAGAAATACTTATTCCCGATGAATTAGCAATGGGAAGAATGCTTCTGGAAATGCCTCTGGGCACCGCTTTAATTGTCGCTGTGGGTTCTGGTACGCTTAATGATATGGCCAAATACCTGTCATCGCGGACCGGGATTCCCTATATTATTGTGTGTACGGCGCCATCGATGGATGGGTATGTCGCCGATGGGGCACCATTAATCTGCAACGGACGAAAAATATCCTATGTGGCAACTTTGGCCTACGGCGTGGTTGGTGACACCGATATTATGAAACAGGCACCCATGCATATGATTCATGCCGGGCTGGGCGATGTACTGGGAAAATTAACGGCGTTAACTGACTGGTCGTTGGCAGTTGCGATGATTGATGAATACCGATGTGAGACCTGTGTTAAATTGGTTGAGGAAGCCCTGCGAAAATGCATTGAGTTTGCCCCAGCCCTAAAAGAACGAAATGAGGAAGCAATTCTCTACCTGATTGAAGCCTTGACATTAACTGGGGTGACCATGGCCATCGTTGGTGTATCGCGGCCGGCGTCCGGTTCGGAACACTTGCTTTCACATTACTGGGAAATGGATTTTATCGCCCGTCACAAATACCCGGAACTCCATGGGGTAAAGGTCGGCATCGCCACCCCCATCGTAGCCGAAATTTATCAGCTGCTAGACGATGAGCTACCACCAGAAACGAAGGCCCTGGCTCCCCAACGTGAAGTCGTGGAAGCTCTTTTAGAAAGTGCCGGAGCGATGATTTCCCCAAAAGAAGTTGGCATCGACCGGGATCTTTTTTATCGCAGTTTAATGGAGGCGAATACAGTACGTAAACGTTATAGCGTTTTTCAGTACGCAAAAGATAAAGGGCGATTAGAAGAAATCGCCGGGATAATCACCGAAAGGATTTACGGAAAATGATCATGCCAAAAAAAGAAGCGCTAAAAGATGTTAAGTTATTTGCCCTGGATATGGATGGTACGGTTTATCTGGGAAATGGTTTAATCGACGGAGCACTGGACTTTATAAAAGAATTGCGAGCCCGAAAAAAGGATTTTATTTTCATCACCAATAATTCATCCCGAGTGCCCAGCTTTTATCAGGAAAAATTAAAAAAAATGGGCTGTTTTGTAGAAGCAGATCGGATCATCACCTCTGGAGATGTGACCATTGAATATTTAAAAACGTATCACCCCGGACAATCGGTCTATTTAATGGGTACACCGCTGTTGGAAGAGAGTTTTAGACAACACGGCATCAATCTGGTCCAGGAACAGCCAGATGTAGCAGTGGCCAGCTTTGATACCACCCTGACCTACGAAAAGCTGGAGAAAATCTGTACCTTTATTTTAAATGGCGCAGTTTTTTTATCGACCCATGTGGATTTAGTTTGCCCTACGGAAACCGGTTTTATTCCCGACTGCGGTTCCATGTGTGCCCTGATTACCAAATCCACCGGTGTGGAACCCAAATATTTAGGTAAACCCTTTGCTGAAACGATGGAGATGATTCTGTCCATTACCGGGCATAAAAAAGAAGATGTGGCCTTTGTCGGAGACCGGATCTATACTGATGTGGCCACCGGCGTCAACAACGGCGGTAAGGGTTTTTTAGTGCTGACCGGGGAGACCAAAATAGCGGATATAAAAAATTCAGATGTGGTTCCGGATTGCGTTTTTGAATCGCTAAAGGAAATGACAGACTACTTATAAAGGAGGGAATCATTTGATTTATTTAGCATTGGTCGCGTTTGTGATGATGATCTTACAGAGTGGATTAACTTATTTTCAGTATAAAAATTATCAGCAGGCGGTCAATAGTCTGTTAAGTCAGGGAACCATACTGGGTATTGGTTTACGTAAGGGCGGTTTTCGTTTAAAAGGAGGGGCGATTATTGTTTTAGCCATGGATTGTCGTAGCGGACGTATTTGTGGGTGTAAGAAACTAGAAGGGATCGCCCTATGGAAGCGGTTTTTAGAAACCGATTATTATAATGGCCTGTCGCTATCAGAAATTCGCGAGGTAGGTCTGGCAGAAGATCTAAAGATTAATAAAAAAAGACGAATAAAGGAACCATATGCACCCAATGGTTTGGATAAAAAAAGAAAAAAAGGGGCCTTGATTCAGGCCGTTGAAGCCATCGATAAGCGATTGGAAAAGGACGTAAAGAATGCACAATATCTTAAAAGACGGGAAACCGAAAGAGCGATGGGAAACAAACAGCCCAGATCAACATAAACTGCTTTGATAAAATAGTGCGCTGTAAACGTTATAATTAATAAATAGAAATAGAACAAGGAAAGAGATAAAAATTGCGCGCTGGGTGAGCGTCAAAGATACAGCGGCAACAGGTATTGGTAATCATTTTTGTCAGGCTTTAAAATAATAATAAAGGGAGAACTTATTTATGGAAATACTAGCAAGTATCGGCAATCATTTTTATGGCTTATATCAGGCGGGTGGTCAATTTCTGATGATCTATATCACTGATTTTATCCCCTGGATTCTTTTGATGATCACATTTATGCACATATTATTTAAACTCATTGGCTTGGAACGGATTGAAAAATTAGCAAAATTATTGGGGAAAAACCCCATCACGCGATGGTCCCTGATGCCCATGCTATGCATGATGTTTTCAGGAAACCCGATGACCTATCCCTATGCCCGTTTTTTACCGGAAAATCAGAAAGTTGCTTTTTTTGATGCTTCTATTTCATACTGTCATCCGGTTACCGGTTTGTTTCCCCATGCCAACCCGGGGGAATTATTTGTTTACCTGGGTATCGCCACGGGGGTTTTTCTGGCCGGATATGATTTAGGATTTTTGGCTATTTCTTATTTCCTGATTGGTATTTTAATTGTCTTTATTCGCGGTTTAGTAACTCAGCTTATTTATAATGCCAAATACAAGAAAAAATACGGCACAGCAGAAAAGAAGGAGGCGTAAGCATGTTTAAAGCAGTTAAAATTGAAAAGGGTCATGGCGGCTGGGGTGGTCCACTGGTTATACAGCCGACGGAAAAGAAGGATAAGATTGTCTCCATTACTGGCGGCGGAATTGATCCGTTGAGTAAACGAATTGCCCAGATTACTGGTGCAAAAGCCATTGATGGCTTCAGTAACGGTGTGCCTGATGATGAAATTGCCTGTGTTGTCATCAATTGTGGAGGCACTTTACGATGTGGGGTTTATCCCAAAAAAGGCATTATGACCGTCAACATTACGCCAGTCGGACAGTCGGGTCCACTGGCAGAGTATATTAAAGAAGAGATCTATGTGTCAGGGGTTGTTGATAAAGGGATTAGCTTGGCAGATGGTTCTGAGGTGGCTCCTGAAACAGAAGCGGTGGTTGAAGTGGTCGTTGAAGCGGTTACGGAGCATCGCTCAGATGATAACTGGGTAGCCAGAGGTGGTAAAGCCTTGGCCGGCTTTGCCACAAAATGTGTCCAGGGCGGTAAGGAAGCCGTTGACATTACAATTAAGGATATTCTTCCGTTTATGGCTTTTTATGCTTTACTGCTGGGGATCATTATGTATACCGGCCTGGGGAATTTAATGGCCGTTTATGTTTATCCCTATTTGGGAACACTGCCCGGCTTGTTGATTCTGGTTGTCATTTGTGCGTTACCGATGATTTCGCCTCTGGTTGGTTCAGGTGCATTAATCGGTCAGGTTTTAAGTGTCCTGGTTGGACTGGGTATCGCTTTAGGAGCCTTTCCAGTTTATCTGGCACTGCCGGCGTTTTTTGCTGTAGATGCACAGGTGGGCTGTGATTTTATCCCGGTGGGATTATCGATGGGAGACGCCGAAAGCGATACTGTGGATATTGGTGTGCCATCGGTGCTATTATCCCGTTTGATTACCGGCCCCATCGCGGTTGTGATTGCCTACTTTTTTGCGATGGGCATGTATGGACTTCTATAAATATGTTTATATAAAATAAAAAGGGGAACAAAGAATGTATAAAACAATCATAACTGAAATTGGGCCAATGGCTTATGAATTGATCGGCGGGGGGATGCTGGTAGTATTTAATGAAAACGCCCCGGCAGCATTAAGAGAGATGTCCGTCATGCATACCATCGAATCCTTGCGTCATCCAGTTAAGGTGGATGATATTGTGGTGTTTGGCGATCAGGAGTACTTAGTGACAGCTGTGGGTCATGAAGCGAATAACACCTTGGATACTATGGGGCATTGCACATTTTGCTTTAACGGAAAGAGTGAGGTTCAAATTCCGGGACAGATTGAATTATCAGGTGATGGAGTACCAACGCTAGCGATTGGATGCGGTTTTCATATTTATTCAACCTGATAAAGAATAAAAAAGAAAGGAATGAAGGATTCATTAACAGGTAGTCATATGCATGCAAAACAGGTTACCATTATTAATCCCACCGGCTTACATGCACGACCGGCGGCAGAGTTTGTCCAGAAGGCTGGAGCGTTCAGAGCAAATATCCAGATCAAAAAAATGGATGAGGATCCAGCAACAGGTGATGCAAAATCGCTACTGGGGATTATGTCAATTGGTTTGGGCCAAGGGGATACGATTGAAATAAGTGCCGAGGGTGAGGATGAAATGCTGGCGGTGGAAACTCTGGTCGCCCTGGTTGGCAGTGGGTTTGGAGAAGTGTAATGATTCTAAGACGTTAAAAAAACACCGTCAGGTGTTTTTTTAACGTTTAAAATCAGGCATAAAGCAGTTTGCTTTTATAGATGATCGATTTTAAATCGGTCTGACACCATTGGAGTTCCTCCAAACTGATGCCGAAGTCCAGTTGCCCCTGGGTAGCGATCAGGAGATGCTCAAGGTTGCAGTTGCCGGCCCGCTCGCCGATCCCAAAGAGGGTGGAATCGGCATATTTAGCCCCGCAGCGAAGCCCCTGGATGGAATTGGCGACAGCCATGCCGAGATCGTTGTGCATGTGTACCTCAATGTCGATGTTGGGGGGGATTCGGCTGATGGTGGCCTTGCAGAGGCTGGGTGACATGATCCCCACGGTGTCCGAAAAACGCAGGGTAGTGGCGCCCAGATCCCGGGCCGTTTCAACCAGTTTAACAACAAAATCCCAATCGGCTCGGGAGGCGTCCTCCAGGCCGATGGTCAGTTCTCTTTTGGCGGTGTGGATGGCCGCGGCACAGGTACTTAGAGTTTCTAACACCTGGGAGCGGCTTTGACGCAGTTTTTCGCGAATCAGCAGATCCGAAGCGGGGACACAAACGTGAATAATATCGGCACCACAGCCGATGGATTGGTCAATATCAGAGAGACTCATCCGATTCCAGCCAATAATCTGAGCCTTTTTACAGGCCAGCTTGATTTTTTCAAAGGCCCGGCATTCTTCTTTACCCATGGCGGGGGTACCGGCTTCGATCCGGGTAACCCCCAGGGCATCGAGAGATTTGGCGATGGTGACTTTTTCCCGGACGGAAAAGGCCATTCCCGGGCTTTGTTCACCGTCTCTTAAGGTGGTATCAACAATATATTTCTGTTTTGATGTCATTCTGGACCTCGCTGGCAAGGGTTCGCAGTTCCAGTTCGGACAGGTTTCGGCCGAGCTGGGTGCAGCGTCCTTTGATTTGTTTTAAAATGGAATGGGCCATCGATTCGGATAAATCTGAATCGTTTAATTTATACAACAGGCTTTTCCGACCAGAGTGTTTGCCTAACACAATTTCACGTTGGTTGCCGACGGTTTGGGGATTAAAGGGTTCGTAGGTACGGGGATTTTTTAACACCCCATCGACATGAATCCCGGATTCCACCTTAAAAATATCGGCTCCGATGATGGCCTTCATTTTTGCCACCGGCTGGCCGGCAAGTGCTTCATAAAGGTGGCGCAGTTCACTTAAAACCGATAAGTCACCGCTAAACGTGTGGGGCAAATGGAGCTTCAGTCCCATCAGTACTTCTTCCAGCGGTGGAAAATTATGGTGGTTGGTAAAACCGCAACTGATGCTCGTTCCGCCGGCCAACACCCATTCCAGGGCGATGGCCGTGGCGCAGTGCTGCTGGTTGCTTGGGCAGAGGTCCAGGGTTTGGGCACCGCTGCCTAGCAGGGCTTTAAAAATTGACGGATAGTCTCGGGTCATCAGGTCTTCCAGCCCGGTGATGCGGATCTTTTGATGCTGATAGGGATCTAATTGGCCAACAGAAATGTTTTTTTGCACCAGATCATTGGGCTCCAGCTTCCAGAGGGGTTTCGGTTCGTTCATCCCGGGGCTGCCTGAAGCGAGGGACTCGGGATGAATCTGGGTCAGAAAAAAATTTCGGTTCCCCAACCATTGCTTCAAACCGCAAGCATTAGCCGGAAAACCCAGCCGGGAAAGCAGATCCGGGGTTAATTCGATTTTTGTGACCCCACAGGTAAAAAGCAGGTCACAGAAATGGTTAAGATCCCGGGTGGTCATTCCGGCCGTATTAAAGGTTGTCAAGGTCCGATCAATAATAGTAACCATTTGTGTACCCCGCTTTCGTTTGTTTTAATTAAAGATTGATGCTGCCAATGTAAGGGCAGCATCAATCGGTGAAGTATAAAAACAGAAGATTAGCCAAGTACCGACAATTGTTACATCATGTTGTTTGCATCGGAGCGAACCGGTTGATAAACCTGTCCGATTCTTCGCGAAGGCAACGAGCCAATCATAAGCTTGATTATAGTTGGCGACTGCCCGCGACCAATGCGAAAGGAGCACAGCGGATTTCGCATGGTGCAGCAAACAACAGATTAACAATTGGTCGGTACGGTAGTTTGGCACTACCCAAGAGGGTTAAATAACCAGGTCTTCGACCACCTTGCCGCCTTCGACGTGCTCGTCCATAATCCGTTCCACATCGTCCACGGTGACCTTGCCATACCAGACGCCTTCGGGATAAACGACCACGATCGGGCCCTTGTCACAGATCCCGAAACAGCCGGTGTTGTTTAGCATCACGTCGCCCGATAAATCCCGTTCGTCGATTTCTTCAAGAAAGGTCTGCAGGATTTTCACTGAATCCTGTTGAAAACAGTACCCTTTTTGGGTGCCGTTGATCCGGCAGCTGGTGCAGATAAAAAGATGATGTTTGGGACTAACCATTTTAAATTCCTCCTGATCGTTTATAATAGTTTTAAATAATGATGATAACTGTCAACTTAACTGACAGATAGCCTGTCTAAAAAGTTAACCCAGTACCGACAATTATTACATCATGTTGTTTGCATCGGAGCGAACAGGTTGATAAACCTGTCCGATTCTTCGCGAAGGCAACGAGCCAATCATAAGCTTGATTATAGTTGGCGACTGCCCGCGACCAATGCGAAAGGAGCACAGCGGATTTCGCATGGTGCAGCAAACAACAGATTAATAATTGGTCGGTATGGTAGTTAGCAATGCTAGAAATTACCGGCGGTGCGCAGTTCGGACTTTAAGATTTCCTGGGCTGCCGTTTTAACAGCATCTTCAATGCGGTCGTAGGTTGAGATGACCTTGATGCCCTTGCTTTCCAGCCGTTTGGTGGGCAGATCACCAATGCGCATAGTGATGGCGCCGTCGCAGTCATTTAGAGCTTTTAGAATGGTGCCGATCTTATCTTCTTTTTCGTCGCATTCTTCGGCGCCCGTGCAATACTTGCCGATTACCCGTTTTTCTTTAAACCGGACCTCATCGTCAAGGTAGTCATAGATATAAAGCTCTGAAGCCTGGCCGAAATGCTGGTCCACCAGCATCCCGCCTTTAGAGGTGATCGCAAAGCGCAATCCCGTTGGTGCTGCCAGAATCATTTCATCTTTTTTAGCTTCAGTTTCCCGGAAATTCAGGGAGATATCACTATCCAGTTTGCCGATGGCATCGGCCCGGCATTGTTTGCAGTGATACATCTGTTTTAAATGAACCCCGCATTTATCGCGAATCGCATTAATTTCGTGGTTGGTGGCAATTTGCAGATCTTCAAAGGCGGAACCTTTAACCGGAATCAGGGGCATCACATTGGAGATAAAGCAGCCCAACTCTTTTACCGTTTTGACCACTTCTTCGATGTGTGTATCATTGATTCCCATCAGGGTGACAGTATTGATTTTGACGATTACCCCTTCATCGATCAGGAGCTTGATCCCTGAAAGCTGGTTAGCCAGTAAAATAGAGGCACCGGCTTCGCTACGGTAGCGGTTCCCCATAAAATCGACATGTTTGTAGATCTTGGCACCGATGGCCGGGTCAACCGCATTGACGGTGACGGTAACGTGGGAAACACCCAGTTTTGCCAGTTCTTTGGCATAGTAGGGCAGCATTAAACCATTGGTGGAGACGCAGAAGGTAACAGAGGGGTCATAGTCATGGATCAGGGTCAGGACCTTTCTCGTTTCTTCAAAGTTTGCCAGGGCATCTCCGGGGCCGGCAATTCCGACGACGGTGAGGTTTTCCACCTTTTCTTTAACCAGTTTATATTTTTCAAAGGCCGCTTCCGGGGAAAGAATTTCAGTAGTCACGCCGGGACGGCTTTCATTGGGGCAATCAAATTTACGAACACAGTAGTTACACTGAATGTTGCATTTAGGAGCAATGGGGAGGTGCATCCGGGCGTTTTTCTGGGAGGCACCGCAGCTATAGCAGGGATGATTGGCGGTTTTTTCTTCAATGGTTTGGGCTTGGGGTGTTAACGGGTTATTTGTCTTTATTTTTTCCAGCACTTTCATGTTAGCTTCCGTTTCCGGCTCTAATCCGTATTTGGATTTTGGTCCTTCATTATAGTAGGTGTTATATAGGGTTTCCCGGAAACCGCCTTCCACCGCTTTAAGAATGGTGTTGGTGATCAGGTCCAGGAGCACCTGGGAACCTTCATAGCCCAAGGTCCGAACCCGCTGGCCGCCGACGCGGTCATGGATTGGAAAAGCACAGCGGATGAGTGGAATCCCGTGTTTTTCTTCAATCCGGCGGCCGTCGGAATTTCCCAGCATCAGGTTAGCACCGAGTCGCAGGGCTTCTTCTTCAATGGTTTCAAAGTCGACATCATTTAGGATCACGTAATTGTCAACAAAAAGAACATCGGCCAATTTGGAAAGCTCGGCTTCGATTTTTCCTTTAAGCTGGGGACAATTGGAACCAGTAGCCGCGATCACCGGCATCACCCCATTTTCACAACAGAGTCGGACTGCCGAAACGACAAAATCCGGTTCACCGAAGATGGCAATGCGACCCAGGGCGTTGTATTTATGGGAGTCGACCATGCCATCAAGGTAACGACCGCGTTCCTTAGCAATTTTTTCAGGAATGGCTTTTTTTGACAATTCAGCTAAGAGATCGATTAAGGCATCAGTATCACGGAGTCCCATCGGTAGGTTCAGGCGTTTGTAAGGAACCCCATAGTTTTCATACAGGTAAACCCCGGGAGATTCATCGGGCTTGATGGTATCAGAGATTTCGATGGTGGCCCGGGCGCCAGCCATTTTCTGGATTTCCGAAATCGGGGTACCATGCATCGGCAAACGATAATAACTGCTCTGATGGACGCCGTCGAGATTTTCGGAAAGATCTGGCAAAAGAATATATTCCAGTCCAAACTGGTCCAGTAGATCGATTAAATAACGGGTATCCGCCGGGGAAATCATCGTGGTGACGATATTGACCTTATTGTGTTTGGTGGCGTCCATCTCAACATGGGAGACAATCGCTCGCAGCGCCCGGGTAAATCCTTCAAATTGGGTACCGCCGTACCCAGCCGATTTAACGGGAATAATTTTTACCGTTTCGTCAGGATGAGCGGCGTAAAAATTCTTGATGATATATTCAATATCTTCACCAATGGTTTCGGCCAGACAGGTGGTCGAAACGCCGATGACCTCAGGTTCATACAATTTAATCAGATTTTCCAGCCCGATAATCAGATTTTTCTCACCGCCGTAGACAGTGCCTTCTTCAGTGAGGGAAGAAGAAGCAATATCAACCGGTTCATTGTAATGAGTGGCCATGTGGCGGCGGATATAGGTGCTGCATCCCTGGGAACCATGGAGGATATTCATACATTTTTGAATACCGTAGAAGGCATTGGCGGTTCCCATCGGCATGCACATTTTACAGGGATTGACATTTAGGTTGACTAAATTTTTAGACATTTTTCATACCTCCTATGACTTCCCAGACAGGACTGTTCATTGACAGATTGATTTCTGAGGCGAAGTTCAGGGTGCCTTCGTAGCCTGCCAGGGGATGCTTGCGTTCATGGTTATGATCACAAAAGGCGATGCCCAGTTTATAGGCCAGCGGCCGTTCCTTGACGCCGCCTACTAATATATCGGCTCCCATTTCTTTCATAAAGGCTTCCAGTTCAGCCGGGTTGGCGTCGTCTAAAATGACGGCGTCTTCGTCGACCAGATGTTGGATGACTTCATAATCATCCTTGCTCCCGGTTTGGGTGCCGACCATCACGGTATTCATGCCAAATTCGTGAAACTGGCGGATCAGGGAGATTGCTTTAAAGCCGCCGCCGACATAGATAGCGGCTTTTTTTCCTTCAAGATTATTACGATATTTATTTAAAAGAGGGATGACTCTATTTTTTTCTTCTTCAATAAAGGCTTTGGCTCGCGTAATGACTTCTTTATCACCGACGGCATAGGCAATCCGCATCAGTGAATCGGAGGTGTCGGTCACACCAAAAAAACTAACTTTGATAAAAGGGATTGAGAAAACCTCTTCCATCTGTTTAGCCAGGTAGGTCATCGAACCGGCACATTGAACCAGATTGAGTTGGGCCGCGGGGGCTTTTTTGAGATCTTCGACTTTGGCATCGCCAGTAATATTAGCAACCACTTCGACGCCGATTTGTCGTAAATAATTTTTAATAATCCACATTTCCCCGGCCAGGTTAAAATCGCCGAGAATGTTGACACCGTGCGTTTTTTTAGGTAAGAATTTGGGGGTAACCAGGCTCATAATAGCGTTGCAGGCCATCTTATAGCCGGTTTTTTTGGTTCCCGAGAACCCTGGTGATTTAACTGGAATCACACGAATTTGGTATTTTTCTTCGGCTTCGCGACAGACAGCGTCAATGTCATCACCGATAACACCAACAATACAGGTGGCGTAAATAAAAATAACTTTGGGTGAGTGGATAGCCATGACTTCATCAACAGCAGCAGCTAATTTCTTTTGTCCACCAAAGATAACATCGCGTTCGCGTAGATCCGTTGAATAACTGTTTCGATAGCCTTCTTCGTCACTGGATAGACTGCCGCGAATATCCCAGGTATAGCTGGCACATCCAATCGGGCCATGGATAATATGGAAGGCATCGGTGATGGGGTTCAAAACAACCCGGGCCCCACAGAAAACACAGGCTCGTTGACTGACGGCCCCTGAGACACTTGCTGACTCACACTTGATTCCGTCTCCGCTGCATTCCGAAAAACGGATTGACTGGGCTCTTTCTGGTAAAATTGCCGCATCATTTTTCATTTTACAGCCTCCTTTCAAATAAAGGGGAGGAAAACCTCCCCCCCAATAATTACATAATCATTTCCATATCTTCATCTGCACAGTCACGATCCTGACGATCCATGAGGGCATTTAAGATCATTTCGGCTAAACGCATAGCACCCTTATATCCGACCAAAGGCAGGTAAGAGTGAACATAGCGGTCAACGATGGGGAAGCCGGCGCGTACTAAAGGAATATCTTCGGCTTTGGCGACATATTTGCCATGGGTGCCGCCGATCATCAGATCGACACTGTCGTTTTTAATCCATTGGTGGAGTTCAAACAAATCAGCATTCCCTTTAGCGGTACAGCCTTCCACACCAAACTTTTCAAAAAGTTCATTGGCTTTTGCTTCAAATGTTTTACCGGGTGTCCCGGTGACCAGATATTTTGGAATCATACCCATTTCTAAAGTGAATTGTGCCAAAGCTAAGACGGTATCGGGATCGCCGTAAATGGCAACGGTTTTATTTTGAGAATACTTATGTGAATCTAATAAGATATCGACTAATTGACCACGTTCTTCTTCGATGATGTAAGGAACCTCGTTTTTAGAAAAACGATTTAACGCCATGATATATTGATCCGTTAACTCAATACCAATTGGCAACGGAAGCGTAGCAAAGGGAACCTTACATTTGGTTTTTAAAGATTCAGCAGGTGGTGTCGAAGTGATTTCACCTAATGCCAAGGAGAGCTCGCAATTTCCAAGATCTTTGATATCATCAATGGTGGTTCCGCCTTTAGGATACATGGTGTATTCACCGGTCATTGGTGAGTCCATAACACCACTGGTGTCTGGCAGCATGGTATACTTAACCCCCATCAGGGTCATCAGTTTTTTCATTTCGCGCATGTCGCCAGGATTGACAAAGCCGGGGAAAAGAGCCAATTTGCCATTTTTTTCACCGGTGTTTACTGATAAGTAATGGATTAATCCCGTGATCATGCTGGAAAATCCAGTGATGTGTGACCCGACATAACTTGGGGTGTTGGCATGAACAACGATTTTTCCTTCGGGAATCTTCGCATCAGTGATGTAAGTAACAAGGTCATCGCCGATGGTTTCACTTAAACAGGTCGTATGAACGGCAATAATATCGGGTTCATAAAGGTCAAAGATATTTTTTATGGCTGTTTTTAAATTTGAACCGCCGCCAAATACGGAAGCACCTTCGGTAAATGAACTGGATGCAGCAATGGCCGGATCTTTAAAATGTCGCGTTAAAAACATTCGATGGTATGAACAACACCCTTGTGAGCCATGGCTGTGCGGCATGCAATTATGGACGCCCAGCGCAGCATACATGGCGCCGACCGGTTGACATGTTTTTAGTGGGTTAATGCGCAAAGCAGATCGTTCGGATATTTCTTTTGGTGTAACATCTAACATTATTCCATACCTCCTAAATTGCCAATTAATGTCGGCTCGCTTTTCCAGGGAGCTTGAACTAAACTAAAAGCTGGTGTATTAACAGCTAAGGTTACATCTCTGGCAAAATTTAATGCACCTTTAAATCCAGCATACGGACCGCTGTAGTCATAGGAGTGTAATTGTCGCGATGGCACGCCTGACCGTTGAACAATATATTTATCCTTAATCCCAGAAAAGAAGATGTCTGGTTTTAATAATTTTAAAAATGCTTCGGTTTCAAACTGGTTATAGTCATCGGTAATCATGGCCTTATCGGCGATATCGGCCCATAAACCATCATAGGATTCAATCGGTAAACCGGCCTCTTTTAATTCTTTTATGCGTTCTTCGGTGTGGAAAGTCCGGTATTTAGCAGGATCTTTTACAACCGTGATGCTTTCAATGTTTTTAGAATCGGCATCCATTTTAAGCGGTAGCACTTGACGACCTTCGTAATCATCACGATGGGCAAATTCATAACCGGCTAAAATAACTTCGACACCGAGGCTTTTTAATAAGTTAATATAATGGTGAGTTCTTGAACCACCAACATAAATGGCGGCAGTTTTGTCTTTCAGCATCGATTTGTAGTAAACCATTCCAATTGCAATTTCTTCTTCTTCATCAGCAATGACTGCTTCTGTTTTGGCTGTTAAAGCAGGATCGTTGAAAAATGCGGCAACATCTCTGAGTGACTGCTTAATCCCTTCGATGCCAATAAAATTGACCTTAAGCCATTCGGTTCCATATTTCGTCTTTAGCATTTCAGCAATATAATTAATGGAACGATGGCATTGAACAAGATTCAGGTCGGCCGTATGCGCATTTTTCATTTCTTCGTAGCTCCCATCACCAGTCATGACCGAGACAATGTTATAACCGATCCGTTTAAGAACCCGGCAAATTTCCCAACCATCACCACCGATGTTGTATTCCCCTAAAAGATTAATGGAGTATTTTACCGGTTTTGCGTCACCGGTACCAATAACATTTTTCATTAAACCGTTATTGGCAATATGATGTCCCCCGGATTGACTAACGCCTTTGTAACCCTCACAACTGAAGGCAACTACTTTAATATTGTACATTTCTTCAGCTTCAGCTGCGACGGCGTGGATATCATCACCGATCAGTCCGACTGGACACGTTGAAGCAATCATAATACAGGCGGGATCAAAGATTTCAACCGCTTCTTTAATTGCTTTTTTTAATTTCTTTTCACCACCAAAGACAATGTCGGTTTCTTGCATATCCGTCGAAAAACAATATTCTAAAAAGTTCTTCGTGTTTTCATCGCCTTTGGCTTTATTTCGTCGGGTTCCCCAGGCGTAGTAACTACATCCGATCGGGCCATGAACGATTTGGACAACATCTTTTAGTGGGCCAATAACAACCCCTTTACATCCTGCATAACAGCAACCACGGTTGGTCATGATTCCCGGGATGGCTCGAGTATCAGCGGCAATGACATTCGGTTCACCGTCTTCAATTTGAATAACATGTTCTTTTCTGTTTTTATAGAGTTTAGAGCTATATTGATCGAGCACTTTATCTCTTGAATCCATTTTAATCACCTCTTTCTAAAATGCATCCGCATTTTTTTCGCCACTTCGTACCCGAATGGACTCTTCAATTGGGATGACGAAAATTTTACCATCACCGGGATTTCCGGTCTGATTGTTGTCAATAATAATAGAAACGACCTTCGCGACATCTTCATCCTCAACGATTAATGTAAAAAATCGTTTTGGAATTAAGCGGGATGATTCAGTTAAGGATTCACCAATCGGTGAGATGGGCATTTCTCCTGCGTCAACGATATCCTGAACGATGGATAGATCAATCGTTTTTTTTCCGCGTCCGAGAACCTTTAAACAGGTAAAAGCGGGATAGCCATCTTTTACAAGGGCTTCTTTGGTCTGATTTACTTTATTCTGTCGAATAATTGCCATAACTTCTTTCATATCAATTCCTCCTTTTAAAGGCCCGGTTTTCCAGTACTGATTGTATACGCTTCTTCTACCGGAGAAATAAAAATACGACCATCTCCAAAAGTACCATCCTTGCCAGTTTTTGCATTTTTCATGATTATTTTAACAACATCATCTTTGTCTTCATCGTTGACGATACACAGGAGCATCACTTTTGGAATTTCATCATAGTGAACGTCTCCAACCTTGATCCCTTTTTGTTTTCCACGTCCATAAACATCTAATTTCGTAACCGCTGAGTAATCAGCGGATAACATTTCGGATAATACAACCCCTACTTTTTCGGGTCTGATAATTGCTCTGATCATTAACATATTTTTTTACTTCCTTTCACAATATAGACTAAATATCCATAATTCCATGTTCCATCAGGATTTCTTCGAGTCGATCCTGATGCATGGGCTTTGGAATGACAAACATTTTATTCGTATCAATAGCCATCGCTAAATTACGATATTCTTGAGCCTGATTAGCTGTATCATCAAATTCTAAAACGGTTTTTTTGTTGATTTCAGCACGCTGTACCATATTGTCACGTGGGACAAAGTAAATCATTTGGCTGCCTAGTTCTTCGGCAAAGGCTTGTACCAATTCTTTTTCACCATCAACATTACGACTGTTACAGATAATTCCGCCTAAACGAATACCACCAGTTGTAGCATATTTCTGAACACCTTTGGCAATATTGTTAGCTGCATACAAGGCCATCATTTCTCCGGAAGCAACAATGTAAATTTCTTGAGCCTTCCCTTCACGCATTGGCATTGCAAAACCACCACAAACAACATCACCTAAAACATCATAGAATACATAATCCAGATCATCGGTATAAGCACCTAATTGTTCTAACATTCCGATGGAAGTAATAATTCCCCGACCAGCACAGCCGACCCCTGGTTCCGGTCCGCCTGATTCAACACATTGAATGCCTCGGAATCCTGGTTTCAGGATGGCATCGAGTTCAATTTCTTCACCTTCTTCGCGAAGAGTATCGAGTACCGTTTTTTGTGCCAGACCACCAAGCAACAATCGGGTTGAATCGGCCTTTGGATCACATCCGACGACCATGATATTTTTGTCCATGAGTCCTAGTCCTGCCGTGAGATTTTGCGTTGTGGTCGATTTACCAATACCACCTTTACCATAAATAGCGATTTGTCTCATTATCTTTCCTCCTGAGTGTGAAAAATTTTAAGATCCAATGCAAGTTTTTCTGCAAAAAGTAAAGAAGCCTTTGCCTTTCACAAAAGCGTAAAAGGTAAGACTTCCTTGTCTAAAAAAACTTATTTTGTTTTGCATAAACGAAAAGATCTTAATCGGCTGCATTGATTGAGCAGCAAATTAAGACCTCATTGTCTAAATAGAGTAGGGAATGATGGGAACAAAAAAGGTCTCAGCGCTTACCTAATTGTAAAGAGCTGAGACCACATTGTCTTTGTCAAATCCGTATTGCATTGTTTTCTATGGGCTTATTATCCATGGAATAGGAGGATAAGTCAAGCAGGTTTGGTTGTAAACCCTTTTCAAAGTGAAATGGGTTTACGAATAAAAGAGATCGGCGACAGGTTTTTTTAGCCGGAAATCGGGATTGTACTTTAGTTAACTGATGTATTTTCCATCTGATAGGTGGGGTGAAATCATTTTCAGGGGTTTAGAATGTTCTTAGCCTGGAATGCCGTTTTCTTGCTTAAATAAAACTTAAGTAATTCTTAAACAAACGGGAAATCCGGGAGATCAGCCGCAGCTTGAACAGGAAGAACAGTCGCCGCAGGATTTTTTCATTGGATCATGAACCAGAATAGCCCGGATCGTGGCGGTTTGTAAATCGACCGTTACGATTTCATCCTGGAGAATCTCCATTTTACCATCGGTGAAGATGATCGTCATTGGTTCGGGAACCATTACGTCTGGGTCCAGAGTGCCTGGTTTCATCAGGGGCTGAATAAATTTTTTGCCTTCCGGTTCAGTGATCATCAGGCCGTTATTGCCGGTGATCAGGGATCGGATCACCCCGGTAGGCGAATAGTTGACTGAATTTTCGTCACAATTAATGCCGTGGGCAGTGCTGTCATAGGCGATCACAATCCCGATCGGGGTGACAATGGGTTCGGGCAGGGCGGGTTCAAAGCTTTTCAGCTTGCCGTTTTCATATAAGGAAAAACCGTAACGCACCTTCACCAGGCCGTCGGGGCTATTGAGTTCAATGGTTTCCTGAGGCCACATGGTCAAACTTTTCAGGGCACCGCTTTCATAAAAGCAGAGGCTTACAATCTTGGTTGAAAAGGAACCCACAGCCAGATCAAAGTCTATCGGTTTAGCCAGGGTATATTCATCATTCTCGGTCCAGTAGCCGTTGATTCGGCCATTTAGCGGAAATAAACGGTGGATTCGACCGTTTTCATAAAAACTGATCCGTTCGGCGGACAGGCTCCCAAGCGAGGTGATGACTGCGGTGGCGCTTTCCAGATCGATGCTTTTGATCTGGCCGTTTTTGAAAAACTCCAGCGCTAACCCTTCCCGATTTCTCAGGTTTGAGGGGCCGTAGTTGGGAACCAGAATGCCCACAGGGGTATTGATGGTGTTGGGCTCGTCGAAGGCACAGCCTTTTGGCGAACCATCGGTATAGGTTTCAAAAAAGGTGATCCCGGTGAGGGGGCCATATTTTTGCGTTTGGCAGGTTGACATAACGATCTCCTTTTATTCACACACGACATGGGTGATAATAACATGCTTAGTGGAATCATTTTTATTTTCGATGCGGTATTGCAAGTGCATTTTTGGTAATTGGTGTTCAAACCATGGCGGGATATGGTTACAGACCACTTCCAGAGCGTCAAAGGGAGCTTCTTTTAAAAAGGGCTGCAGGGCCATCTTTGAACTCATCTCCGGGTACTTTTTTTGCACCTGGGTTAAATCAAAGCGGTAATAACCAGGGACATCAGTTTCGGTTGGTGTTCTAGTTAGTAGACGGGCAACTTCTTTCGCTTGTGCGTCTTGACTGGCCAGGTCGGCCGCAATGGCATCAAGTAATTCCAGATCAAAGTCTTCGGTTTCGCAGATAAT
This sequence comes from Acetobacterium sp. K1/6, assembly GCF_034438075.1. NCBI lineage: Bacteria > Bacillati > Bacillota > Clostridia > Eubacteriales > Eubacteriaceae > Acetobacterium > Acetobacterium sp. K1/6. The sequence continues at coordinate 7,141 of NZ_JAXQGA010000021.1, read as the reverse complement.
AAAGCCGGAACGGTCAAAAACCTGGTAGGGAATACCAATGATGGATTTGGTGATGATGATCCGGCAGTCGTTGAAGACACCAAGCATCTGTTTAATGTTTTCCCGGATGGCGGCCAGCCCGCCGGAAAGATCAGGGCATAAGGGAATCATTTCGGATTTATGCCAACCGCTTTTTTCTTTGGTGTAGAAAACAAAATTAGTCATCTCATCGAACCGGGCAATCCGGCCATTGTCATCACAAAAAACAGCCATTAGATTTAGTTTTTCTTTCATTTGTTCACCTCTTAGAATTGAATCAATACGGATTGCTAAATTAAAACAGAATTGCTTAAAATTAGTTGTAGTATAGCACAGAAACAAAAAAGTGCGACTTAATTAGCACTAAATCGGTAAAAAAACGATTGCAGAAATTTTGCAGTTTAAAAACGCGGGCTGGCTAGTGGTGTCAAAAGCTGTCAAATATAACAACAAAAAACCCCTGAACAATCAGGGGCATGCTTTGCCTGAAAAGATAAAGCTATTGCGGGTCATGATCACTGAATTGGTCTTCCAGTTTTTTCTGACGTTTTTTTATCAGGGTGCCACTGACAAACAGGGCAACGAAAATCAGGGCAAAGAGCAGGGCAAAGATAAGGAGAGTCAGTGAGCCAAGTGCCAGCAGATGGCCTTTTAAATAAGCGTGGTTCATATACAGCGTAATGGCGTAAATGATGGCAAAAGCACCAGCGCCAATGAGGCTGTAAATCAGATAGTTTTTGGTGGTGGGTTTGCTGTAAAAATCCCATTGTCCCTTTTTATAACAGCCAACGATAACCCCGCCACAACTGATCATAAAGATGGCCCATTCAAAACCCCATTGACTAAAGGGAGCATTTAGAAACATCGACTGAACAATAATGCTGCCGAGCAACAGCCAGAAAACAATCCAGAAACAGAGATGTTCTATTTTATACAGCTCCAGTTCCTGGCGCTCATCAACTACTTTTTTCATTTTTTTCATTGTCATTTTCCTCCCAGAATAAATCGTTTAATGTTTTTCCCAAAGCTTTACAGATGGCGATGCACAATTGCAAAGATGGATTGAATTTACCGGCTTCAATCATGCCGATTGTCTGCCGGGTGACGCCGACCCGTTTGGCCAGCTCTTCCTGGGAAATATCGTTCTCGGCCCGAGCCACCTTTAATTTTATGTTTTTCATTTGATCACTCCCTATATGACATATAGTACAGTATATAAGATACAATGTCAAGTATATATTGCATAAAGAACGATATAATAGGCAGACAGTGATTGTCTGCTGGTTGGAAAAGACCCTTGGGGGGAGCCTGCCGTACCGGGTAAGGCTTAATTGGTTTGATCCTTCAGCGTTGTGCTGGTCTGGGGTTACCATTATCGTTGTTTACAGCCATTAATAAAAGCACGTTTTAAAACAAAAATGACAATTGCTGGCTGCCGTGTTCCAGTTTGTACCGGGAGACGATGTCTTCCATTTTGTAAAGAACCCCATGGCGTTGACATTCCCGGGTGAAGGTGGCCCAGAGGCTTCTGGCCTGGGGGCTGGCGCAGCTATAGGAATTACCGAAATTGCGGAGATACTTTTTTTTAATGCCAGGGAAATGAGCATCGAGCTGGTCGTAAAAATAAAGGCGTTGGGAATCCCGGAGGGTGACCCCAAAGGCGGGATAAATAAATTGGGCGCCATGTTCGGCGGCATTGGTCACAATGGCTTTGATGTTCGCCGGGGTATCATTGATAAAGGGGAGAATTGGCATCAGCAGAACGCCTGTAAAGATGCCGCTGTCTGCCAGCTCATTGATCGCGGTAAAGCGGGCAGAACTGGGGGCTACCCGGGGTTCGATGATTTTTGCCAGTGAATCGTCGGCACTGGTAATGGTAATTTTGACAATGACAGGTGACCGTTTCTGAATCGATAAAAGCAGATCTTTATCCCGGGTAACAAGGGGGCTCTTGGTGGCGATGGCTACCCCGTAACCGTTGGTTTTGAAGAGCTCCAGCGCCTGGCGGGTGAGCTGGTGTTTCTGCTCCATGGGATTATAGGGATCACTCATGGCACCAGTACCCACCACGCCCTTTAAGGTCTTGCGTCGCAGGTTGTCTTCCAGAATGGCCAGGGCATTTTCTTTGGCCCGGACCTGGTCAAAAGCTTCAATCCCATAGCAGTCGCTACGACTGTCACAATAAATGCAGCCATGGGAACAGCCCCGATAGATATTCATATTATAGTCGGTGCCAAACCAATAATTATTTTTGGTCCGGGTCAGCATGTTTTTAGCAGGGATGGTTTCCATAAGTCCTCTTTCTTTTATTGAGTTATCAGCGCACAATTAAGCCCAACAACTTGGCCAGTTCTGCGGCCTGATAGGCGGAGACAACGGCACCGTTTAATGCTTCAATAGAGACACGTAGGCCATCGATTTGGCAGGTGGTGAAGTCCAGTCCTTTTAGCGGCGTTTTGAAAAAACTGGTGGCTTCAAAGTTGATACCATCGAGTTTTAACTGGGTGAGTTTGCACTCGGAAACAGAGGCATAACTGAAATCGCACTGTGAAATCTCCAGAGCTTTGAGTTTGGCTTTGCTAAAATTGGCGTACTGGAAATTGCTGCTGGAAAAGCCGAGGTTCTCCAATTGGGCCTGATGAAAATCAACCCCTATCATTTTGCAAAAATTGAATTCACAGCGATTAAAATAACCATCAGTAAAGTCACTGTTGGATAGATTACAGGATTGAAAACGGAGATCCCGACAATCCGCTTTCTCAAAGTGACAATCGGTTAACTCACAGTTTTCAAAAACAGAGCCCCGAAAGGACAGGTAGGAAAAATCAATGCTTGTTAGGGTCAAGTCTTTAAAATACTTATCTTCCATATCTATTTCTTCTTCCCGGGCCCAGGCCACCAGTGATGGTAAATCTCTGGTGAATTCCAGATCGGGGAGAATGTTTGGTTTTGAACGTTTCATAAAGCCTCCGTAATGATGTTGTATTCTAATTAGTTTAACATGATTTTTAAGGACTGTACAATATAATAGTCCTCAGAAATTTGCAATTTTTTCTGATAAAGTTTATAATTTTTTACAGAGTCATGTAATAATACGAACAAGCAGGAGTTATAATGGAAACATCTCAGCGTATCCAAAAAATGGGAGAACCCGCCCTTTTAAAATACTATCCTCTGGTGAGCGAGGCGCAGAAAAAGGGGAAGAAGGTTTATTTTTTAAACATCGGCCAGCCAGATATCAAAACGCCAGCCGGTTTTCTGGAAAGTGTCAATTGCATTGATCAGAAAGTTTTATCCTATCAAGCCCCGGAGGGGATCATCGAACTGCGGGAAGCGGCCTGCGATTATTACCGGCGGTTGGGTCTTAGTTACGACACCAGCGATCTCTTTGTTACGAACGGTGGCAGTGAAGCGCTGCTGTTTACCTTTATCGGGATTTGTAATGCCGGGGATGAAATTCTCACCGCCGAACCGCTTTATAGTATTTATAAGGAAATGGCCGCGGCTACCGATGTGACCCTGGTCGGTTTTAAAACCTATGCCGAAGACGGCTTCGCCCTGCCGGATGCGGCGGTGATTGAAGCGGCCATTACTCCGCGGACCAAAGCTCTGCTAATGACTAATCCCGGGAATCCCACCGGCAAGGTATTTTCTAAGGAAGAAATTGAGGTGATGGTGAAACTGGCCATCAAACACAACCTCTATCTGATTTCGGATGAGGTGTATCGGGAGTTTGTCTACGATTGTCAGGACTATTTAAGTCCAGCCCAGTACCCGGAGCTGGCTCAGCATTTTATCCTGATCGATAGTATTTCCAAACGCTATAGTGCCTGCGGAGCCCGGATCGGTTTTATTGTGTCAAAAAATAAAACCCTGATGAATCAGCTCAAAAAGCTGGTTCAGATGCGGCTGTCGGTTTCCACAGTAGATCAAATTGGGGCGGTGTCCCTGCTTAAATTGGATGGGCATTTTTTTGATGCGGTGTTAAAGGAATATACTTGCCGTCGGAAGATCGTTTATGCGGCCCTGCAGCAAATTCCCGGTGTCATCTGCAAAGAACCCCGGGGCGCCTTTTACTTTATGGCCAAGTTGCCAATCAAAGAGGCCTGCCATTTTATCGAGTGGCTGATCAACGACTTTGAGTATCAGGGCGAAACGGTACTCTTATCGCCGGCCAATGATTTTTATTTAAATCCCCAGGATGGCGCCGATGAGGTGCGCATCGCCTATGTATTAAACGGCGATGAGATGAAAAAAAGTATGGAAATTCTAAAGCGCGGTTTAACCGCTTATGCCAAAGTTTTTCCCGAGCAATGTAAATAATAAAACCACGAGGAGAACAAATTGAAAATTAAGTCCGTACAAAAAGGTCAGGATTACCTTGGCTTTTTATTTATAAAGTCGCAGATGACCAAAACTGCCACCAATGGCAGCCGTTATTTTAACATGGTATTGAATGATGCCGATTTTGACGAAATTGATGGCAAAAAATGGGATGTCAAGCCGGAAGATGAGGAAATCTTCACCAATGGCAAACTGGTTAAAATAAAAGGCAAGGTCCAGGAATTCAACAGCCGGCTCCAACTGATCGTTGAAAAAATGCGATTGGCCGACGAAAGTGATGAGGTGGAGATCGATGATTTCATCGAAACTGTACCAGTCGACATCAATGAAATGCTGGGCTATATAAGCGATACCATCGATGATTTTGCCAATACCGACATCGCCGCCATCACAAAAAAAATATTTAGTGACCAGACTGAGATTTTGAGCTATTTTCCAGCAGCAAAAAAGCATCATCATGCCATTAAAGGTGGGCTGCTTTACCACACCTATTCGATGTTGCGAATCGGCAAAGGCCTGGTGGGGATTTATCCCTTTATCAACCGGGATCTGCTTTATGCTGGCATCATCCTCCACGATATCGGTAAAATTAATGAAATGGTTTCTGATGAAAATGGATCAGTTTCTGATTATACACCAGAGGGAAAACTGCTGGGACACATCACCCAGGAAATTGTGGAACTGGAACTAGTGGGTCAGTCACTGGGCACCGCCCCTGAGGTGTTAATGATGCTCAAGCACATGATTTTGTCCCATCATTACCAGCCGGAATTTGGTAGTCCCAAACGGCCGATGTTCCCTGAAGCTGAGCTGCTTCACCATATTGATATGATTGACGCTCGGATGTACACCATGGAACAGGCCCTCAATCGGGTAGAACCGGGGACCTTTACCGAACCCAACTGGAGCCTTGACGGTATCAGCTTATATCGAAGAAGCTTTGAGTAGGAGCGATTGCCATGAGCCTAGTTTATTTTGAGAATCAGAAAATTGCCTGTTATGAATCCGACTCGACTGGAAAAATGCTGCCAACTACTGCCATGAACTATTTTCAGGAAGCGTCCACCAACCAGGGCGACGCGCTGGATATCGGTGGGGAGTACTTAAAAAAACAGGATCTCGCCTGGTTTTTAGTAAAATACAGCGTTCAGTTTAAGTGTTTCCCCCTGTATCAAGACGTGGTAAAGGTAACAACGCAGGCCACGGGTATGGAAAAATTTCGTGCAACACGCCGTTTTACCATTGAAGATATTAGCGGAGAAGTAAAGGTAATTGCAAATACGCAATGGTTGTTGGTTAACCGGAAAACTGGAAAAATGGAGCGTATCGATGCCTATCCGGAAATGGAGCGGTATCAGTGCTTCGAAAAAGGCGAGCCGGTTTTTAAAAAGATCCGGAAATTAAATCGGGTTGATGCTCAAAAAAACTTTTCTGTCCGTTTTCTGGATATCGACTTCAATCAGCATGTGAATCATGTCAAGTATTTGGCATGGGCGATCGAAGTGCTGCCACTGGAGGTTGTTAAGAAAAAGCAATTAAAAGAAGCCCGGATGGTTTTTAAAGCGCAGTGTTTTTATGGTGACCAGGTGAGCGCTTTAAGTGAGCAGGTGGAAGATGATCACTATCGCATTGATGTTGTCAATCAGGATGAGACAATATTGTGTCAGTTAGATCTAATCCTTGAATAAAAGAAAACCTTCGACTGCCTAGTCAGCGAAGGTTTTTTTTATGACAATACCCCTCAAAAAGCAGATAAAACAGATACGGAATTAAGAATGGGAGCATATCGACATCAAAAATAGTATATATAGTATAATTTACAAAAATAAAATTAAAAATAACAATTCTTTTAATAAGATTTATTTAAATTTAAATAAATTAAATTGCAATTTACTACAATATGATTGTTCAATTGAATGTTTCTTTCTGATATGATGATTATCATGATAAATGAGTAAAAAATGATACAAAATTAACAAGTATTCAATCAAAAACACCGAAATAATTGTTAATATTTTATCATATGAATTATTTGATTTTTGTAAAGAAATGGTTTAAACTGAATGTAGTTGTTAAAAAAATATCAAAGCTGTGAAATCCAAGTAAGAAAGGCACAATTTAGCTGAATGTGTGATAAACGACGATGATATTTTTATTCTTTGAATTGTGGCATGGTAAGAAAAAGCTAAAAAGCAATTATTAATTAGTGTAATTATTCGACTGAATTAAGATGGAATAGAGTGAATGCACGCTTATTTTCTTGCGATATTTTACTTTGTGATGGATTGTTTGAGAAATAACGAACAATAAAAGAAAATAAATTGACTTAAAGTAGAAAAATATTGACATTGTCGAAGAATAGTGATAATCTAAAAAAAATTGTATATACATGTAGACAGTTGACTATCTGCCCGGGATTTGTATCAAAGTCACTTGGGGCAATTAAAATAAACAGATGTGGCAAGTTGATGATTGTAAAGATGTTTAGGAGGTGAGTGAATTCATTATCGTCAAATAGTCGATCATTTGAGTATAAAGCGAACGTTAAGTTGTGGATGCGAAGATGAGTGACAGTAAAAAAGCATGTAAACGTTTTTTAAGTAGTTGTAAAATTGTTTAATAATTATCTGATTTTTTATTGAGATCAGATATTTAAATTTTTAAAAAAATATTGGAGGAAAAAAATGGGATTTAAATCAGACATTGAGATTGCACAAGAGGCTACCCCACAGGACATCCGTGAGATAGCAAAGAAATTGGGTTTAACGGAAGATGATCT